>NZ_JBEXYN010000003.1:0-400267 GCF_040630935.1 Streptomyces sp. NPDC005722
CCGGCCGCACGCAGGTACGGCACCACATCGTCCCACGCCCACGATCCGAGTCGCGCACCTGCGATGAGTACGAAGTTCGCCATGGCTGCACCGTAGCCGAGCGGCCCGACGACCGCTCCGGAGATACTTTCGATTCGCGCCCTAGGGAGCCAGACTCTCCCGGACGAGACGGAATGCGGCCGCCGGGTCAGCGGCACGAGTGACCGTCCGGCCGACGACGACGTGCGATGCCCCAGCGGTGATCGCCGCACGTGGTGTCCCGGGACGGGCGTGTCCGGCCGCGGATTCACCAGGCAGCGCGACTCCCGGAGTGACGATCAGGGCATCAGGACCCAGGGTGCTGCGCAAGGCCGCAACGTCCTGCGGCGAGGCGATCACGCCGTGACATCCAGCCGTCCGCGCCAGGCGGGCCAACCGGAGCACCTGCTCGTCCACCGTTTCGCCGACACCGATGTCGGTGAGGTCCGCGTCGGTCATGCTGGTGACCACGGTCAGAGCGAGGATGCGCAGCCCGGGGAAGTCGCGGGCGGCATCGACCGCTGCCGACATGATGCTGCTGCCGCCCATGCCGTGCACGGTGACCATGGACACGCCCAATGTCCCCGCAGCGCGAACCGCCCCGGCGACCGAGTTCGGGATCTCGAGGAGTTTGAGGTCCAGGAAGACGCCCTTGCCCTGTGCGACGAGGTCCTTGATGACGTCCGGCCCCGCGGCGGTGAGCAGTTCCAGACCGACCTTGTAGAAACGGCACCCGCCGCCCAGTTGCTCGACGACAGCGTCGGCGGTGACACGGTTGTCGCAGTCCAAGGCGACGATGATCTGGCTGCTCGGATCCATGGGCATATTGTGCCGCCCCCTTCAGCGCGGTCAGACGGGGCTGAATTGTGCATGGGACACGCCGATTACCGCACCTACGACGTGGAGCTGTACGACGACGGACACGAACCCCCGTACTACGTCAACCTACGCAGCGTCGCGCAATCGCTTCGAGGCGTTCGAGTTCCCGTCGCGCTGCTCTCGGGTGGGCGAGATCGAGGGCCATCCCGGCGCGGGCCGAGATGTAGAGGATCTCCTGGTGGGTGGCGGCGTCAAGGCCGGGGACGGTCCGGAGGCGGCGGCCCGTTACTCTCAGGTGGAGCGCGATGCTGTCGAGATCCTCGCGCAGGTCCACTGGAAGCACCTGCCGCAGTTCGTCCTTGGCGTAGTCGCGAGCCTGCTGGTCCGCTGCGCAGGAGTCAGGCCGTACGGGAGCCCAGGGCAGGCCTGCTTCTCGGGCGTCGTCGTACATCTCCGCCACCAAGGCGCGCGCAGACCCGGGCTCGCCCTCGGCGGCTGCCGCGCGGGCCGACTGCAACGTGGAGCGCAGTCGTGCACGAACCTGGGGATCCTCGCCAGTTCGGGCGTTCAGATAGCCGGACCACACGTCGAACGCCTTGCTCAACTCGGCATCCAGCATGATCTTGTACACGTCCGGCACTCCGCCGCCCCTTCGTCGGGTCCGTCCCGGTACGGACGGCAGCGGTCAGGATAAGACAGGCGCTGCGCGGGATGCCTGTGAATTCCCTTGTGCAGCGGGCAGGAGCCCCCGTGTCAACTGAGCTGCTCGGTCACTCTCGGCCCACCCGTGCCCAACACTTACGGGACAGCCCTCTCGGCTGACCTACGAGGCCGCGCCGGGCAACGTGTGGGGCGGGACATGTGACGTTGGCTGTGACCGTTTCAAAGAGAGTCGTTTCGGCGTGACTTCGGGAGTCGTTGTGCGGCGGGCAGGGGCGTGATCAATGTCAGTGACTTTTTGATGTCACTCGGGTGTCGTGAGATCGCCCGATTGGCCGCGATGGAGCGGGAACGTCCGTTGGGGTGCCCGTAAGCAGTGCTGGCCGTGGACCTCCGACTGCGAGAGACTCCCGGGGTGCGTGATCGTTTAGCAGTGAATTCGAGGTTGTGGTTGCGCCGCTGGACAGCCGGCGACGTGCGGTCGGTGTTGACCGCCTTCGCGGACCCCGTGATGAGGCGGCAGGTCAGCGAGCCGATCGAGTCGCTGGACGCTGCTGAAAGATGGGTGGCGGTTCAGTCTGATCAGTGGGCCGGCGGTGCCGCCTTCGCGTTCGCGGTGGTCGATGGCGAGGACACCGTGCTGGGCAACGTTGCGGTGAGCGCCGTGAATCGGAGCCATGCGACGGGCTGGGTGTCGTACTGGACGACGCAGAGCGCGCGAGGCCGGGGCGTCGCATCGGGGGCTTGCCAGGCGCTGGCCCGCTGGGCCTTCGACGATGCAGGAGTTTTCCGGTTGGAGCTGGGGCATCGGGTCAACAACCCGGCTTCATGCCGGGTGGCTCTGGCTGCGGGCTTTGCGTCGGAGGGAATCGAGCGCCAGAAACTGGAGTACGACGGCATGCGTTATGACGTCGAGCGTCACGCCCGTCTGGCCACTGACGAGGAGCCCGCGCTGCCCTGATCAGAGTGCGCTGTGGAAAACGACTCGTTGGAGGCGATGGCGACACTGTCCTTCTCCTCGCGCTCGGTCAGGACCTGAAACAGCGCTCAGCGCCCCTGCGTCAAGCTCCATGTAGCCGAGTTCGTCAAGGATCGACGCGGCCGTAGCGGGCGATGGTCTTGGACAGCTGCTTCTCGTCGGCGGCTTCGACGAGCTCGTTGACGAGCCTGGTGGCCGGCACGTAGCGGACGCGGAAGCCGCGGGGACTTGACGGTGCTGAAATGATCAGTAAGAGGCGGTCTGGCGGCAGCCGCACGCGTGGCGCACGACCGGCGCCCGGATCACCGCAGCGCGGGCGACCGGGTCGTCGAGGGCGCTGCCCGCGTGATCCTCCCCACGACAGTTCCGGACAGGAGCCGGGCACTTCGGGCCGCGTGGCTCCGGAGGGCCGGAAGGCGTGGAGCGGAGACGTAACTTCGATGTCAGCAGTCCCGCCGTCCCGGGCACGGGGCCCGTGGCCGCGGAGCATCCGACTGCAGTCGTCGCCGCCGTCGTCCCTGGAGGAGCAGCGCCCATGAAGACCGTCACGCACTGGATCGGAGGCAGGCCCTTCGGGGACGCCGAGGGAGGCACCGGCAGCTGGGGCGCCGTGACCGACCCGGCGACCGGAGAGGTCACCACCCGGGTCGCGCTGGCCGGAACCGACGAGGTCGACACCGCGGTCGCCGCGGCGAAGGTCGCCTACGTCGGCTGGCGCAGGACCTCGCTCGCGCAGCGTACGGCGATCCTCTTCCGCTACCGCGAACTGCTGGACGCACGCCGGGACGACATCGCCGCGCTGATCACCGCCGAGCAGGGCAAGGTCCACGCGGACGCGCTGGGCGAGGTGGCCCGGGGCCTGGAGATCGTCGAGCTGGCCTGCGGCCTCGGCACGGCCCTCAAGGGCGAGACGTCCACCGAGGTGTCGGGCATGACCGACGTGGCGTCGGTCCGCCAGCCGCTCGGTGTGGTCGTCGGTGTCTCGCCGTTCAACTTCCCCGCGATGATCGGCATGTGGATGTTCCCCATGGCGATCGCCTGCGGCAACACCTTCGTCCACAAGCCCAGCAGCAAGGCCCCTTCCGCCTCCGTGCTCCTCGCGGAACTGGCGGCGGAGGCCGGTGTGCCCGCCGGCGTGCTCAACATCGTGCACGGCGACGAGACCGCGGTGAACGTGCTGCTCGACCACCCCGACGTGGCGGCCGTCTCCTTCGTGGGCTCCACGCCGGTCGCCCGGCACGTGTACCGCAGGGCGGCCGCGAACGGCAAGCGTGTGCAGGCGCTCGGCGGCGCGAAGAACCACATGCTGGTCCTGCCCGACGCCGACCTCGACGCCGCCGCCGAGGCCGCCGTGACCGCTGCCTACGGCTCCGCGGGTCAGCGCTGCATGGCGGTCTCCGTGGTGGTCGCGGTCGGTTCGGCGGGCGACGCGCTGGTGCCCCGGATCGTCGAGCGGGCCGCGAGGGTCAGGATCGGCCCGGGTGACGACCCGGCGTCCGAGATGGGTCCGCTCGTCACCAGGGCGCACCGCGACGAGGTCGCCGGCTACGTCGCGGGCGCGGCCGCCCAGGGGGCCGAAGTGGTGCTCGACGGGCGGGACTTCACCGTCGAGGGCCTGGAGAACGGGCACTGGATGGGCATCTCGCTCCTCGACCACGTGGACACCGGTTCCGACGTCTACCGGAACGAGGTCTTCGGCCCCGTCCTGTGCGTCGTCCGCGCCGGGACGTACGAGGAGGCCCTGCGCATCGTCAACGGTTCCCCGTTCGGCAACGCGAGCTCGATCTTCACCCGTGACGGCGGCGCGGCCCGCCGGTTCCAACTCGAGGTCGAGACCGGCATGGTGGGCGTGAACGTGCCGATGCCGGTGCCGGTGGGCCACCACTCCTTCGGCGGCTGGAAGGACTCGGCCTTCGGCGACCACCGGATGTACGGCGGCGAAGCCGTGCACTTCTACACGCGTGGCAAGGTCATCACGAGTCGCTGGCCGGACCCGGCCTAGACGACAGCGGGTTGAGCCGACGGGCTGAGGGGCGCGGGTGCCCCCTCGGCCCCGGCCTCGTACGTACGGCCCGGGCCCGAACCGGTCACGGGACGAGGTGCCGGCGCAGCCGTTCCCGTGCCGTCCGCTCCGCGTCGGCGAACCGGGCGCAGCCCGCCTCGGTGAGGGTCACCTCGACCTTCCTGCGGTCCCTGTCACGGCGATGGCGTTCGATCAGCCCGGCCGCCTCCAGGCCCTTCAGGACCAGGGCCATCCGGGGTGCGGGTTCTCCGAGGAACGCCGCCAGCCGGACCACCGGTAGCGTGCGGTCCTCGGCTCCGGCGAGGGCGCCGAGCACGAGGTGGTCGTGGAGCGACAGTCGGTGCCGCGCACGCAGTTCGCCGTGCAGGAGTCCCAGGCTGTACAGGACGGGTGGTGGCCGGCGTGCGGCGTCCTCCGGATCGCGGTCCTCGGTCATGTCTCTTCCCTGGGTGGGGCCGGCGGCCGCGGGCGCGCGGCCGTACCCACTTCAGCGGAATCGCCGCCGGGGACGATGGCGGGCCGTCGGCCAGGAACCCCTCGGATCGGGACACCCGGCCGCCCGCGGGCGCCGCGCCCTGATCCGGGGGCGGGGGTTCGCGGACGGCCGGCCGGCCCGCCCGAGGTCCTGATGTGAGGCCGGCGTGGCACGGCGGGCCGTCGGCCCCCGGCCCCTCCCGGACCTACGGTCGTCAACGCGACGCGCACGCACGGGGTTCGGTCCGCGCGCACGGGCGACGGATCCGGGGACGCGGACGGCCCGTGCACCGCGCGCCGGACGCCCCTTGCGCGTCCGCCGACGGCACAGCGGCATCGAGGAGGAGCAGCGGCATGAGCCTGCTGGGACGGATCAAGCAGCCCGCGGACCTGAGGGGTCTGAGCCATCCGGAGCTGGCCCGGCTCGCCGGGGAGATCCGCGAGTTCCTGATCCGGCACGTCGCGGCCACGGGTGGTCATCTGGGGCCCAACCTCGGCGTCGTCGAACTGACCCTGGCGCTGCACCGGGTCTTCGACTCCCCGCGGGACAGGCTGCTGTGGGACGTGGGCCACCAGGCGTACGTCCACAAGATCGTGACCGGGCGGGCCGGGGAGTTCACCGGACTGCGGCAGCGCGGCGGCCTCTCCGGCTACCCCAGCCGGGAGGAGTCCGCGCACGACCACATCGAGCACTCGCACGCCTCGGCGGCCCTGTCGTACGCCGACGGCATGGCCAAGGCGCGACGGCTCGCGGGGGAGGGGGACCGGCACATCGTCGCCGTCGTCGGCGACGGCGCCCTCACCGGAGGCCTGGCCTGGGAGGCCCTGAACAACATCGCGGAGGCACCCGAACGGCCCGTGGTGATCGTCCTCAACGACAACGGCCGTTCGTACGCACCGACCGTGGGCGGACTCGCGCGGCACCTGGCCGCCCTGCGCGGCCACGCCGGCTACGAGCGGCTGGCCGGCTGGGGCAAACAGGCCCTCGACGGCGCCGGGACACCGGGCCGGGCGCTGCACCGCACCCTGCACGCGGCCAAGGAAGGCCTCAAGGAGGGGCTGAGGGCGGGTCTCGGGGAGGGCTCCGCCGATGCGGCCGTCGCGCCGCACTCGCTCTTCCGCGAGCTGGGACTGCACTACATCGGGCCCGTCGACGGCCACGACATCGGCGCCCTGGAGGCAGCCCTGGAGCGGGCCAGGACCCATGGCGCACCCGTCGTCGTCCACTGCACGACCCGCAAGGGGCTCGGATACCCGCCCGCCGAACAGGACGAGGAGGACCATCTGCACGGCGTCGGCACCATCGACCCGCGGACGGGCCGCCCCCTGCGGCCCGCGGGTCTGACCTGGTCGGCGGCGTTCGGCCGGGAACTGGTGGAGCTGGCCGGCACGCACCCGGACGTCGTGGCGATCACCGCGGCCATGCCCGGTTCCGTCGGTCTGAACGAGTTCGCCGCACGCCACCCGGAACGGTTCTTCGACGTCGGGATCGCCGAGCAGCACGCGGTCGCCTCGGCCGCCGGGATGGCCATGGCGGGACTGCACCCGGTGATCGCCCTGTACGGCACCTTCCTCAACCGCGCGCTCGACCAGGTGCTGATGGACCTCGCGCTGCACCGTCTCGGCGCGACCCTCGTCCTCGACCGGTCCGGGGTCACCGGCGACGACGGGCCCAGTCACAACGGGCTGTGGGACCTGGCGATGCTCCAGGCCGTGCCCGGGCTGCGGATCGCCGCTCCCCGCGACGCGCGCACGCTGCGGGAGCGGTTGCGGGAGGCCGTGGCGATCGCGGACGCGCCGACGGTCCTGCGCTACCCGCGGGGCGCGGTCGGTCCGGAGATCCCGGCGGCGGCTCGCGCGGGTGCGGTCGACGTCCTGCGTGAGGCGGGGCCCGGCACCGGCGGCGTGCTGCTGATCGCCGTCGGGACGACGGCGCCGGTCGCCCTGGAGGCGGCGGCGCTCTGCGCCGGGCACGGCATGCGGGTCACCGTGGTGGACCCGCTGTGGGTGAAGCCGCTCCCCGGCGAACTGCCCGCCCTCGCCGCGGGGCACGACCTGGTCGTCACGGTCGAGGACGGCCTGCGGACCGGGGGAGTGGGCACCGCGGTGGTCCAGGCCCTGCAGGAGGCCGGCATCCGCACCCCGGTGCGGGTCCTGGGCGTGGCCGACGGGTTCCCCCGGCAGGCCAGCCGTGCCGAGATCCTCGCGGAGGCGGGTCTGACCGCGCGGGGCGTCGCGGACGCCGTCACCCAGGTACTGGCGCAGGCCGCCGCCTCGGCGTCGCCCGGCGATTCCCGGACCGCCTCCGTGCCCGAAAGGTGATGAAGTGCGCACATCAGTAAAATGCTGCTACCGCGAGAGCGGCCGGAGGGCGTGTCATGTCGAAGATCATCCGCCGCGGAACCGGTGAGCGGACGTCCGGCCCCGATCCCCGGCCGCCCGGACTCCGCGCCACCCTCTCCGCCGCGGTGGCGGACCTCAACCCCGGTGCGCTCGCGTTCGTCATGGGCACCGGCATCGTCTCCACGGCCCTGTACGTAGGCGGCGCCCGCACGGCCTCCGCAGCGCTGCTGTGGGTGGCCCTGGCCGGGTTCGCGGTACTCGTGCCCGCGTACGGCCTGCGGCTGCTGCGGAGACGTGAACGGTTCGTCGCGGACTTCCTCGGGCCGCGCGCCTTCGCCTTCCTCACCCTCGCGATTTCTTCCAACGTCCTGGCGTCGCGCCTCGCGCCGGACGGCCACACGGCAGCCGCCGCGGCCTTCCTGGCGTTCGGGGCACTGGGGTGGGTGGTGCTGGGCTACGGCATTCCGCTCGCGCTCATCACCACCCTGAAGCGGGGCCCCTCGTTCGACCAGGTGAACGGCACCTGGTTCCTGTGGGCGGTGGGCTCGGAGTCGGTGGCACTCGCGGCGGCCTCGCTGGCCCGGGTGACCACAGGAGACGTGCTGCCCGTGCTGGCGGTGGTGTGCTGGGCCGTCGGCCTGATGCAGTACCTGCTGACCTCCGCGATCGTCCTGGCCAGACTGCTGGCCCGGCCCGTCCGGCCGGAAGGCCTCATGACGTCCGTCTGGATCTTCATGGGGGCGGCGGCGATCGTCGTGCTCGTCGCGGTGCGGCTGATCGCCCTCCCCCCGGGCAGCACCATCCTGTCGAGGGAGGTCCTCGTCGGGACGTCCGTCGTCCTGTGGTCGTTCTCCAGCTGGCTCGTCCCGCTCCTGCTGGCCCTCGGCGTATGGCGGCACGCGCTGCGCCGCATTCCGTTGCGCTACGACCTCGGCTGGTGGAACCTCGTCTTCCCGGTCGGCATGTACGCCGTCACCACGCACGAGCTGGGACGCGCGACGGGCACCTCGTGGATGACGAGCACGGGCCGCTGGGAGATCTGGGTCGCCGCGGTGTTCTGGGCCGTCGTGTTCGCCGCGATGGTGGCCTCCCGTTTCCTGCGGCGTCGCCCGGCCGCGGCGTGATCCGCTCCCGGTACGGGACAGGTACGCCCGTGGGGTACGTCGTCGGCCCGGGGCGCCCGCCGTACCGCCGCCGGAGCCCTCACCGCGCAAGGAGGCCGATGAGCAGGAGCGGGCCGTAGACGGCCACGAGGGCGCAGAGGAGCCGTCGCCATTCGAAGGACGTCGTCAGCCGGACGGGGCCGGCCGGGCCGGCCGGGCCTCGGCCCTTGCCCCTGCTCCTGCTATTGCTCCTGCCCGGGCCCTGGTCCGTGCCTCTGTGGGCCCGTAGTGCCGCACCGTGGGCCTGCTGGAGCTTCCGGAGCGCCTTCCGATGGGTCGGGTACCCGGTGAACGCCCCCAGCAGCGAACTGCCGAAGGCGATCGACTCGATCGTGCGTCCGTCGCGCAGGACGACGGTCAGGCCGTCGTGAATCGCCACCTCGCCCACATCGGTCCAGGCAACGGTCGAGGTCACCAGGAAGTTCGTGACGGACAAGCGGTCCGGCCCGCTGCGGATCGCCGAGTCCCACCCGAGAGCCCAGAAGAAGAGGGCCACGCCCCCGAGCAGGACCGCCCCTCCCGGGGCCTCGTGCACCGGACCGATGAACAGGGCGGCCAGGGCGTAGGTCCCCACACCCCCGGCCACGGGCAGCCATACGTACACGGGCCGCCTGATCGCCCTCGTCCGCACCGGGACCACCTCCGCGTACCGATCCTCCGTTCCATCCCGTCACGCACGGCTCCTGCTCTCGCCCTGGGCGGGTCCGGCCCCTGGTGCGACACCGCCGGCCCCTCGCCCCGCGTCAGTCGGCGATCTCGACCCTCCCGTTGGACGCGTCGGCGTGGGCCGGCGCCGTGGTGCCGCGCTGGGTGATGCCCTTGAGCAGTTCGGCGAGGTCGACTCCCGTGGTGGAGCTGAGCAGTTCCATGCCCTGCGCCACGTTGTCCGCCACCGTGCGGGACAGTCGGCTCGCTCCGTCCGTCGAGATCACGGTCATCCTGTCCACGGCGGCGAGCGGCTCGGAGGCCTTCGCGACGACCTGCGGCAGCACCTCGACCAGCATCTGCAGCACGGCGGCGTCGCCGTACCGGGCGAACGCGTCCGCCTTCTTCTGCATGGCCTCGGCCTCGGCCGACCCCTTCGCCGCGATGGCCGCGGCCTGCGCCTCGCCCTCGAGGCGTACGGCCTCGGCCAGCGCCGCCCGGTGCGCCTTCTCGCCCTCACCGGTGAGCCGGGAGCGCTGGGCGTCCGCCTCGGCCTCCTTGACCAGCGCGATCCGTCGGGCCTCGGCCTCCTGCTCGGCCCGGTAGCGCGCGGCGTCGGCCGGCTTGCGGACCATGGTGTCGAGTTCGCGGTCGGTCAGCGCGGCCTGCCGGGCGGCGACCTTCTCCTGCTCCGTGAGGACCTCCTGGTTGCGGGCGGCCTCCGCGAGCGGACCGGCGGCGGCCGCGCGGGCGGCGGCCTCGTCCGTCTCGGCCTTGATCTCGGCCTGCTTGAGCGCGAACGTCCGCTGGGCGACGGCGATCTCCTCCTCGGCCTTGAGCCGGGCCTGCTCCGACGCCTGCCGTGCCAGGGCCTCGGCGATGTCCGCCTCCTGCCGGGCCCGGGCGGCCTCGGGCCGTCCGAGGTCCTCCAGGTAGGAGCCCTCGGTGGTGATGTCCTGGATCTGGAAGGCGTCCAGGACCAGGCCCTGCCCGGACAGGCTGGCCTCCGCCTCCTCGGCCACCTGGCCGGCGAACGCCGCGCGGTCGCGGATGACGTCCTCCACCGACATCCGCCCGACGATGGAGCGCAGCGCGCCCGACAGGACCTCCTGGGTGAAGCCGACGATGCCGTCCTGCTGCATCAGGAACCGCTGGGCGGCCGCGCGGATGGAGTCCTCGGTCCCCCCGACCTTGACGATCGCGACGCCCTCGAGGTGCGCCTTGACCCCGCGCAGCGTGACCGCGCCCCGTACGGCGACGGGGATGTGCCGGCTCGACAGGTCCAGGGTGAACTTCTGCTGGACGAAGGGCACGACGAACACGCCCCCGCCGACCACGACCTTCTGGCCGCTGTTGTCGGTGAAGACGCGTCCGGTCTCCGGGTCGGTGGACTTCTTGCCACGCCGCCCGGTGACGATGAACGCCTCGCTGGGACCGGCGACCTTGTAGCGGGTGACGACGACGAGGGCGAGCAGGACGACGAGGACGACGATGCCCACCGCGGCGGTGAGGACAGGGTTCATGCCGGATTCCCTTGGTCGGAGCAGAACTGACGAGGAAGAAGTCGCGGCGCCGCACGCGCGGTGCCGGGGGCCCGGCCGCGCGCACGCGTACGGGGTGCGGGGGTGCGAGGTGCGAGCCGCCGGGGCGTTCAGGCGCGGGGGTTCAGGCGCGCGGGTTCAGCGGTCGACGGGGCGTACGGCCACCGACGTGGCCGACAACGCCGCCTCCACCCACACCCTCGAGCCCCGAGGCAGCGGGACGGTACTCCTGGCCGCGAGTTTCACGGGCTGACCGGCCAGGTACGCGAGCACCTCGCCGTAGCCGTCCGCGGGGATCGCGGTGACCACCGTGCCGGAACCGCCGACGAGGTCGTCGCCGCGCGGTGCTGCCGAATCCCCGCCGCGCATCAGCGACCGGCCGAACCGCCACGTCAGCCATCCCGCCACACCCCCGGCCGCGACCCCCACGGCGGCGGCGGACGCCGTCCCGAGATCCGTCGTGCCGAGGACGATCGCGCCGGAGAAGCCGAGCATCGACACGAACCCGGCGACCACCGGCAGGGACAGCAGGCCGTCCAGGCCTCCGAGCCCGTCGAGGAGTCCGTCGAGGACACCGTCGAAGACGAGGGCCATCGCCAGCACCACCAGACCGGCGATGCCGAGCCCGAGGAACCACTCCATCCCGCCCCCGCCCCCTGCCCGTTCGCCGATCCGGCCTTCCGAAGACACGGCGATGCTGTCACGGGCCGCGGCAGCCGGTCATTGCCGGATCCCGGCAGTCTTTACGCGTTCTTTACGACCGTCCGGCGCTCTGTCCGCCCCCGGGTTTCACCGTCGCCGGCACTCCTGACAACCCGCTGAAACGGCGATGAACGCGGGCCCGGTCACGATCTGCGCATGACGACGACGGCCCCGCGGGGGCCGGTGAACCGGGAGGGGACCCCCATGGACGGCCTGCGATTGATGCGCCCTCACGTGGCGGCCTTCGTGCGCTTCGCGGGGCTGGGCGGCGGAGTCACCCTGGTGTCCTCGGCGGCCCTGGTCCTGCTCGCGCAGTGGATCCCGTGGATGGCGGCGAACGTGCTGACCACCGTCGCCTCCTCGGTGGCCGCCACGGAGTTGCACGCCCGCGTCACGTTCGGCTGCGGACGGCCCGGTCTGGCCGGCCACGTGAAGGGCGCGGCCACCGTCGCCGCCGGCTGGCTGGTCACCTCGGCCGCGGTCGGCGCGCTGTCCGTGCTCCGCCCCGGCGCCGGGGTCGTCCTGCAGCAGTCGGTGTACCTGTCGGCCACCGCGCTCGTCGGGATCGGCCGCTATCTCGTGCTGCGGCTGTCGGTGTTCGCGGAGCGCGCCCCTCGGACGCGGGGGGCGCGCTCCGTCCGCGCGCGTGCGGCGTACGACGCGGCGGCGTGAACCCCGGCAGCGCCTGGGGCCGGGACGACGTCCCGGCCCCAGGCGCTGCCGACCACTGCCGCTGGTCGCGGTGGGTCAGTGGTGGTCGTGGCCGTGGCCGTTGCCGCCGTCACTGCGACGGCGCTGCAGCGTGAACTTCTCGAACACCGACAGCTCACCGGTGGGCGTGATGATGTTGTAGTAGGTGACGTGGATGCGGGTCATGTCACCGGCGTGACGGCCCGGGTCGACGGAGAACTCGGCGAAGCCGTACGGGTGCTCGGCGTCACGGACGCCGATCCAGACCGCCGTCTCCTTCTCCTTGACGGAGTTGTACTTGCCGACGTGCTCCATCTGGACGTACGCCGAGTGGTGCCCGTGGCCGTCGGCGTCGTCGGTGGTGAAGGTGTTGTTGGTGATGCCGGACACACCGCCGCCGCCGAGGACCATGTGCGTCGTGCCGTGCTCGCTCTCGATCACGTCGAGCGCGGCCTGACTCGGGTTGGGCGTGAGGGTGACGCTGCCGGGGACGACGCCGCGCACCGCCAACGAGCGCTCGTAGTCGTGCTCGTGGCCGCAGACCACCAGGTCGACGCCGTACCGGTCGAACAGCGGGCCGTACGCCGCGCGCAGCGCGACGTCGGCGCCGTTCGCGCCGGTCGCCGAGCTGATCATCACCTGGTGCATGCAGACGACGATCCAGTCGATGTCCTTCGAACCCCGTGCGGCCTTGAGCTCCTTCTCCAGCCAGGCGAGCTGCCGGCCGCCGGAGTAGCCCTTGATGTAGATGTCGCCGCCCTCCTGCAGCGCGATGTCGTCGTTCTGCAGGACGATCACCTTCACCGCGCCGACCGTGAAGGAGTACCAGAGGTTGTCGAGCTCGGGCTGGTTCTCGGTCGAGGGCAGCTCGAAGTAGGTCTGGTACGCGTCGAGACCGAGCTTGCCGTTGGCCAGCTCGATCTCGTGGTTGCCCGCGGCCGGCATCCACGGACGGAACCGCGCCGAGCGGCTGTTGTTGGCGAGGAAGTCCTTCCAGACGCGGAGGCGGTCCGGCCCGGTGTTGGCGTAGCAGAGGTCGCCGTTGAGGAGGTTGAACAGCGGGCCGACCTTCTCGATGCCGGTGACGATGTCGGCGGCGGCGGGCGTGGCGTTGGGCTCGAAGTCGCGGCCCGAGGCGTCCGCCGGGTTCGCACCGGTCTTCCACGTCACGCTGGGCGCACCCTGGTCACCGAAGCTGGTGAAGGTGAACGGCGCCCTGCCCGACGGGGCCGTGTGGAAGGTGCCGGCGTCGGGGGTGGCACCGTCGTGCTGGGCCGCGTACAGGTAGTCGGTGTCGGCCCTGAGCTTGCCGAGCAGCGCGTGATGGGCCCAGACGGTCCGCCCGGAGGTGCCGTCCACGTAGGTCTTCGTCTTCGCGTGCACGGTGGAGCCGAAGCCGCCGCTCAGCGTGCCGTAGACGACCCGCGGGTTCTTGACGGCCGCGTCGGTGATCCACGACACGACCATCTGGCTGCGCGGGTCGGCGCCGAAGGTCAGGTGCAGGCCCTGGACGGGGGTGGTGGGCGAGCCGGTGGTGAGACCGGTGACCTCCGAGTGCGCCGGGGCCGCCTCGGCGGTTCCGGCGCCGAGGACCAGCGGCCCGGCGGCGGCGCCGGACACGGTCGCGCCGAACAGGCCGAGTGCGTTGCGGCGAGAGATGCGGGTTTGCTTGCGTTCTTCCGGCATTCCGGGGGCCTTTCGCGTCGTCGGTTGCAGTCGCACACCGACCGGACTGCAGCGCTCCGAACCTGACAGCGGGCTGCGGCAGGTCAGCGGTGCGCGCACTCACGGACGCTAGGAAGCACGGTCGACCGGAGCGGTGAGACGGGTGTGAACGACAGATGGCGGTCACCGCAACGGACTCCCATTCCGGACGACATGACCCTTTCTTGACCAATTCTTGGAAAGATCGGGGTGTTCGGGCGCGCTCCCGTCACTCGTGACGAAGCCGACACCGCGCGGCCCGGAGCGCGGTGCCTTCGGTGACCGGTCGCAACAGGCGTTGCCCGCGGTGTCGTACGGCGGCGATGTCGCAGGAGCCCGCCGGGCTACAGGCGGACGAGCATCACGACTCCGGAGATCGCGAGGGCGGGGCCGATGATCGCGAACACCCAGCCGAGGGTCCTCGCGAGGGTGCGCCGGGTCTTGCGGGTGCGGTCGTCCGGAGGACCACCCCGTTTGCTGGCGTCGTGGAAGTCCTGCTGCATCTGGTCGTGGTGGGCGGCCACGGCGTCGGCGTTCGCAGCGGTGAGCAGACCCGTGAACGTCGCGCCCAAGCCGAAGAGCAGCAGGAAGACGGCCTCACCTCGCGGTGACATCCGTGCACCTGCAAGGAAGGTGAACTCGTCCACAGCAACTCCATGCCGGATCCGTCCGCCGTACCCGTCGTCATCACCCGTGGCCCGTCGCGGCGGTTCGGGGAACCTGCGCGTGCGGCCACCCTTTCACGCGGTACCCGCCGGCGGCGTGGCGGTGTGCCGCGACCGAGTCGGGGATCGAGCCGCAACCGGCCGCGGAGCGCGCGAGCGGGCGGCGGACGTGCCGTCGCCGCGCCGACCAGGGCGTTTCACCGGGTGGGCGGTGGACGGTGGTGGGTGAAACCGCGCTGAAAGGTCGTTGAGCGCGGCCCCGCGCAGACTCCAGGGCATGACAACGACCCACGCATCCGCCATCGCGGCCACGGGGCTGCGGAAGTCCTTCGGGGACAAGCCGGTCCTCCAGGGCATCGACCTGCACGTGCCCACGGGCACGGTCTTCGCCCTCCTGGGCCCCAACGGCGCGGGCAAGACCACCGCCGTCAAGATCCTCTCCACGCTCGTCACCGCCGACGCGGGTGACATCCGCGTCGGCGGCCACGACCTCGCCGTCGAGCCGCAGGCGGTGCGTGCCGCGATCGGCGTCACCGGTCAGTTCTCCGCCGTGGACGGGCTGATCACCGGGGAGGAGAACATGCTGCTGATGGCCGACCTGCACCACCTGTCCAAGAGCGAGGGCAGGAAGGTGACCGCCGCACTGCTGGAGCGGTTCGACCTCACGGAGGCGGCCAAGAAGCCGGCGTCGACCTACTCCGGCGGCATGAAGCGCCGCCTCGACATCGCCATGACGCTGGTCGGCAGCCCCCGCATCATCTTCCTCGACGAGCCCACCACTGGCCTGGACCCGCGCAGCCGCCACACCATGTGGCAGATCATCCGCGAGCTGGTCTCCGACGGCGTCACCGTCTTCCTCACCACCCAGTACCTGGAGGAGGCCGACGAACTCGCCGACCGCATCGCGGTGCTGAACAACGGCACCATCGCCGCCGAGGGCACCGCGGAGGAACTCAAGCGGCTCATCCCCGGCGGCCACGTACGGCTCCGCTTCACCGACCCCGCCGCCTACCGTTCCGCCACCGACGAACTGCGCGGGGCCACCCGGGACGACGAGGCGCTGACCCTGCAGATCCCCAGCGGCGGCAGCCAGCGCGAGCTGCGCTCGATCCTCGACTGGCTGGACACGGCCGGCATCGAGGCGGACGAGCTGACCGTGCACACCCCCGACCTCGACGACGTCTTCTTCGCCCTCACCAGCCCCGTCAGCGTCCCCGACCAGCCCAAGGAGAACGTCCGATGAGCACCCTGTCCCTCGCGGTCCGCGACTCCGGCACCATGCTGCGCCGCAATCTGCTGCACGCGCGGCGCTACCCGTCCACCACCCTGAACCTGCTGCTCGCGCCGATCATGCTGCTGCTGCTGTTCGTCTACATCTTCGGTGACGTGATGAGCGCGGGCATCGGCGGCGGTGGCGCCGACCGCTCCGAGTACATCGCCTACATCGTCCCCGGCATCCTGATGATGACCGTCGGCAGCACCGTGATCGGGGCCGCCGTGTACATCTCCATGGACATGAGCGAGGGCCTCATCGCCCGCTTCCGCACCATGGCCATCCACCGCGGCTCCGTGATCATCGGGCACGTCGTCGGCAGCGTCCTGCAGTGCGTGGCCAGCGTCGTCCTCGTCGGGGCCGTCGCCGTCGCCATCGGCTTCCGGTCCACGGACGCGACGGCCCTGGAGTGGCTGGCGGCGTTCGGGCTGCTCGTGATGTTCTCCCTGGCGTTCACCTGGATCGCGGTCGGCATCGGCATGGCCAGTCCGAACGCCGAGGCGGCCGCCAACAGCGCCCAGCCGCTGATCCTGCTCCCGCTCATCTCGAGCGCCTTCATCCCGGCCGACACGATGCCGGGCTGGTTCCAGCCGATCGCCGAGTACCAGCCGTTCACCCCGGCCATCGAGACGCTGCGCGGCCTGCTGCTCGGCACGGAGATCGGCGTCAACGGGTGGATCACGGTCGCCTGGTGCGCGGGCCTGACCGTGCTCGGCTACCTCTGGTCGACCGCGCAGTTCAACCGCGACCCGAAATGAGCGCGCGGGCTGCCTCCCGCAGCCCCTCCCGCCCGAGGGCGGCGTACTCCGACACCGCGTCGGCGTACGCCGCCCCGTCCGTCTCCTCGGCGGCCCGCCGGGCACGGTCGAGGGACATCGTGGGCTGGAACACCTGGGACACGTGCAGTCGTCCCGCCAGCGCCAGCAGGCGCACCGCCGACGCGTCGCCCGCCGCCAGCCGCGCGAGGCCCAGGGCCAGTACGCCGGTGCCGTGCCGCAGCACCTCCCCGGCCGGGCCGGAGCCGTCGGCGAGCGCGGTGCGCAGCCGGCCGTCCAGTTCGGCCACCAGGCCGGCGACCGGCTCCAGCCGCCCGGCGTACGCGTGCGCGGCCACCGCGTGGGCCTCGATCACCCGCGCCCACGCGTCCATGGTGGGATCGGCGGGCGGCCGGTCGCCCGCGCGCTGCTGCTCCACGGCCATCCGCCAGCGGCCCAGGCCCAGTTCGGTGAGCCCGCGGGCCAGTGCGATCTCCGCCGAGGCCGCCAGGTCGGGCGTGTGGGCGGCGGCCTGCTCCCCGGACCCGCTCCGTTCCACCCGCCGCAGCCATTCCTCGGCCTCGTCCGGCTCACCGCGCTGCAGGCAGGCCAGGACGAGGCCCCGGCGCAGGCCCGTCGTGGGCGACTGGTCGCTCAGGTGCGTCAGGGTGTCCAGCGCCGCCAGCAGGTGCCCGTACGCCTCCTCGCCGAGGCCGGCGTCCGCGCACAACTCGCTGCAACGGGAGTGGCCGAGGAGCCGCAGCGACGGGTTGGGCACGGCGTCGACCATGGCCAGCATCCGCCGGGCGGAGGACAGCGCGCGTTCCGGCTCGTGCTCGTACTCCCAGAGGTAGCTGGCCACGCATTCGGCGATGCCCGCCAGCAGCGGTGCGTCGCTCCCGCTCAGCTTGCGCAGCGCCTCGTAGCCGGGCGGGCGCATGTCCGGAACGGCGCACAGCACCGTGGCGAGCGCGCGCAGGAGGGTGTCGGGCTCCGCGGACGGCAGCCGGCGCAGGGTCACGAGGTGGCGCGGCCGGACGGGCCCGAACCCGATGAACGGGCCCGCGGTGCAGACGGCGCTGAGGGTGCGGGTGACCTCGATGTGCGGGGCGTCGGGGCGGTAGTGCGACAGCGGCGCCGCGGTGTCGGCGGCCAGGGTCAGCACGCGGTGGAAGCTCGCCGAGTCGGTCAGCCACACGCAGGCCAGCACCGCACCGGCCGCGGCGGTGGTGGCGTGGTCCGCGCGGGCCAGGGCGATCCGCAGGGCGAGGACGAGGTTGTCCTGCTCCGCGCGCAGCCGGGCCCAGTGCCGGAGCGGCTCGGCGCTGAACAGCACATCGTGGTTGGCGAGTCCGAACCGCCGTGCCCAGCCCAGGAACCGGTCCGTGACACCGTCCTCCTCGCCGGCGGCCGCCCGCCGGGCGGCGCTGAACTCCCGCACCGTCTCCAGCATGTGGAAACGGATCCCGGCCGCCGTGTCGGCGGCCTTCAGCAGCGACTGGTCCACCAACTGCTCCAGCACATACGGCGCGTCGCCCCCGTCGCCCTGCAGCTGTTCGGCGGCCTCGCCGGAGAAGCCACCGGGGAAGACCGACAGCGCACGCAGCGCGGCCCGCGCGTCGTCCTCCAGCAGGTTCCAGCTCCACTCCACGACCGCGAGGAGCGTCCGGTGCCGCTCGGGGGCGTCCCGGCTCCCGCCGCGCAGCAGCGTGAAGCGGTCGCCGAGACGCCGGGCGATCTCGGGAACGGACAGCACCCGCACCCGCGCCGCCGCCAACTCCACCGCGAGCGGCAGCCCGTCCAGGTGCCGGCACAGCTCGGCGACCGCGTCGGGCGGCAGCTCGACGTGATGCCGCGCGGCCCGGGCCCGCTGCTCGAAGAGCGCGACCGAGGTCGCCAGGCTCAGCTGCGGCAGCTGGTACACCGCCTCCGAACTCAGCCCCAGCGGTGCCCTGCTGGTGACCAGCACCCGCAGGTCACGGGAGAGCGCCACGAGTTCCCGCACCAGGCCGGCGGCGCCCCGGACGACCTGCTCGCAGTTGTCCAGCACCAGCAGCGCGGGGCCGGTGCCGAGGGATGCGACGATCCCGGCGGCCACGTCCGCCCCGCCGCCGTACGCCGCGACGCCACCGCGGGGCGCGTCCCCGCCGCCGAGCGCGGACGCCACCTCGCCGGCCACGTCCTCGTCCGCACCGACGCCGGCCAGCGAGACGAAGTGCACCACCCGCTGTTCCGCCCGGCGGCTGACGGCGTGCGCGAGCCGTGTCTTGCCGAGCCCGCCGGGACCGACGATCGAGACCAGTCGCGAGGAGTGCAGCAGCCCGTCCACCGCCGCCAGGTCCTCGTCCCGTCCCAGCAGCGGGTTCGGGTCGTGCGGCACCCCGTACCGGACCGCGGGGGCCTCGGTCTGCAGCAGTTCCCGGTGCACGGCCCTGAGCGCGGTGCCCGGATCGGTGCCGAGGTCGTCGCGGAGCTCACGCCGGTACGCGTCGTAGCGGGCGAGGGCCGCCGAGGGACCGGCCGTCGCGGCCTCGGCGCGCAGCAGTTCGGCCAGCACCTCCTCGTCGCGCGGCGCCCCGGCGAAGACCTCGGTCAGCGGCGTCAGTGCCTCGGCCCGCCGTCCCAGCCGGGCGAGCGCGAGGGCGCGGGAGCGTGCGAGGGCGGCGTACAGCGGTGCCCGCTCGGCGCGCAGTTCCGCCACGGGGTCGCCCGGGGCGGCGTCGGCGTCCGGGGCCGTGTCCCAGAAGGCGAGGCCCTCCTGCGCGCCGGCCAGGGCGGCCGCGTGATCCCCGGCCCGGGAGTGCCGGGCGCTCGCCTCGGCGCGGCGCAGCACCGCCGAACTGTCGACCTGCTCCTCGTCCAGGGCCAGCCGGTAGCCGGTCGGGGTGCTGACGACGACGTCGGGCCCGAGCTGCGAGCGGGCCCGGGAGACCAGGATCCGCAGCGCGTTCGCCGGGTTGGCCGGCAGCTCGTCCCGCCACAGCCCGTCCACCAGGCGCGAGGTGCTGCAACCGGCGCGCAGTTCGCCGGCGAGGAGCGCGAGCAGCCCGCGCAGCCGGGGCGCGGTGATCTCCCGTCCGCGGTAGGCCACGCGGGACAGGAGGGTCAGGTCGGTCGTCACCCGGTCAGGCTATCGACAGCGGTGTGCGGGGCGGCCGTTGAGGGCGACCGCGGAGGGTGCGGAGGGGGCGGCCGGCCCGGAACCGCAGCGGGCCGGGGCTAGGGCGTGTCGTCACATGAGCTCCCCCAGCTGGCGCTGGGAGGTGCCCCCACCGCCCGGAGGGCGGGCCGCACGGTGTCTGGTGCGGTGCATCGCAAGGCGGAGAGTCGTCCTCGTAGTGGGCTACTCGGACGATTCGACAACGCAGCGTGGGGGCACCTCCCAGCGGAGCTGGGGGAGTGCCGTGCCTGGGGGCACCTCCCAGCGCAGCTGGGGGAGCCGTGGGGTGGGGGCACCCCCGGCCGAAGGTTGGGGGAGGGCATGTGACGACACGGCCTAGGGGCCTTCCGTCGTGGCGCCGCGCCGTCGGCGTGCGATCCGTTCCAGCAGAAGGACATTGGTGAGCGCGGCGCAGACCAGCAGCGTCACGTTCAGTGTCGCGCTGCCGAGGCCCAGCCAGCCGGCCTCCGTTCCGTCCGGCCGGGCGACGGGCGCCCAGATCGAGCCGATCGCCGAGATCGCCGCATACCCGGCGTACATCGCCGGAAGGGCGACGGCGCCCGAGGGGAGGGTCAACGCGACGGCGGACAGGTAGAAGACGGCTCGTTCCTCGACGGCTCCCGCTACGGCCAGACCCGCGACCAGCGCAACGTAGGCCGCTGCCGTGACTTTTCCGTACGTACGCCTCAGCATCGGCCCCCACCCCGCGACTCCGCCCTGGGGTCAGGGTAGAGCGGGTTCCGCCGGCGACCCACCGCCGGCGCCCCGAAGGTCAACCGCGGGCTGTGCGCCCCGGCCTCCGGCGGGAGTCATCCGGGGGTGGGTGCCTCCAGCGTGTCCTGGCCTATCGCAAGCGAGACCAGCGGGGCGTCCTTCTTGGGAAGCGCGACCTCATGGCTTCCGTCAGCCGTGGTCAGCTCGTAGAACGCGAGCCTGCCGTTCAGCGGGACCTTCTTGTCGAGTCGCCTGAGCGCGAAGGGGCCGCCCAGCACCGTCTCCTGGCGCGTGCGGCGCTCACGCCACACCAGCGGCTGTCCCTGGGCGACGAACAGTGACCCGATCTTGAGGTGCTGTATCTGCCTGCCCTTGCCGACGTTCAGCATGACAACCCGGCCCACGGTCCGGCTGAGCGCGGCGACCTCGAAGACCTGGCCCTCAAGCAGATCGGCGGCGTCCCGTTCGGGAGTACGACGCCTGATGAAGGTCAGGGACAGGAGCAGGTCGACGGCGTTCGGCGTGCCGGCGGCGCGCCGGGCGGCTCTCGGGGAGGTCACGCGGTGATCTTGGCAGCCCGGCGCGGGGCCCGCAAGGGCCATGGCGACCGGGGCACCGAGCGGGACGATCACCGGGTCTCGTCGTCGCTCACCGCGGTTCCGTATGCCGCGCACCCTCGTCACCGGAAGTTCTCCCGGACAGCGGTGGGCGTGCCACCCGGCATGCGCACCGGTCCGGTGAGCGGCATCCTGTGGCTGTGTCCGCTTCCTTCCGGAGGGGCGATGCCATGCAGATGCGCTGGGAGATCAAGCCCGTCGCCCACGCGGGCCAGCAGGTCCACGACGTCGAGGCCGCTCTGCGGACCCTCTACCTGTGTGCCGACCGGGCCCGGGAGCGGGCGCCGGACGAGACCCCGGACCTGGACGAGGCGGTCACCGCCATGGCCGCCCGCCTCCTGACCGACGGTGCCCGCACGGTGCACCAGGGCTTCACGTGGTCCGCGACCGAGGGATCCGTCTACGTCGCGCTCACCCCGTAGGCGCCGGGGGCGGGGCCCCACCGGGGCTCGGGCAAGGAGCGTCGGTGGGGCCGTGTGGTGGCCCGTCCGGCCGCGTGTGCCGTCATCGCACGTGACCGGGCGGGCGTCCGGGACGCGTCAGGGGCTGCGTTCCGCGTGGGCGGGGGTCAGCAGACGCCAGTGGACGCCGGGACAGCCCGCCGGAACGGGTGGGAAGGTGTGTCCCTGCACGTCCGTGCTGGTGAAGCGGTGGCTTTTGCCGCAGGTGCACTCGTAGATGCCGCTGACCGGGACTTCCTCCCCGGGTCGGTGCATCCGGGTCTTCAGATCCACAATGTCCTCCTCGCCGGCCGGGGCCCCCGGGGGCCCGGCCTGCAAGGGCGCCGATCGCCGAGAGCACGGGCTCTCGGAGAGCCGCCCAGGGGTGCGTCAGGGGGCGGGCGGGCTCCGGAAGGGCGCCTTGCCTCCCGCCCGGCGCCGAAACCCCGAGGGGAGGAAATTCTGCGACCTGGCGGTGCGCATGCCGGCGCGCGATCACGTGCTCCCGCTCACGATCCCCTGCGGCGCCGGATCGCCCTCCGGGGTTTCGGCGGCGGGTCCGGGGTAAGGCGACCGGGCGGAGCCGCCCGCCCCCGGCGGTCGGCGCCCTTGAGGACCGGGGCCCCGCCCACTCAGGGCCTCAGGTCGGCGAGGAGGCCCGGGACGGACGAGCAGACCCGCACCCGCCGCCCCGGACGACTGCTCCGGCGGCGGCCGGAGCCTCCGCGCCGCCCGGACGGAGCGGGGCCCGTTGCCGTCCGATCCCCCGATCGCCCGCCCGGTCACACAACGGCTCGGGGCCGGCCGGGCGGGCCCACGCGCGGCCCCGCCGGAGTCCACCGACCCGGCCACGGCGGGGCCGCCCCCTGATCACCGTTCGTCCGCTCCGGAGCCCGGCGTGGGCAGCGCCCCGCACCGGTCACGCAGGTCACGCACCGGATCACGCGCCGGGCCCCGGCAGGTCGTAGCCGGCCGCGCGGACCCCGGTGAGCCGGCCGAACGCGTTCTCCAGAGGTCCGCCGCCCGGCCGCAGCACCTCCGCGGCGACGCCGAACAGACCCGCGAGCACCGCCTCGGTGACCGCGACCGCGGCCACGCTCTCCCGGTTGGAGACACCGCGTTCCGCCACCCGGTAACCGCCGTCGGCGGTCACCTCCATGGCCTGCCCCCACAGGGCCCCGGACGTCGCGCGGTGCGCCCGGCGCAGGACGCCGGCGGCGAGGTCCGGGCGGCCCAGGCGGCACAGGCCGTACGCGGTCGCGCCCGGCCAGGCGGCGAAGGCACCGGCCGCACCGTGGTCGGGGCGGTCGGAGAACGGGGCGACGGGATCGTCCGGGTCCAGGGCGCGCATCCAGTCGCCGTCGAGCAGCCGCCGGGAGACGAAGCCGACCATCTCCTCGCGGTGCGCCGGAGTGAGGTCCGCGGTCATGTCGGCGGCGACCAGCACGAAGTCCAGGCAGTGCCCGATGACGTCGTCCGTCCCCTGCGGGTGGCTGATGCGCCAGCGTCCGCCGCCCGCGTACCGGCCGAGCACCGCGCGGGCCAGCTCCGCGCCCTCCGCCTCGGCCTCCGCCGCCTCCGCGTCGCTGCCCAGCGACCGCAGCAGCGTGCCGAGGGAGCGCAGCATGCCGGCGTACCCGGCGTTGAAGGAGACGACGGCGTCCCGGTAGTTCGGCACGCACTCCAGCAACTCCCAGGCGTCGGAGCCCAGGTCGGCGAGGACGCCGCCCGCGTAGCGGGCACGTATCCCGCGCGGCCGGAAGGCCATCGCGCGCAGGTGGTCCAGCACGCCGCGGTCCCCGGCCCGTTCCGCGAGGAGGCCGGTGTCCCCGGTGACGGTGACGTACGCCGTGACCGTCCGGAAGAGGGCGTGGTCGTTGGCGGCGTAGTGGTTCCCCACCGGGAGCAGGTTGCGCGTGTCGAAGGAGTGGCAGTGCTCGTAGGGCTGGGCGAGGGCGGCCAGCAACCAGGCGCGCAGGCCGCGGGGCTCCAGCATCGCGGCGGTGCGGGCGAACTCGGACTGGTCCCAGAAGAAGGTCGTCGTGGGTCCCAGCCGCGGCCCTCCGGTGAGGAAGACCGGGCCGGTGCGCGACACCCGGGTGTTGCGCATGTACACCGCGAGGAGGGCGCCCAGGTAGTAGGTGCGGGCGAGGTCCGCGTCGTCGGTGTGCAGGGTGGGCAGGTGGCCGGAGAACTCCGGGTTGCCGGGGGTGAAGGCGTGCCGCCAGGTCGTCCGCCACCGCTCGGCGACCCCCGCGAACCCGGCCCCGAAGCCGTGTGCCGCCGCGAGGGCGGCGTTCCGGGTCCCGTCCCGCGACGAACCGATGTCGAGGACGAACTCCAGCACACGGGACCGGCCGGGCGCGAGCCGGACGTCCCAGTGCGCCAGGCCGCGGGCGCCGCTCGCGGTCAGGGCGTCGGGCGGCTCGGCGAAGGCGTACGCGGACCGCGCCGGGCTGCGTGAGTCGGCCACGCACAGAGCGCCGTCCTCCACGTGGGCGGTCCACCGCCGGCCCTCCCACCACGGCCGGGTACGGGCGCGCTCCGTGCCGTCGACGTCCAGGCGGGCGCCGTCGTCACCGAGGCGGAGCTCGACCCGGTGCCACCGCCCGGTGGCCAACGGCTCGGCGGTGACGACCCGTTCGCCGCCGATGCGCAGGAAGAGGCGGCCGTCGTCGAGTCCGATCGTCGCGGAGTCGGGGTGGTTGCCGTGGGTGATCACGGCGCCGTGGGCGGCGGCCCGGTCGACGCGCAGACGCAGGGCCAGGACGTCCCCTGAGCCGAGGGCCGCGGTACCGGCGCGCAGGTCGGTTCCCGGGCGTACGGTCCAGGCCGCTCCCTCCTGGCCGACCGCGGTGACCGTGCCGTCCGGCCGCCGGACCTCCAGCCGGTCCACCAGGCACGGGGCCCCGGGTTCGCGCACGCGGTCCGCGTCCGGGGCGGAGTGGTCGGGCAGTTCGGACTCCAGGAGCATGGGTGCCGCGTCCTCGTCGCGCTGGATGCCGGGGACGCGCGGCGAGCCGAGGCGCAGCCGGCGCTCGCCGTGGGGGAGGGTCTGCACCTGCCGCGGCCGGTCGGCCAGGACCTCGGCGCGCAGGCGTTCCGTGGCGTGGAAGTCGTGGTGGTGGCCGTGGTTCCACGGGGTGCCGTACAGCCAGCCCCAGTCCGTCTCGTGGTGCGCGAACATCGCGAGGAGTTCCTGCTCGACGCGGGCGTGCACGGGCTCGTCCGAGGTGTTGCGCAGCGTGATCCGCCACAGGAGCCGGCTGCGCTCGTAGCCCATCCGCACCTCGGTGTGCACCGTCAACGCGCCCCGGGTGGCAGCGCGTTCGACGCCCCAGGGGGACCAGCGCAGCCGGTCGGCGGCGAGCGGGCGGCCGTCGATCCGCAGCACGCCCGTGTGGTAGCCGCCGCTGTACGGCGGGAAGGCCAGCCAGGACAGCGACGTCAGGTCGGCGTTCACATGCCCTTGCCCCCACTGGTTGCGGAGGCTGGGCAGGTGCGCGAGGCGGCCGGCGGGCATCCAGTCGCCGGCGAGTTCGTCCAGCGGGGGCGGCCCCGCCGTGGCCGGGGCGGCCGCGGACGTCCGCGGCGTGGCGCTCACTTGGCCGATCCCGCCGTGAGACCGGCCGCGAACTGCTTCTGCATCAGCAGGTACCCGGCCACCGGGATGATCCCGGCGAGGAACATGGTGCCGAACAGCTGTCCGTAGTCCATCTGGTACTGCCCGACGGAGAGGTAGAGCCCGGTGGTGATGGTCTGGCCCTGCAGCGGGCCGAGGATGAACTGCGGGTTGAGGAAGTCGTTCCAGATCCACAGCGACAGGAAGATGGCGACGGTGGCGGTCGCCGGCCGCACCAGCGGCATGACGATCGTCCACCAGATCCGCAGTCCTCCGGCGCCGTCCAGCCGCGCGGCCTCCACGACCTCGGCGGGCACCGCCCGCAGGAAGCCGACGTAGACGAAGACCGCGAAGGAGAAGTACCCGCCGCCGAGGTTGGACAGGATGAGCCCGGGATACGAGTGGTCCAGGCCGAGGAAGGTCAGGATCCGGATGGTGGGCAGCAGCACGACCTGCGGCGGGATCATCAGCCCGGCCGCGAGGACCGCCAGGATCGCCGCCCGCGGCCGGGTGCGCCGGCGCGAGATCCAGAAGCTGAACGCCGAGCCGAGCGGGATCAGCAGCAGCACCGAGCAGAGCACGACGATCAGCGAGTTGCGCAGTCCGAGCTGGATGAGTTGGTCGGGGCGGCCGAGCGCCGTGGTGAGGTTGCCGAGCGTCGGAGGGACCGGGGGCGCCGCGGGGTTGGCGACGATGGCGTCCTCGGTCTTGAACGCGTTGACGACGGTCAGGTAGAGGGGGCTGACGAAGAGCAGCACCACGACGACCGCGGCGGTCAGCCGGACCGGGGAACGCAGTGCGCGGTACCGCCCGGACCGGCCGGGCGCGGTCGCCGGCCGCTCCGGCCGCGTCGGGCGTCCGGTGGCGGGGCGGGCGGGGGCGTGCTGGACGGTCACAGGTCGATCTCCCTGCGGCGGAGGAGGCTCGTGACGGACAGGGCGATGACCGCGGACAGCGCCAGCAGGAACATGGCGACGGCCGAGGCGTAGCCGAACCGGTCGGTGGTGAACGCCGTCTTCACGATGTACTGCGCGGTGGACTGGGTGGCGTTGGCGGGCCCGCCGGAGGTGAGGACCTGGATGATGTCGTAGAGCTTGAGCACGGTGATCAGCGAGATGGTCACGCCGATGGTGGTGGCCGGGGCCACCATCCGCAGCGTGATCATCCGGAACCGCTGGTACGCGCCGGCACCGTCGATGGACGCCGCGTCGTACAGCTCGCGCGGGATGTTCTGCAGGGCCGCGAGGTGGACGACGGTGGTGAAGCCGGAGAGCACCCAGGCGACCACGACACCCACCGACAGCTGGGCGAGGTGCGGCCGGCCGAGCCAGTCCACCGGCTGGTCCAGCAGGTGGAGCTTCATGAGCGTGTCGTTGAGCAGCCCGTCCTGGGTGAAGATCGCCTTCCAGACGAAGCCGACGATCACCCCGGAGACCACCTGCGGCAGGAACGCGACGGTGCGCAGCACCCGGTAGGTGAGCCGGGTCCGGTCGAGCAGCATGGCGAGCAGCAGCCCGGCGACGTTCGCCACGGCCGTCACCCCGACGGCCAGCGCCAGGGTGAACAGGACGCTGGCGCGCAGCTGGGGGTCGTGCAGCATCTCCGAGTAGTTCTCGAACCCGATCCACTCGCTCCCGGACCTCAGGGGGTTCTCGTCGGTGAAACTGCTGCGCAGGCTCATGAGGACCGGGAGGACGATGAACACCGTGTAGAGCAGCAGGCCGAACGCGGCGATCAGACGGAGCCCGAGGTCCCGCGAGGCGTCGCGGAACCACGTCGACAGCGGTCTCACCCGCCTTCTCCTTTCCTGAGGTGTGGTTGTGTTGCTGATGACCTGTCAGGTCACTTCATGGCGGAGTCCCACGCCTGGTCGAGCTTGGCCATCTCGCCCTTGACGTCGTCGGTGTTGAACAGGGCCTGGGCGGCGGCGTAGAACTCGTTGTTCAGCGAGCCAGGCAGCGCGTCGTCGTTGGTGGCCCAGGCCATGGCGCTGACCTTGCCGTTGTCCTCGGTCACGAAGGCGTAGGAGTCGGTGAAGGCGGGGCTGACGTCGACGCCGTAGTCGTCGAGGGTCTTGTCCTTGAGCATGGGGAAGGCGCCGTCGCCCTCGATGAGGGCCTTGAGGTTGCCCGGGTCCAGCGACCACGCCTTGGCGAAGGCCATGGCGCCCTCCGGGTCCTTCGCCTTGGTGCTGATCGCCATCGAGCCGCCCACCGCGAAGGGCACGACGGTCGACCCGTCGTCGGTCGGCCAGGGGAAGACGCCGATGGTGTCCCACTGGTCCTTCGGGATCGAGCCGAGGTACCAGCTGCCCATGGGGTACATGGCGGCCTTGCCCGCGTTGAAGTCCTTGATGGAGTCTGCGTAGCTGACGTTGAGCGCGCCCTTCTCGAAGTAGCCCTTCTCCACCAGCGTGCGCATCTTGGTCGCGGCGGCCACCACGTCGGGGTCGGTGAACTTCACCGTGCCCTCGTGGCGTTGCCGGATCCACTGCGGGTTCCGGCCCAGCACGTCGGCGCTGAGCGCGCCGGTCAGCGGCATCCCGGCGGCGAACGGGTCGTTGCCGCCCAGTTCGATGGGGGTGACACCGGACGACTTCAGCTTCTCCGACACCCCGAGGAACTGCTTCCAGGTCGCCGGCGGGGTCACCCCGGCCTTCCGGAAGAGCTCCTTGTTGTAGAAGACCAGCGGGATGATCTGCGAGTTGGTCGGCGGGATGTAGACCTTGCCCTTGATGGCGTTGCCCTGCGGCAGGAGGAAGTTGCGGTCGATCCAGGTCTGCTCGTACGGGGTGAGCAGGCCGGCCTCGGTGTACTGCGCGGGGGTGATGGACTGCAGCAGGTCCGGGAACTGGCCCGAGGCCCGCAGCTGCTTGGCGTACGAGTCGCGGTCGGTGCTGGGCGCGACCACCTGCTTGATGGTCACCCCCGGTGCCGCCTTCCGCGCCCTGGCGATCGAGTCCTCCCAGAACACCGGGGTCAGGGTGGGGGTGTTGAACGTCAGATAGGTGAGGGCGCTCCCGTCGGCCCCGCCGGAGGCGGTGGAGGAGCAGGCGGCGAGCAGGGAGAGTGCGGTGGCTGCGAGGAGAGCGGTGCTGCGCCTGCCGACGGCCGTTCTTCTGGGCATGGCGGGTCCCTTTCCGGGTGTGGAGTCGCCGGGAGACAGGTGTCCGGTCCTCCGGGAGGCACGGCGTACGGCCCGGGCGGCGCCCCGCGGCACCCGGCGAACGACCGCATCCCGACTGTGGGATAACGTTGTCTCGCCCAGTACAGTAGGGTCCCCTGACAGCAAGTCAAGTCCTCCGAGGACCACGGGCCGGTTCCGGAACGCACCCGGGGGCGCGCGAGGTCCCGGCAGGGGGGACCGGCAGACTCCCGGGGACACTGCGGACGCAGGGGAACGGGAGAACCGCGAGAGGGGAAGCCACGTGCCCGGTACCGACGCCGTCGGAAAGAGCGGTCCGCACCGGCCGCGCCGTCCCACGATGGTGGACGTGGCCCGCGAGGCCGGCGTGGCGCTGCGCACGGTGTCGCGCGTGGTGAACGGCGACACCACGGTGGGCGAGGACTTCGCCGGGCGCGTCAGGGCGGCCGTCGACCGGCTCGGCTACCAACCCGACGAACGCGCACGCCAGTTGCGCAGCGGCCACAGCGGGGCGATAGGCGCGGCGGTCCGTCACATCGCCGACGCGCACCCCGTGCTGCGGGCGATCGACGAGACCGCCAGGGCCGCCGGCCTCACCGTGGTGGCCATGTCGACCGAGGACGACGAGGAACGCGAACGCGAGGCGGTGACGTCCATGTGCCGCCGCCGCATGGACGGCATCATCATCGAGCCGATCGCCCAGGACCACCACTACCTCCAGCCCGAGATCGACTCGGGCCTGCCCGTGGTCGCCTTCGACCGCCCGGCGGCCGGCCTGGACGTGGACACCGTGCTGACCGACAACCGGGGCGGCATAGGGCAGGCGTTCGCGCACCTCACGGCCCAGGGCCACCGCCGGATCGGCTACATCGGCGACGACGAGCGCATCCACACCGGGCGCGAGCGCGCGACCGCGTTCCGCGACGCGCTGTCCGGGATCGGCGGGCCGCTCGACGGCATGGTGCACCCCGGTCCCGTCGAACCGGCCCGCGTGGCCGCCGCGCTGGCCGCCCTGCGCGACCGTCCGGACCCGGCCACGGCCCTGGTCACCGGGAACTTCAGCACCACCGTCGCGGTCATCCGCGCGCTCGGCGCCGACTTCGGCGGCATCGCCCTGGTCGGCTTCGACGACTTCGGCCTCGCCGACCTGCTGCGCCCCGGCGTCACGGTCGTCGCCCAGGGCGACGAGGAGATCGGCCGCACCGCGATCGAACTCCTCACGGCACGCCGTGCGAACCGGTCGCGGCCGACCCGCAGGGTCATCGTCTCCACGCGGCTGATCCCCCGCGGATCCGGCGAGCTGGCGCCCTGACGGCGGCGCGGGACCGTTGTGCTCCCGCGGACCACCGAAACATCGGAAGACAACGTTCTCCCAGCCGGCCCTCGCTCCCGGAAGGCATCCGGGTGTCCCGCACGGAGGCCGGACACCCGCGGCACCGTGCGGTGGGCCGCACGCCTGAGTGCCCCGTTCGCCGCGGCCCCTCGCCGTCGCGCGTGTGCCGTACAACGACCGGCGCGGCAACCCGCAGCCCCGGTGCGGCCGACCGGGACGTTTTGCGCTGAGTGTTGACCGGCCAAGACATCCGATGTTCACTTCCTTTGACGCGGCCATGTCGACGTCACGTCGTACCCCCGTGCGTCGTACCTCGGCTTGTCGTGCGCGCTTTGGGCGCCTGATCTGCGCATCGCTTCCGCGTGCCCGCGCACGGTGCGGGGGAGGGAGTGCGCTGACGAAGCGTTCCGGGCGAGTCATCCGATCAATCGGGTTCCACCTCCACCGGTCGCGCTCCAGCCGCGCGCTGTCCCGCACCGGTCCTCACCCCCATGACCCGTAGGGAGGGCATTCGATGAGACTGCGCAGACTCGTGCGAGCCGCGCTCGCAGCCGTCTGCATCATGACCGCGACCGCCGTCGGCCTCTCGGCCCCGGCCGTGGCGGCACCGACGGACGCCGCGTTCGACTCCGCCACCGGCGCCCTGAACGTGGACCGCGGCGCCTACATGTCCAAGCACGACGTCGTCTACAACCGGCCCACCACCAACCCCCTGCACGGGCTGACCGTCGGCAACGGCCGTACGGGCGCGATGGCCTGGCAGAACAACGGGCTGACCATGCAGGTGTCCGGCGTGGACACCTCGCAGCAGACGGCGTTCGGCGCGGGACTGCTCAACCTGTCCACGACCCCGGCGCTCGAGAGCGGCTACAGCACCTACAAGCAGCGCCTGTCGCTCTACGACGGCACCCTCACCACCTCCTACGACGCCAACCGCACCGTGACCGTGATGGGCGTGCCGAACTCCGAGGTCATGGGCGTGCACGTGGAGGACTCGCGCTCCGGGGTCTCCGCGGTCAACCTCGACCTGGGCCTGTGGGACGTCTCCCAGCTGGGCAACAGCGGTGACGTGCCCAACCTCAACACCTGGAAGACGGTCTCGACGTACGCCGACTCCACCGGAGCCGGCATCAGCCGCGGCCAGTCCGACCCGCAGAACTTCGGCTACACCCTGGCCGCCACGGTGGAGGGGGCGGCCTACAGCACACGGGTCGTCGACGGCCGGACCGTCCGCCTGTCGATCACCCCGTCCCGCAGCTACACCATCTGGTTCACCGCCAGCACCCGGCTCAACGCGCCCTCGCACGACTCGGTGGCCGAGGCCAAGCGCGCCCTGGCGGCGGCCAAGAGCCGCGGCTACAGCGCGACGCTCGGCGACTACACGTCCTGGTGGCACAACTTCTGGGGCAAGTCGTTCGTGCAGTACTCGGGGCTGTCCGGGGACGCGGACTACCTGGAGAACATCTACTACCTGAGCACGTACATGATCGCCGCCGGCGGGTACGGGACCAATCCTTTCCACTTCATCAACGGCGTCTTCCGGGCCACCGGTGACCAGACCAAGTGGAGCAACGCGTACTGGTTCTGGAACCAGCGCGACGTCTACAACTCCTTCCTCGCCTCCAACCACGTCGACCTGATGGCCGGCTTCAACCGCCTCTACAGCGGCAACGCGGCGGCGCTGAAGGCGTACACCAGGACCCGCTACAACGTCGACGGGCTGTGGGTGCCGGAGACCATGGGCTGGGACGGCAACGCCCGCGGCACCGTCAACAGCGACTTCACCAACAACATCTGGTCGACGGGCACCGAGGCCGCGTACAACATGTACCTCCAGTACGCGTACAGCAACGACTCCGCCTACCTGCGCAACACCGCCTACCCGTTCATGCGGGACGTGGTGAAGTTCTACGCCGCGAAGCTGTCCTTCGACGCCGCCTCCGGTAAGTACTTCGTCGCGAGTTCGCACGCGCACGAGACGTACTGGAACGTGCCGAACGCGATCACCGACCTCGCGGCGGTGCGCACCTTGTTCCCCCTCGCGATCCGCGCGTCCCAGTCCCTGGGCCTGGACGCCGACCTGCGGCCGCAGTGGCAGCGGATCGTGGACAACCTGATCGCCTACCCGTCCACCGCGGACGTCTACCTGCCGCACACCCCGCCGCTCGCGCAGACCCGCAACGGGGAGAACGTGGCGGCCGAGATCATCTGGCCCTACGACCGCACCGGCATCGGCTTCCCGGACCAGCAGAAGGCCGTGAACACCTTCAACGCCCGGCCCTTCCCGTACGGCAACGTCTGGGCCAACGATGCCGTCCAGGCGGCCCGGCTGGGCCTCGGCGACCAGGCGTACCAGGGCATGAAGACGATGCTGCGCAAGTACCAGACCTATCCCAACGGCATGACCGACAACACCAACGGCGTCTTCGAGTACCTCGGGGTACACCTCGCGGCCCTCAACGAGTCGCTGCTCCAGTCCTACAACGACAAGATCCGGGTCTTCCCGGCGGTGCCGGGCGACTCCTCGTTCACCGGACGCTTCACCCTGCTGGCCAAGGGCGGCTTCACCGTCAGTTCGGAGCGCGAGGCCGGCGAGGTGAAGTACGTCGGCATCAAGAGCCTGTACGGCAACACGACCCGGGTCGTGAACCCGTGGGGGACCCAGCAGGTGAGGGTCCGCGACGTCACCGGCGGCACGACCGTGCTCACCACGACCGCGGCCGAGTTCGACCTGCCCACGGCCGCCGGAAGGGTCTACGTGGTGGAGCGCACCGCCAAGCCGCTCTCCTCCTACACGCCCGTACGGCTCACCGGCACCGCGAACCAGGGGGAGAAGACCCTGAGCGGCACCACCTCCACCCTGGGCATGGCCCAGACGCCCAACCCCATGGTCAACAACACCCAGTTGACCTACGACAGCAACTGGCACCCCACCAGTGGGCGGGGCTACGGCGACTACAACGACGACACCCACCACAGCACCACGGTGAACGCCGTCGCCCAGTACACCTTCACCGGCACCGGAGTCGCCTACATCTCCGAGCGCAACGGCGACATGGGGCCGGTCGACGTCTACCTCGACGGCGCCCTCCAGGCGACGGTGGACCTGCGGGTCTCCGGCGCGCGGCAGGTGCAGCAGACCGTCTGGCAGCGCAGCGGCCTGACCAGGGGAACGCACACCATCCGCATCGTCAACCGCAGCACGTCGGTGGGGATGGTGGACGCCCTGCGCATCACACCGTAGGGCCTCCGCGGACCGGGGGAGGGACGTGCCCCCGGTCCGTGCCCCAGGTCGCGGGCGGAGCGTCAGGTCAGGGTGTGCGACCCGCTCCGCGCTCGTCACCCGGCAGCCGCAGGGTGAACAGCGACCCCTCGCCGTAGGTGCTCTCGGCGGTCACCGAGCCGCCGTGGGCCTGCGCGAGGTTGCGGACGATGGCGAGACCGAGGCCGCTGCCGCCCGTGCCCCGGTTGCGGGACTTCTCCGCGCGCCAGAAGCGGTCGAAGACCCGGGGCAGGTCCTCGGGCCGGATGCCGCCGCCCGTGTCGGCGACGGCGACGGCGACCGTGCCGCCCTCCCGGCGCGCCGTGACCGTGACGGTGCCGCCGGGCGGGGTGTGCCGGAGGGCGTTGGAGACGAGGTTCGCGACGGCCTGGCGAAGCCGTACGGGGTCGGCGACGACGGTGCCGATGCCGCCGGCGTCCGCCGCGCCTGCGTCGACGGAGAGGAGGACGCCCGCGTGGTCGGCGCGTCCGCGGTGCGCGGTGGCGACCTGCTGGAGGAGTTCACCGACGTCGCACGGCACCTTGTGCAGGCGCAGCGCGCCGGCGTCGGCGGCGGCCAGGTCCTGGAGGTCGTCGACGATGTGCTGCAGGAGGAGCGCCTCTTCGAGCAGCGAGCCGACGAGGGCGCGGTCGGCCGGGACGACCCCGTCGTCGGCGGCCTCCAGCCAGCCGCGGATGTTGCTCAGCGGGGTGCGGAGTTCGTGGGCGATGTCGCCCACCATCTCGGTGCGCAGCCGCTCCAGTTCGGTCCGCTGCCGCGACATGTCGTTGAACACCTCGGCGAGGCGGCCGATCTCGTCCTTGCCGGTCACCTGCACGCGTGCGGCGACGTCCCCCTCCTTCACGCGCTGGGCGGCCGCGGTGAGCGCGCGCAGCGGTCTGACCAGCTGCAGGCCCAGGCCGGCGGTGACGACGACGGTGAGCAGGAGCACGCCGGCGACGACCCCGGCCATGCGGAGGCGGTTCGGCGCGGACAGGTCGAACGGGGACGCGGCGGCCGCGTCCCGCGGTGAGCCGATGAAGAGCAGCGCGGGCGGCGCGACGTAGGGGGCGAGCTGCTCCCGGCGGGCGCTGTCCAGGCACGAGGAGACCAGCCCCTGGTCCACGGGTCCGCGGCTTCGCGTGGGCGTCCACGTGAGGTCGGGCGCGAGCTCCACGGGGCCGCTGCCCCGGCGGCCCAGGCAGGCGTCGACCAGGCCGTCGAGCCGGCCGAGCGCACGTGCCTCGGTGCGGGTGGGCCGGTCCAGGACGTCGGCGGCGCAGCGATCGCCGCTGTAGCCCGGCGTGCTCACCCGGGGCCGTCCGCTCGCCGCCGTGACGGTGGTCGCGGGCAGGCCCAGGTCCCGCAGGCACGCGACGCGGCGCTGTGCGAGGCCGGTCAGCCGCGTCCGTTCCGCCTGCGTCAGCCGGAAGGGACCGACGGCACGGGAGTCGATGCGGTCGCCGCCCGCGGACCCCGCGATGGCGGTGTCGACGGCGAGCGGGTCCACGGTCGCCGACGCCCGGTCCGGCAGCGGGGTCCGGTGGGCGGCGCCGGCGGAGTCGGCGATCGGCCGGCGGTCCTGGGTGGTGAGGACGACCCGGTGCCCGGTCTCGCGGGCGAGGCGGTCCACCAGCGGCTGCACGCCCCGCCAGTCGGTGTGCCCGGCGGCCCGGCCCAGGAGGGCCTCGTAGATCCGGGCGTCGTCGGAGATGACCTGGCCCTGCTCCTGCCGGATCGCCCGGGTGGTCGTACGGACCGCGAGCCAGGCGGTGGCCGCGATCGAGCACACGGAGACCAGCACCGACAGCGCGAGCAGCCGCACCACCAGGCTGCTGTGGAAGCGGCCGCTCACGGGGCGTCGGACAGCACGTAGCCGACCCCGTAGACGGTGAGCAGCCGCACCGGACGGGCGGGATCGGGTTCGATCTTCCGGCGCAGGTTCATCACGTGGGTGTCCACCGTCCGGACGGTGAAGTAGCGCCCCGTGCCGTGCAGCTGCCCGAGGATCTGCTCGCGGGTGAAGACCCGGCCCGGCTGGGCGGCCAGCGTCTCCAGCAGCCGGAACTCCCCGGGGGTGCACTCGACGCCGTTGCCGTCGCAGGTGACCTCATGCCGGGTGGGGTCGATGCGCAGGCCGCCGACGGTCAGCGTCGGGTCGGGTTCCGGGGCGGGCGGGCCGGAGGGCCGGGCGCGGCGCAGCAGGGTGCGCACCCGGGCGGTCAGCTCGCGCGGGCTGTACGGCTTCGACATGTAGTCGTCGGCGCCCAGGTCCAGGCCGAGCAGCAGGTCGTCCTCGGTGCAGCGGGCGGTCAGCATCAGCACCGGCAGGTCGGACTCGCGGCGCAGGATGCGGCAGACGTCGAGCCCGTCGACCTTCGGCATCATCACGTCCAGCACGAGCAGGTGCGGCGGGTCGCGGCGCAGCTCCTCCAGGGCGGCGCGGCCGTCGTGGACGACGGTGACCGCGTGCCCTTCGTGCTCGAGGTACACGCGCAGCAGCTGCGCCTGCTTCTCGTCGTCCTCGGCGACCAGTATGTGTGCGCTCATGGCCGGGAGTATAAGTACGGCAAGTGTCGTATTTGCGGCGTCGGGGTCCCGTCCTGGAGGGACCACGGGATGCCGATCGCTTCCTGACAGGTTCCCCACATTCACCGGCCACGATCGGTCGGCATGACCCACCCACACTTCCCGCACCGCGTGGCCGGCGCGGCAGCCGCCGTCGTCTGCGCCGTCCTGCTCACCGCCTGCGGCGGCTCCGGCGGCGCCGGCGAGGGCTCCGGAACGGCCACCGGCGACCGGTCCGGGGAACACGACGTCGCCTCCCTGGCGACCGGCCCCGCCGCGCCGGGGCCGCGGTCGTCGACGGCGGCGACGCCCGCCGGCGGCGAGCAGGGCCGCCCGCAGCTCCGCCTGGACAGCTCCGACGCCGAGCGCGACCGCTACTGGAACGCCTACGCCTCCTGCCTGAAGGAGCACGGGCACAAGATGCTCCTGTCCCGCGGTCCCTACTCGATCGACCAGAACGACAACAGCCCCACCGCCAAGGCCGCCGAGAAGACGTGCGCCGGCAAGCTGCCCCTCCAGCCGCCCGAGCTGGACCGCGACAGGAACCCGCACTTCGACGACGACTGGCGCGCCTACATCAAGTGCCTGAACTCCCACGGGCTCAAGGTCGTCTCGCTCTCCGACAACTCCGGCTGGACCTACGACGGCCAGAACACACTGAGTGAGGAAGAGGGGCTCAAGGTCGACAAGAGCTGCACGATGGAGGCCTTCGGTGGCAAGCACAGCTGAGCACCGCCTCCCCAAGCGGCGCCGGCGCCGGCTCACCGTGGCCCTGGCGGTCCTGCTCACCGCGGGCGGCGCGGGCGGCGCCACCGCCGCCTGGAGCGCCCGGCAGGGCAGTCCGCGGACGGCGCCGGACCACCCGGTACGGCTCGACACCGTCAAGGTCACCAGGACCGACCTGGGCAGCGACAGGACCCTGCCCGGCACCCTCGGCCACGGCCCGCTGCGGACGCTCAAGGGCACCGGCACCGGAGTGCTCACCGAACTGCCGTCGCCCGGCGCCACGGCCGTCCGCGGCAAGCCCCTGTACCGGGTGGACGACCGGCCCGTCGTCGTCTTCCTCGGCGACACCCCGTTCTTCCGCGCGCTGGACAAGCCGGGCCTGCGCGGCAACGACGTCACGGTGCTCGCGGACAACCTGCGGGCCCTCGGCTACGACGTCGGCGACACCGGCGGCGGCAGCGGCACGGGCGGAACCCGCGGCGGCGCGCCCTCGCGCTTCGCGAGCCCCGGCTCGGAGTTCACCCCCTCCCTGAGTGCCGCCCTGAAGCGCTGGCAGCGCGACACCGGCCAGGAGGCGACCGGCACCCTCCTGCCGGGTCGCGCGCTGGTGCTGCCGGGGCCGGTGCGGGTCAACACCGTCACCGCCGTCCCGGGCGACCCGGCCGAGGGCGAGGTGCTGACGTACACCACCACCGCGAAGTCGGTGGCGGTCAGTGTGGACGCGGCCGAGGTCGGTGCGCTCCGCACCGGGCAGAGCGTCATGATCACCCTGCCCGACAGCCGGGAGGTCCCCGGCACGGTCACCGCCGTGTCGCACGCCGTCCAGGGCGGCTCCGCCGACGACCCGACCGCGCAGACAGGAGCCCCCACGGTCGACGTCACCGTCACGCCGCGGCACAGCGCCGACGTGAAGGCGCTGGACTCCGCCTCCGTCCAGGTCCGCTTCAGCACCACCGACCGCAAGGGCGTCCTGGCCGTCCCGGTCACCGCGCTCCTCGCGCTCAGCGAGGGCGGCTACGCGCTGCAGCGCCCCGACTCCTCGCTGGTCCCCGTGGAGACGGGGATGTTCGCCGACGGCCTGGTGGAAGTGAGCGGCGCCGGGGTCGGCGAGGGCATGACGGTGGTGACCGCCTCGTGAGCACGGCACCACCGGCACCCGCCCTCGTCGTCCACGAGGTGACCAAGACCTACGCGGGCGACGTCACCGCCCTGGACCGGGTCTCGCTCAGCGTCGGGCAGGGGGAACTCCTCGCCATCCTGGGGCCCTCCGGCTCGGGGAAGTCCACGCTGCTGCACATCATGGGCACCCTCGACCGGCCGACCAGCGGAACGGTCGAGATCGCCGGCCACGCCGCCGCCGGACTGTCCGACCGGCGGCTGTCCGCACTGCGCGCCCGGCTGCTGGGCTTCGTCTTCCAGCACTTCCACCTCACCGACGGCCTCGACGCCACGGAGAACGTCGCGACCGGCCTGCTCTACGCAGGCGTGCCACGACGGCTGCGGCGCCCCCGCGCCGAAGAGGCGCTGGCCCGGGTCGGCCTGGCCCACCGCACCCGCCACCTGCCCCAGCAGTTGTCCGGCGGCGAACGGCAACGGGTCGCCATCGCCCGCGCGCTGGTCAACGAACCCGCGCTCGTCCTCGCCGACGAACCGACCGGCGCCCTCGACAGCGCCAACGGCCGCGCCGTACTCGACCTGCTCACCGGACTGAACCAGGAAGGCACCACCATCGCGGTCATCACCCACGACCGGGACATCGCCGACCGGCTCCCGCGCCGCGTCAGGCTGCGCGACGGCCGGATCGCCTCGGACACCGCCGTTCCCGGCACCCCCGCCCCCGCCCCAGCGGACGCCTGGAGCCCGGCATGAACCGGCCGATCAGACTGTCCCCCCTCGACGTCCTGCGCCTGGGCCTGCTGGGCCTGCGCACCCGCAGGACCCGCGCCGCGCTGTCCGCCCTGGGCATCGCGATCGGCATCGCCACCCTGGTCGTCGTCACCGGCATCCCCGCCTCCAGCCAGCGGGCCCTGATGGACGAACTCTCCGCGCTCGGCACCAACATGCTGCGCGCCCAGCCGCAGCCCGACGCCGGCGACAAGGCGCTGCTCCCCGAGGCCGCCGACGCCATGGCGGCCCGGATCGGCCCCGTCACCAGCGCCACCGCGGTGGCCAACACCCACACCACCGTACGGCGTTCCGACCTGGCCGACCCCAACGACTCGATCGGGCTCAGCGTGCTCGCCGCCAGGACCGACCTGCTGGCCACGGTCGGCGGCACGGTACGTTCCGGCCGGTTCCTCGACCGCGCCACCGAACGCTTCCCGACCGCCGTCCTCGGCCGGCGCTCCGCGGAGCGCCTGGGCATCGACCGCGTCACCCCGGGCCGGGAGCCGCTGGTGACCATCGGCACGCACCGGTTCACCGTGATCGGTGTCCTCGGGCCGATGCCGCTCACGCCCGACCTGGAGAGTTCCGTACTGGTCGGCTGGGACGCCGCACGCGACCGGCTCGCCTTCGACGGCCACCCCACGGTCGTCTACGTGAAGGCACGCGAACCGCAGATCGAGGCCGTACGCGCCGTGCTGGCCGCCACCGTCAACCCCGAACTGCCCGGACTGGTCCAGGTCAGCCGCCCCTCCGACGCCCTGGCCGCCAAGCGCGCCACCGAGCACACCTTCTCCGCCCTGTTCCTGGGCCTTGCCGGGGTCGCCCTGCTGGTCGGCGGCATCGGCGTGGCCAACACCATGTTCGTCTCCGTACTGGAACGACGCCGCGAGATCGGCCTGCGCCGCGCCCTCGGCGCGAACCGCCCCCAGATCCGGGGGCAGTTCCTGACGGAATCCGTCATGCTCTCCGTCCTCGGCGGGCTGAGCGGCACCGTGCTGGGCGCGGCCGGCACGGCCGGCTACGCGCTCTCCCAGGCGTGGCCGCCCGTCCTGCCGCCCCTCGCACTCGGAACGGGACTGGCCGGCGCGGTCGTCGTGGGCGCCGTCGCAGGCGTCTACCCGGCACTGCGCGCCTCGCGCCTGCCCCCGACACAGGCCCTCTCGGCGGTCTGAGCGGGCTGCCCCGGTCACCCGCGCTGGAGGACGGTGCGGTCCCGCAGCCGGCGCGGCTGGGGGACCGCGCGGTCCTGGGCGGCGGCCCGGGTCTGCGCCGGCGGGGGGTGACACCGGGGAGGAAAAGCCGATTGCCCCGGAGGGACCGGGCTGCCATCATCGCGGCATGATCAAGAGAATCGAGTCCTTCGTCCGCCGGTGAGCGCGACGACCGACCGGCGTTCGTCCGGGTCCGGGACGACGCTGTTCGAGCACGCACTGCGTCTGCACCGGCAGGATCCCGACGGGGTCCTGCATCGCGACGGCGCGCCCTATCCGGACGAGGAGTCCCACCGTTCCCGGCAACGGCCTGAAACGCCGGAGGACCCGCGGCTCAGGGGTGCCGAGGCCGCCGTCATTCTCGACGCGTACTTCGCCACGGCCGATGCGCCGCCCAGCCGACTTGCCGAGGCGTTCCACGATGTCGACGTCCCGATCCACCGCAACGACCACATCTCCGCCGCGGCGCTGCGTGCGGACAGGCAGAAGGTGCGGCAGACCGGGCGGTGGCTCGTCCGGCACAGCACGGACCGATGCGCCGCCACCGTCGGTCTCGCCCTGCTCGCCACCGACTGGGCGGAGGAGGACATCCCGCTGATCCAGACCATGGGTCTGCTGTCCAACCACTTCGGCGCGTTGGCCGCTGACGCGTTGCGACGCCGCCGTGGTGGCGAGCCGGCATTGCTGTGGCTTGCCCAGCGGGTTGCCGGCTGGGGCCGGGTCTACGTCGTCGAGGCCCTCTGCCGGCACCCGGCGTCCGAGTCCCGCCGGTGGCTGCTGCGCCATGCCTGCGACGGCGACTTCCTCAACGGATACTTCGCCTTCGAGGTCGCCACCGCCGCACACCTGCACGAAGCGATCGTCGGCACCGATGTCGACGACGACCTCGTCGACCACACAGGCCGGCTACTGGATTCCATGGCCGATTGCGGCGGCATGGGCATGACCCTGGAGCACTATCCGCCGGCGCCCATCGTGCTCGCCGCGCATGCCGCTCGTCTCGGCCTGCAGGCGCCGACCGCGTCCAGATACCTCCACGCCGCGGGAATCGCCGACCACCTGATGGACAAGGCCCCGGAACGAAGCGGGTGCACCGCCGGACAACGTGACGGCATCGTGCAGGAGTACCTGGCGGTCCTCAACCGGCGGGAATGGTGCGACAAGGTCCGCGAGGACCTCGACGCGGACAGCGACTTCTTCAGCTGGTTCACCGGCAACGTGGCGACGCGGCTGCGCCTGAGGGCATTCGCCGACCTGACGGGTGATGACGACCGGTGAGCCCAGGCGGGGCGAGGTGGAAGATCCGTGCCCGGGGACGGAAGGGGGGTGCCACGGGGTGGCGGTTTCGGGCGGCGGTCCTGGATTGTTGGGCGTCCGGACGCCGGCGAGGCGTGCGGCGTACTCCGTTCCTTCCCGCCGCCTTCCTACCGTCCGGAGCCATGAGTAGATCAACCATCCACAAGCTCGCGGGAGTTGCCGCCGCGCTGGCCGTGGTCGCCGGCTTCACCGGGTTCTCCGGCGACCGCCCGTCGTCCGGTGTCGCCCTCGCCTCGGACCGGAGCGCGGGCGGCACGTCGTACATCTTCGGGGGTCCGGGCAGACCGGGCGGTACGGCCGCCGTCCGCGCCCATCGGGACCTGCTCGACCACGGCTCGAACGCGAAGATCCTCACCGTGGCGCACCGGGGCCAGTGGCGCGACGCCCCCGAGAACTCGCTGGCGGCCTTCACGGCCGCCTTCGACGACGGCGCCGAGATCATCGAGACCGACATCCAGCTGACGCAGGACGGCGTTCCCGTCCTGATGCACGACACCACCGTGGACCGCACCACCAACGGCACCGGCCCCGTCGCGGGCATGACGCTCGCCCAGATCAGGCAGCTCCGTCTGAAGGCCGGACTCGGCGGCGGCCAGGCGGCGGTCACCGACGCCCGGGTGCCGACGCTGGAAGAAGCGATGGAACTCGCCAGGAACCGGGGCCTGGTCAACCTGGACAAGGGCTGGCCGTACCGGGAGCAGGTCTGGGACGTCCTGACCCGGACGGGCACGGTGCGCAACGGGGTCTACAAGAGCGACGCGCCGGTGCCGGAAGTCGAGGCCTTCCGCTCGGCCCACCACGGCGCCCTCTACATGCACATGATCACCGACGCCAACCTCTCGGCCGTGGCCGAGTTCGGCGACGACCAGCCGGTGGCCTACGAGGTCAACTACGACAGCGTCCAGGACGCCGTCGCCCGCAGGCCCTTCCTCGACGCCCTGGCCGCCCGCAGCCGCGTCTGGAACAACACCATGTGGAACGGCCTGGCCGACCACATGACCGACGAGGCGTCGCTGACCGACCCAATGCGCGGCTGGGAGGCCCTGGCGCGCAGCTACCGCACCACGGTCTTCCAGACGGACGACGTCGAGAAGTTCGAGTCCTGGCTGCGCACCGGAGAGGGCGACCCCCTGCCCCGCGGCGCCGTACGCGTGCAGGCGGAGGACTTCCTGCCCGGCCGGGACAAGGGGTACCACGACAACGACGCCGGCAACACGGGCGGACTGAAGATGCGACCCGGTGAGGACGTCGACATCGACGACGCCGACGGCAACGTCCGCGTCGGCTGGATGCGCGGCGGCGAGTGGCTGACCTACGACGTGGACGTCCCGCGCTCCGGCACCTACGCGCTCTCCGCCCGCGTGTCCTCGCCGTACACGCCCGCCGGCACGTACACCGTCTCCTTCGACGGCGGCGCCGAGAGCGGCCGGGTCGAGGTGCGGAACACCACGAGCCACAACAAGGAGGTCCTCCAGACCAGCGGCGTGCGGCAGTTCCTCGCCGCGGGCCGGCACACCCTCCGCGTCAGCCTCCCGCAGGACGCGTACCAGAACTGGAACCTCGACTACCTCCAGCTGGACCCGGTCCGCCACTGACGCGCCCCGGCCGGTCCCCGTCGCGGGGGCCGGCCGGGACCCGGCGCCTGACGGGGCGAAGCGGACTACCGGGCGGCCAGGGCCTGGCTGCGCAGGCGGGTGAGGATCCGCGACAGGAGCCGGGACACCTGCATCTGGGATATCCCCAGCCGGGCGCCGATCTCCGCCTGGGTCAGCTCGTCCCCGAACCGCAGGGACAGGATGAGCCGCTCCCGCTCGGTCAGCTCCCGGATGAGGGGCTTGACCGCCTCGATGTCCTCGATCCTGCCGAACGCGCCGTCGTCGTAGCCCAGGCGTTCCGCCCACGCGGTCCCGCCGTCCTCGTCCTCCGTCGCCGGCGCGTCGAGGGACGAGGCGGAGTAGGCGTTGGCGGCCACCATCGCCTCCAGCACCTCCTCCTCGCCGATCCCCATCCGGGCCGCGAGCTCGGCGACGGTCGGCGCCCGCCCGAGGTCGAGTTCCAGCGCGTCGGTGACCTTGGCCACCTCCAGCCGCAGCTCCTGCAGGCGCCGCGGCACGCGGACGGACCAGCTCGTGTCGCGGAAGAACCGCTTCATCTCGCCCACGATCGTGGGGACGGCGAAGGTCACGAACTCCACGCCGAAATCGGGGTCGAACCGGTCCACGGCCTTGATCAGGCCGATCGTCCCCACCTGCAGGATGTCCTCCATCTGGTCCGCGCGCCGGGAGAACCGGCGGGCCACGAAACGGACCAGGGAGGTGTTCATCTCGATCAGGGTGTTGCGCACGTACTGGTACTCGGGCGTGCCCTCCTCGAGCGTGTGCAGGCGGGCGAACATCGCCTTGGAGACGTGGCGGATCTCGAGCGGCGTCATGTCGCCCGCCGCCCCGGTCGGCATCCGCGCGGAGCCCGTCTCCCGCGTCGCCGTCACATCCTCGCCGGCGGCCACTGCGATCCCCATCCCGGCAACCCTCCTCGTCCGTACGTGCACCCGCGCCCTCGGCGCAGGGCGCGCCTACCCGCCCGGGAGCCGGTCACTCCACATCGTCACAAGAGCACGTCGCGAGCGGCTCGGACCGCCGTGTTTACGACCGGGCACAGCGGTCAGACGAGGTCACAGCACATGATCCCGATGCCAGGAAGGTGAGCAGCATGGCCGCGGACGAGAAGGCGAAGGCGAAGACCGAGCAGGCCGTCGGCAAGGCCAAGGAGACCGCCGGAGAGGCCGTGGGCAACGAGCGGCTGACGGCCGAGGGCCGCATGCAGCAGGCCAAGGGCGACGCCCGCCAGGCCAAGGAGAAGATCAAGGACATCGGCCGGCACTGAGCGGCGGCATCCGGACGGTCCGGCGGGTGGGGCAGCCGCTCGGGGGCTGCCCCACCCGCGTGCGCGCACGCCGGGTACGCACGGCGGGTGTGCGGACGGCGGTGTTTGCCCCCGGTCCTCCCGGGCAGGCGCGGGCCACGAGAGAAACAGACGCCGCATCCCGAAGCGGATGCCGACCCGAAAGGTGGGCACATGTCGACGGTTGAGGAGTCGGTCGAGGTCGCGGTGCCGGTCACGACGGCGTACAACCAGTGGACGCAGTTCGAGGAGTTCCCCCGGTTCATGGACGGGGTGGAACGGATCGAGCAGCGTACGCCGACCCTGACGCACTGGGTCGCCAAGGTCGACGGCGTCAAGCGGGAGTTCGACGCCCAGATCAGTGAGCAGATCCCCGACGAGAGGGTCGCCTGGACCACGGTGGGCGGGGACGTCCACCAGGCGGGGGTGGTCACCTTCCACCGCCTGGACGACCGGCACACCAGGGTCATGCTGCAGCTCGACCACGAGCCGCACGGCGTGGCCGACACGGTGGCCGACAAGCTCGGCGTCGTCAGGCGCCAGGCCAAGGGCGATCTCAAGCGGTTCAAGGAGTACATCGAGTCGCGCGGCATGGAGAGCGGTTCCTGGCGCGGCGCGGTGTAGGCACCCTTCCCGACAGGCAGGTCCCGGACGCCCGGCGGCGTCCGGGACCTGCGCCGTGCACGGCGTCCGGCGGGGCCGTCGTACGCCGGGCATCGCCACTCACCGTCAGCCGGCCGGCGGCGCGGTGGTGTGCCGGGGGACGAGGGTGGGGGAGAACTTGATCTGGGCGGTGGGGCGGGTACGGTCCCCGATGCGTTCGACGAGCAGCTGGGCCGCGTTGGCGCCGATGTGCCGGCCGGCCTGGTCGACGCTGGTCAGCGAGATGGGGCCGAGGGCGGCGAAGGTGGTGTTGTCGTACCCGGCGATGGAGATGTCGTCGGGAACCCTGAGCCCCGCCTCGGAGACGGCCTGGAGCACGCCCATGGCGACGATGTCCGCGCCGGCGAACACGGCGGTGGGCCGCGGCGTCCGGGCGAGCAGTTGCCGCGCGCCGAGGTAACCGCCCTGCTGGGTATAGGTGGTGGAGACGATGTCGATCTCGTCCTCGAGGCCGCGGGCCCGCATGGCACGCCGGTAGCCGTCGGCCCGGATGGCGTTGGGCATCTCCTCCATGCGGCGGGGGTCGGTCTCGTCGTGCTCGATGTGCGCGATGCGGCGGTGCCCGAGGCCGGCGAGGTGGTCGACGATGAGGGCGGCGCCGGCCAAGTCGTCGTCGGAGACGGTGTCGTAGGCGGCCGACTGGCCGTGCCGGCCGACGACCACGGTCGGCACCGTGCCGGCGACGCGTTCGAGGTGGGCCCGTGACGAGACGGGCGCGACGAGGATCACGCCGTCCATCCCGCGGTCGATCATGGCCTCGGTGACCTTGGCCTCCGCCGCCTCGCCGTTGCGTCCCGGGGCCATGAGGACCTGGTAGTCGGTCTCCCACAGGGCGTCGGTGATCCCGTCGAGGATCTCGGGGAAGAACGGGTTGCGGATGTCCGGCAGCATGACCCCGACCGTGTACGTCTGGCCGCGCATGCCCCGGGCCGCGGCGTACGGGCGGTATCCCAGGTCGTCGATCGCCTGACGGACCTTCGCGCGCATCTGCGGGCTGGTCCCGTACGCGTTGCGCAGCACCTTGGACACCGCGGTCGTGGACACCTGGGCATGCCGCGCGACGTCGACGATCGTGACGCGCTTGGACTGCGCGGGCGGTTCCATCTGGCTCCCTCCAGGGCACGTTCGGGAAACGTTGCCCGGCACACGCATCCTGCACGGGCGTACGTCCCCATCCGCGAACCGTACCGTCCGGCAGGGCTTTCCCGCAGCTCATGGGGAAGTTGATGATCCCTCTTCCCGGAAACACCGGCGCATCACGTCCGACATCTTGACGTTGCGTCGGGCCCCTCCCTAGGGTCGGTCGCACGTTTTGGGAAACGTTACCCATCCAATTGAAACGTTTAAGAATGGGGGTGCCGCGTGCCGTCAATGCCCGCAGCCTCGCGCGATCCGCTGCCGCCACCGGCCGCCGTCGTCCCCAGCCGTCCCCGCGACGGGCGCCCCCGCGACGGCCGGCGCAGGGCCGGCTCCCCGTGGTGGTTCGCCGTCCCGGCCATGGTGCTGTTCGCCTTCGTCGTCCTGGTGCCCAGCGCCCGGGGTGTGTACTACGCCTTCACCGACTGGGACGGCCTCGCCCCGGACTTCTCCTTCATCGGCTTCGACAACTTCACCGGTCTGCTGGACGACCCGGACGCGGTGCGGGCCATCTGGCACACGCTGCTGATCGCGGTATCGATCACCGTCATCCAGAACGTGTTCGGGCTCCTGCTGGCGCTCGGGGTCAACAGCCTCATCAAGACCCGGAACGTGCTCCGGGTCGCGCTGTTCGCGCCCGCCGTGATCACCCCGATCGTGACCGCCTACCTGTGGCGGAACCTGCTCGGCCCGGACGGCGCCGTCAACAGCCTCCTCGGCGCGGTCGGCCTGGGCTCCCTCGGGCAGGACTGGCTCGGTGACCCGCAACTGGCCCTCTGGTCGATCGTCGGGGTCGTCGTGTGGCAGTTCGGCGGCTACTCCATGGTCATCTTCCTGGCCGGCCTGCAGTCGGTGCCGAAGGAGATCCACGAGGCGGCCGACATCGACGGCGCCGGCCCGGTCCGCCGGTTCTGGTCGATCACCCGCCCGCTGCTGACCCCGGCCCTCACCATCAACCTGATGCTGTCGATCATCGGCGGGATCAAGCTCTTCGACCAGGTCTACGCCCTGACCGGCGGCGGCCCGGGCCACGCCACCGACACGCTGTCCACCCTGATCTACAAAGACGCCTTCACCCTGGGCGAGTTCGGATACAGCGTCGCTCTCGCGGTCGTCCTCACGATCATCGTGGCTGTGGCGTCGACCGGGCAGTACCTGGCGCTGGCCCGCGGAGAGAGGGCCGCCTCGTGAAGCGCTACCGCAAGGGCACCTTCGTGCTGGAGCTGGTCATGATCGCCGTGTCCCTGGTGGTCGCCTTCCCGGTCTACGTCCTGGTCAACCTGGCTGTGCGGCCGACGTCGGACACCTCCTCGCCGATCCGTCCGACGACCTCGCCCACCTTCGACAACTTCACCCAGGCCTGGCAGCAGGGCGGACTGGGCGGCGCGCTGCTGAACAGCGTGCTGGTCACCGTCGGCAGCGTGGCCGTCATCCTGGCCGTGTCCTCGTTCGCCGCGTATCCGCTGGCCCGGTCGACCGCACGCTGGTCGCGCGGACTGTTCCTGCTGGTCATGCTGGGACTGATCCTGCCCTTCCAGCTCGCCGCGCTGCCGCTCTACCAGACGATGCGCGACCTGCACCTGCTCGGCACCCCCTGGGCGCTGATCCTGTTCCACTCCGGCCTGCAGGTGCCCTTCACCACCTTCCTCTACACCGGATTCCTGCGCGCCCTGCCCCGCGACTTCGAGGACGCCGCACTCATCGACGGCTGCACACCGGCACAGAGCTTCCGCCACGTGGTGCTGCCCATGCTCAGACCGATCACCGTGACCGCGCTCGTCCTCAACACCGTCGCGGTGTGGAACGACTTCTTCACCCCGCTGCTGTACCTCAGCGGAAGCACCCAGCAGACCCTGCCCGTGGCGATCGCCGGCTTCGTCGGCCAGTACGTCACCGACTGGAACCTCGTCTTCGCCGCCCTGGCGATCAGCATCGTGCCCGTCCTGGCCGTCTACTTCGCGCTGCAGCGCAGCATCATCAGCGGCTTCGCCGGAGGGCTGAAGGGATGACCGACGCAGTGGACCCGCAACTCCTCACCCCCTACGCACTGCAGACAGAACAGCGCACCGAACCCCTCGGCACGGGGGAGCGGCACCCGAGACTGTCCTGGAAACTCCACAGCCGCCGCCGCGCGGCCGCCCAGGGTGCGTACCGCATCACCGTCGCGGAACGCCCCTCGGACCTGCACATCCCGAGCCGCCTGCTGTGGGACACCGGCCGCCGCGCATCGGCCGACACCCTGCTCATCGGCTGGAACGGGCCCGCCCTGACCTCTGCCACGCGCTACCACTGGCGCGTCGAGGTCTGGGACGAGACCGGCGCCCCCGGAGGCAGCGCGCAGTCCTGGTTCGAGACCGGACTGCTGCACCCGGACGACTGGAGCGCCGCCTGGGTGGGCCGGGACCTGATCAACCTTCCCCACTTCGACCCACCCGAGGACGACGACCCCGAAGGCTCGGCACTGCAGTCACCGCCCCTGCAACTGCGCCGCGCCTTCCGGACGCGCAGCCGGCCGGTGCGGGCCCGGCTCTACGCGACCGCGCGCGGAGTGTACGAACCCCGCCTGAACGGTTCCCGCATCGGCGACACCGAACTGTCACCGGGCTGGACCGAGTACCACCGCCGGCTGCAGTACCAGACCTACGACGTCACCGACCTGGTCGGCGAGGGCCCCAACGTCCTGGCCGCCGTCGTCGCCGACGGCTGGTGGAGCGGATACGTCGGCTTCGACCCGCGCCGCGCCGCACAGCACTACGGCGACGGCCCCGCCTTTCTCGCCCAACTGGTCCTGGACTTCGCCGACGGCTCCCGCCAGGTGATCGCCACCGGATCCGAATGGACCGAAGCGCCCGGGGCGATCCGTTCCGCCGACCTGCTCATGGGCCAGACCGTCGACGCCCGCCGCCACACACCCGGCTGGGACGCACCCGGCCCCGAGCCCACGTCGTTCCGCCCGGCCGCGGTCCTCGGCACCGGACCCGGAACGCTGGTCGCCGAGCCCGACCACCCGATCCGCGTCACCCGGCGGTTGCCCGCGGTCACCGTGGAGCGCCGCGGCCCCGGCCGGTACATCGTGGACTTCGGGCAGAACCTCGTCGGCCGCGTCCAGTTGACCATCCGGAACGCCCGACCAGGGCTGCGGATCGTCGTGCGCCACGCCGAAGTCCTCGACGCCGGCGAGCTGTACCCGGACAACCTCCGCCGCGCCCGGGCCACCGACATCTACACCACCGGCGGAACCGGTACCGAGGTGTTCGAGCCGCGGTTCACCGTCCACGGCTTTCGATACGCCGAGATCGACCACTACCCCGGCGACCTCGCCCCCGCCGACGTGAGCGCCCGCGTCCTGCACAACGACACGCCCTGGACCGGCACATTCGAGTGCTCCGACCCCACGGTCAACCAGTTGCAGTCCAACATCGCCTGGGGACAGCGCGGCAACTTCCTCGCCGTGCCCACCGACTGCCCGCAGCGCGACGAACGCCTCGGCTGGCTCGCCGACGCCCAGATCTTCGCCCCCACCGCGAGCCGCAACGCCGACGTCTCCGCCTTCTTCGCCCGCTGGATGCGCGACGTGCTCGACGGGCAGGACGAGGACGGTGCCTTCCGGGACGTCGCCCCCGTCATGACGCTCGACCGTGAGGCGGCGCCGGCCTGGGGCGACGCCGGGGTGATCATCCCCTGGCACCTGTGGCGCACGTACGGCGACCTGCGCACGCTGGAGGACTCCTTCGCGGCGATGGCCGCGTGGGTGGAACACATCCGGCGCCACAACCCCGACCTCAGGTGGCGGCACCGGACCGGGAACTCCTACGGCGACTGGCTGCAGGTCGGAGTCACCACCCCACGCGACGTCCTCTCCACCGCGTACTTCGCCCGCAGTACCCAGATCGTGGCCGACGCCGCCGAAGTCCTGGGCCGCACGCAGGAAGCGGCGCGTCACCGCAAGCTCCACGCCGCCATCCGCACGGCCTTCATCGAGTCCTACGTCCACGACGACGGCAGCGTCGAAGGAGGCACCCAGACCGCATACCTGCTCGCCCTGGCCTTCGGCCTGCTGCCCGGACCTCTCGTCGAAGCCGCCGTCGGCCACCTGGCCGCCGACATCGACAAGCGGAACACCACCCTGACCACCGGCTTCGTCGGCACCGCCCTGCTCTGCCCGGTCCTGGCCGACCACGGCAGGTCCGACCTCGCCTACGCCCTGCTCCACCAGGACGCGTACCCCTCGTGGGGACACTCGATCCGCCACGGCGCCACCACCGTCTGGGAGCGCTGGGACGGGTGGACGGACCACAGCGGCTTCCAGTCCGCCGCGATGAACTCCTTCAACCACTACAGCCTGGGCAGCATCGGCGACTGGCTCTTCGGCCGCGTGGCCGGCATCGACCAGACGGCCTCCTCGGTCGCCTACAGCGAACTGCTCCTGCGCCCCCGGCCCGGAGGCCGGCTCACCTGGGCCCGCGCCGAACAGGACACCGTACGCGGACACGTCACCTGCGGATGGAACCTCGCCGACGGTCTGCTCACGGTGACCTGCACCGTGCCTCCCGGCGCCACCGCCACGCTGCACGTGCCCACGCCCGACCCCGGCAGCGTCCAGGAAGGCGGAGTGCCCGCGGCCGGCCGGGCCGGCGTACTCGCCGTCGAGCCCCACCCGGCCGGAGCCGCTGTACGGCTGGCCTCCGGCCACTTCGTCATCAGCGCCGCTGCCCCGGAGCCGACCTCGCCGGCTTCTTCGTGATCGCCGCCCCTTCCCCGCGGGAGACACCATGATCAGAACCAGACCGTCCGCCCTGATCGCGGCAGCGACGGCTGCCGGCCTGCTGGCCGCCTGCAGCGGCGGGACCAACGCCGCCGGCGGGAACTCCTCCTCCACCACCCTGACCCTCGCCTCGGTCGACCAGGGATCCATCGAAGACGTCGTCAAGGCCTTCGAGAAGGCCAACCCCGGCGTGGACGTGCGCTTCACCACCAGCGGCGCCGACCAGTACCAGCAGCAGATCCGCACCAAACTCGCCTCCGGCACTGCACCGGACGTGATGTCGGTCTGGCCGGGCAACGGCAACCCCGCGGCCACCTACGTGCTGGCCGAGCCCGGTTACCTCCTCGACCTGTCGGACCGGCCCTGGGCCGCCAAGCTGCCCGACGCGGTCAAGACCGTCTCCCAGTACGAAGGGAAGACCTACAACGGGGTCTTCGGGCTCAACGGCATCGGCGCCGTCTACAACCAGGACGCCCTGGACAAGGCCGGCCTCACCGCGCCCGGTACCTGGACCGAACTCCTGGACTTCTGCGAGGACGCGAACGCCAAGGGCACCCCCGCCTTCGCCCTGGGCATCCAGGACAACTGGGTCACCCAGCTCGTCCTCTACGCCCTGGTCGCCACCACCGTCTACGGCCCCGACCCCGACTTCGACACAAGAATGCAGGCGGGCCAGGCCACCTTCGCGGACTCGCCGTGGACCACCGCGATGGCCAAGTACCAGCAGATGGACAAGGCGGGCTGCTTCCAGAAGAACCCGCTGGGCACCAGCTACGAGGCCAGCCAGGAACTCGCCGCCACCGGCAGGACCCTCGGCATCGTCCAGGGCAACTGGGTCATCGCCCTGCTCAAGGGCAAGAACCCCAACGGGAAGTTCACCCTCAAGGCGCTGCCGGCCACCGACACCCCCTCGGAGTTCCTCATGCCGGCCGCGGCGGGCGCCGGCTACGGAGTCAACGCGAAGGCCAAGAACAAGGAACTCGCGCTGAAGTTCGTCGACTTCGTCATGTCGCCCGAGGGCATGACCCTCTTCGTCAAGAAGCAAGGCGGCCTTCCGGCCCTGTCGGACACCGGCTTCACCCCTGACGCTTCGCTGACCGAGCTCTCCACCTTCCTCGGCGACGACCGCACCGTCCCCTTCATGGACCAGCTCTGGCCCAACCCCAAGGTGCAGCAGTCCATGCTCAGCGGCCTTCAGGAGGTCTTCAGCGACCAGTCCACACCGGACGAGGTCCTCCAGGCCATGGACACCGACTACACGTCGGGCTCCTGACACAGACCCCGGCCGGGGCGACGGCTCCGCCCCGGCCGGTGGGCGCACCTTTCTGAAAACCTCTTCCAAGGGAGATCACACCCTTATGTTGAAACGATTCACTTCGGAGTTCGGCGGCACGTCCCGCGGCCTGAGGCGCTCTCGCCTCGTCGTGGCGGTGGCAGTGCTCGCGACCGTGGGATCGGTCGGGGTCCAGGCCGAGGCGTCGACGCCGAAGCACCCCGACTGGCACTCCTACGTCCTGGCCCCGTCCACCCCCCAGGTGAAGCCGGTCGACGTGGAGACCCGGGGCGACGTCACCCATGCCAAGACCCTGGTGAACGGCAAGGACAAGGGCAAGCCGAAGGCGACGACCTTGACGACGGTCGCCGGCGGTGCGCCGGCGTCGGTCCTGCTGGACTTCGGCAAGGACATCGCGGGCACCCCCTACTTCGACGTCACCGCCCTCGACGGCAGTCCGACCCTGTCGCTGGCCACCTCGGAAGCACGCCGCTACATCCGTACGCCTGCGTCGACCACCGTCGCGGCCGCCGCGGCGGCGGGCGCCACGCAGGTCACCGTCGCCTCGACGGCGAACCTCGAGGTCGGCAACACGCTCACCTTCGGCACCGGCACGACCGCCCAGACCCGCACGATCACCGCGTTCGACACCGCTGCCAAGACCGTCTCCTTCCAGCCCGCCCTGGCCGGCGACGTCCCGGCCCAGACCGCGGCGGTCAGCGCTCCGGGCGCGCCGAGCTCGGACGAGTCCCGCGGCCTGGCGGGCGTCGGTGGCATCGACACCCTGCAGCCCACCGCCACGGGCCGGATCTCCGCCGCGTACCACCCCGGGTTCCGCTTCGCCCTGCTCACCCTGACCACACCCGGCAGCATCTCCATCTCCGCCGCCGGTGTGGACTTCCAGGGCGTCCGGGCCACCCCAGCCGACTACAAGGGCTGGTTCCTGTCCGACGACGACCAGCTCAACAAGATGTGGTACTCGGGTGCCTACACGCTGCAGCTGAACCTGAAGCCGGCCGGGCTGAACGGCCTGGCGGACAAGCGGATCTACGACGGCGCCAAGCGCGACCGCAGCATCTGGACCGGCGACCTGCTCGTCCAGGGGCCCACCGCCATCAGCACCCTCGGCGACGAGGGCGCCGACTACGTCAAGTCCTCGATCGACGTGCTGCTCGCCACCCAGCGCGCGGACGGAGCCATCCCCGGCTCGCCGGACTTCCGCAAGGGCAGCAACCCCGCCGGCTCTCCGCTGTTCTACTCCAACAACTACTCCGGCTACGGCGCCCGCGCCGCCGTCGACTACTACCGGTACACCGGCGACAGGGACTACATCACCAAGATCCTGCCCGCCCTGCGCGCGGAACTCGCCTACAACGACAAGTCCCTGACCGCCAACCACCTCGTCGCGTCCAACGACCGCGACTACTGGCAGGCGAGCCAGACCGGCGAGGTCACCAAGTACAGCATCGACTACTACATCCTCCTCAAGGAGATGGCCTGGCTGGAGCGGCAGGTCGGCTCGGCCGCCGTCGCCGACGAGCACGACGCCAAGGCCGACCAGATCAAGGAAGCCGTCAACGCCACGCTGTGGAACCCGCAACTGGGTGCCTACGGCCAGAGCAGCGTCCACCCCGACGTGCTCGTCGAGGACGCCAACGCCCTCGCCCTGCAGTACGGCTTCGTCCCGGCCGAACGGCGCGACAGCGTGCTGAAGGCCCTCAAGACGCTGTGGACCCCGTACGGCGCGATCATGGGCCCGGGCCTGGTCGACCCCACCGGCCACACCATCGAGCCCTTCGGCAACGGCATGGAGACCGCCGGACGCTTCACCGTGGGCGACGCGGGCGGCGCCTTCGACCTGATGCGACGCACCTGGGGACCCATGGTCGACAAGGACAACCCGCTCTACACCGGCGCGTTCTGGGAGTTCAAGAACACCGACGGCGGTGTCAACCGCGCCACCGCCAGCCTCGCCCACGGCTGGGCCGCCTCCCCGACCGTCCAGCTCACCGAGCAGGTCCTCGGCATCACCCCGGTCGACGCCGGCTACGCCACCTGGAGCATCAAGCCCCACACCGGCAACCTCAAGTGGGCCCAGGGCTCCGTCCCGACCCAGTACGGCGACATCGCGGTGAACTGGCAGTCGAAGGCCAACGCCTCGAAGTTCACCCTCCACGCCGACACACCCCGCAACACCACCGGCACCATCGCCGTCCCGGTCACCGGCAAGTCCACCGTCAAGATCAACGGACGCACCGTGTACACCCGCGGCGGCTGCACCGCCTACCAGGGCACCGTCACCGACGGCTACGCCCGGTTCACCGTTCCCGGCGGCACCTACGACATCACCGTCAGCCGCGGCTGACACCCCACAGCCCGGTCTCCGCACGCTCCTCCCCATGTGCGGAGACCAGGCCCCGCCGGCACCACTCGATCAGCGCTGACAGTCCCCACGGCCGGGGCCGACCGCCCCGGCCGCTCAGCCCCCGCGTTCCCCGAACGCCTCTTCGAGGGAGATCACACGTGCTGAACCGCTTCCACCACAGACACGGGAACTCCTCCCGCAGCCGCAGGCGCACTCGCGTCGTCGTCGCCTTGACGCTCCTCGCCACGACAGCCTCCGCCTTCGTACAGGCCGAGGCCGCGCCCCCGCAGAACCCGAACTGGCAGTCCTACGTCCTGGGCCCGGCCACCGCACAGGTCCCCCCGGTCACCGTGGAAACCCGGGGCAGCGTGACCAACCCGAACACGCTGGTGACGGGCCAGGGGTCCGCGACGACCCTGACCACGGTCGCCGGCGGCGCCCCGGCATCGGTCCTCCTGGACTTCGGCAAGGACGTCGCCGGCACTCCCTCCATCGACGTCACGGCCCGCACCGGGAGCCCCACCCTGTCGCTGGCCACCGCAGAGGCCCGCCAGTACATCCGTACGCCTGCCTCGACCACCGTCTCGGCCGCCGCGGCGTCGGGCGCCACGCAGGTCACCCTCGCCTCGACGGCGAACCTCGAGGTCGGCAACACGCTCACCTTCGGCACCGGCACGACCGCGCAGACCCGCACGATCACCGCGTTCGACACCTCCACCAGGCGGGCCACGATCACGCCCGCCCTGACCCGGAGCCTGACGACGCAGACCAGGGCGGTCAGCGCCCCGGGGGCGCCGAGCTCGGACGAGTCCCGCGGCCTGGCCGGTGTCGGCGGCATCGACACCCTGCGGCCCACGGGAACGGGCCGGATCTCCGGCAGTTACCACGGCGGCTTCCGCTTCGCGCTGCTCACCCTGACCTCGCCGGGCAGCATCTCCCTCTCCGCGGCCGGGGTCACCTTCCAGGGCGTCCGGGCCACCGCCGCGGACTACAAGGGCTGGTTCCTGTCCAGCGACGACCAGCTCAACAAGATGTGGTACTCCGGCGCGTACACGCTGCAGCTGAACCTCAAGCCTGCTGGGCTGAACGGCCTGGTGGACAAGCGGATCTACGACGGCGCCAAGCGCGACCGCAGCATCTGGACCGGCGACCTCCTGGTCCAGGGACCGACCGCGATCTCCACCCTCGGCGACGAGGGCGCCGGCTACGTCAAGTCGTCCCTGAACGTACTGCTGGCCGCCCAGCGCTCCGACGGGGCGATCCCCGGCTCGCCGGACTTCAGCAAGGGCAGCAACCCCGCCGGGTCCCCGCTGTTCTACTCCAACAACTACTCGGGCTACGGCGCCCGCGCCGCCATCGACTACTACCGCTACACCGGTGACCGCGCCTACATCACGAGCGTCCTGTCCGACCTGCGCGCGGAGCTCGCCTACAACGACCGGTTCCTGACCGCCAACCGTCTGGTCGCGTCGAACGACCGCGACTACTGGCAGGCGAGCCAGAGCGGCGAGGTCACCAAGTACAGCATCGACTACTACGTCCTGCTCAAGGAGATGGCCTGGCTGGAGCGGCAGGTCGGCTCCGCGAGCAACGCCACCGCGAATGACGCCAAGGCGGAGTCGATCAAGCAGGCCGTCAACACACGGCTCTGGAGCCTGCAGTTGGGCGCCTACGGCCAGAGCAGCGCCAAGCCCGACGTGCTCGTCGAGGACGCCAACGCCCTCGCCCTCCAGTACGGCTTCGTCCCGGCCGACCGGCGCACCAGTGTGCTGAACGCGCTGAAGACGCTGTGGACGCCTTACGGCGCGATCATGGGCCCGGGCCTGGTCGACCCCACGGGTCACACCATCGAGCCCTTCGGCAACGGGATGGAGACCGCAGGCCGCTTCGCCGTGGGCGACGCGACCGGTGCCTTCGACCTGATGCGCCGTACCTGGGGTCCGATGGTCGACAGGAACAACCCGCTCTACACGGGCGCGTTCTGGGAGTTCAAGAACAGCACCGGCGGTGTCAACCGCGCCACCGCCAGCCTCGCCCACGGGTGGGCCGCCTCCCCGACCGTCCAGCTCACCGAGCAGGTCCTCGGTGTGACCCCCGTGAACCCCGGCTACGCCACCTGGAGCATCAAGCCCCACACCGGCGACCTCGAGTGGGCCCAGGGCTCCGTCCCGACCGGCGCGGGCAACATCGCCGTGCAGTGGCAGTCCGACGCGTCGGCCTTCACCCTGCACGCCCAGACCCCGGCCGGCACCAGCGGCACGATCGCCGTGCCGGTCACCGCGCAGGCCACCGTCACCGTCAACGGCCGCACCGTGTGCGCCGCGGGAAGCTGCAACGCGTACCAGGGCACCGTCGCCGACGGCTACGCCCAGCTCACCGTTCCCGGTGGCACGTACGACATCACCGTCAGCCGCGGCTGACCACAGACATGACCCGACCGACAGGAGAACGTTGATGTCCGAAACCCCGCGCGGTCTGAGCCGCCGGCACGTCGTAGGGATCATGGTGGCCGGGGCGGGAGGACTGGCCCTCCCGATCGAGGCGGCCGGCCCCGCGGCCGCGACCACCTCGTACCCGCACGGCGGCAAGGTGACCGTCGGACACCTCAGCATCGACGGCCGCACCGACGAGCCCCTCGGCGTCGACGACCCATCTCCCCGTCTGGGCTGGCAGGTCACCGGTGCCCCGGCGGGCTGGACCCAGAAGGCCTACCAGGTGCGCGCGGCAGCCAGTGCCACGGACCTGGCCCGCGGGCGTCACCTGTGGGACTCGGGCAAGGTCCACTCCGACCGGCAGACCGACGTTCCCTGGCGCGGAAGGGCCCTCGGGTCCCGCCAGAGCGTGGTCTGGCAGGTGCGCCTGTGGGACACCCGGGGCGGGGTGACGCCGTGGAGCAGCCCCGCCACCTGGGAGATGGGGTTGCTCAAGCGCACCGACTGGGAACCGGCCCAGTGGATCGAGTACCCCGGCCGGCAGGTCGCCGACCCCCTGCCGGTCTTCGCCCGGGCCTTCGACGTGGACAACCGGCACAGCGGCAAGGTCGTCCGGGCACGGCTGTACATCGCCGGGGTCGGTGTCCACCAGGCCAGCCTCAACGGACGGGCCGTCACCGACGAGGTCCTCGCACCGGGAAGCTCCAACTACCAGCTGTCCGTCGAATACCGCGCGTACGACGTCACCCACCTCATCCGCGCCGGGGCCAACACCCTCGGCGTCGAAGTGGGCCACGGCCAGGCCCTGGTCACCCGCTCCGTCACCAACCCGGCCACCGGGCGCACCGCGCCCTACGACTGGTGGCAGAGCCAGTTCAAGGGCAACGGCACCCTGGCCGCCCCGGCCGCGGCCGGGGACACCGCGGTCAAGCTGAGCAGCGTGAGCGGTTACCACCTGGGCGGCACGATCAACATCGACACCGGCGACGGGGGCGACCGCCTGGAGTCGCGCACGATCACCGCCATCGGCACGGCCGGTGCGGACGGGACCGGCATCACCTTCACCCCGGCGCTGAACGGACCGCACGCGGCCGGTGCCTCCGTCACCGGCTCGGGGAACTCCCTGGCCGGCACCGACCCCAGTGCCGGGGCCGCCGTCTCACCCCGGCTGATCGCCCGACTGGAGCTGACCAGGGCCGACGGCTCGGTCCGGACGATCGTCACCGACCACTCCTGGAGGACCTCACTCGGCCCCACGACCACCGACAACTGGTACTCCGGGTCCGACTACGACGCGCGCCGCGAACAGCCCGGGTGGAACACCCCCGGCGCCGACCTGTCGCCCACGGCCGAGCGCCGCGACGGCAGCGCCGCCGGATGGACGCCCGCGGGCATCGCGCCGCCCCCGAACCTGACCACCGAACTCGTGTGGCGCGTCGGCGAGCCGGTGAAGATCGCCGACCGGATCCACCCCGTGAGCATCACCCAGCCGGCCCCCGGCGTGTGGGTCTTCGACCTCGGGCAGAACATCGCGGGCTGGCCGGAGCTCACCGTGGACGGGACGGTCCCGGCCGGCACGACCATCACCATGAGGCCGGCCGAGTCACTGGCCGCGGACGGCACCGTGAACCAGGCCTCCATCATGGGCGGCGGCAGCAGCCGCGGCACCGACGTGTTCGCCACCTACACCACGCGCGGCGACCGGCACGGTGAGACGTGGCACCCCCGCTTCAACTACTTCGGCATGCAATGGGTCCAGGTCACCGGCCTGCCGGAGGGCTGCACACCCACCGCCGGGACCGTCACCGGTCTGCAACTCCACGCGGCCACCGCCACCGCCGGCACCGTCACGACCTCCAACGACCGCATCAACCGCATCCACCGCATGTCGCGGTACTCGATCATGAGCAACATGATGTCCACCTTCACCGACTGCCCCGGCCGGGAGAAGCTGGCCTATCCCGCGGACTACCTCCAGCCCTTCGGCTCCCTGCACCGCAACTTCGGCTACGACGCGTACCTGCGCACCATGCAGCGCCACCTGGCCGAGGGCCAGTCCAAGGCGGGCGACAACATCGGCAACGTCGCCCTCAAGGCACCCGTGTACGACTGGGGCTACACCGGCCGGTTCGGCGACGAGATCAACTGGGGCAACGGGATCATCCTGGTGCCGTGGTTCCTCCACGAGGTCTACGGCGACACCCAGACCATGGCGCGGTACTACCCGCAGATGCAGGCGTTCATGACCTACATCAGGACGCGGAAGGCGGGCACGGGCGCCGACGCCTGCATCGTCGACGCCGCCCTCGCCGACTGGATCGGCGCCGAGAACACCTCGGGCCGCATCACCGGAACGTGGGGCTACCACCAGATCGCCGACCGCATGGCCAAGATGGCCGGCATCCTCGGCCGTCACGCCGACGCCGCCGAGTACCGGAGCCTCGCCGCCAACATCAAGACCGCGTTCAACGACGCCTTCTACAACACGACCCTCGGCCGCTACACCGCCCAGGGCGACGCGGGCACCACCGGTGCCACCCAGGCCGCCCAGGCCCTCGCCCTCGACGAAGGCCTGGTCCCCGAGGGCGAACGGCAACGGGTACTGGACGCGCTGGTCGAACTGATCCACGCCTTCCAGCCGTTCGGCGGCGGACCGCACCTCAGCGGCGGCACCATCGGCCTCGCCCCGATCGTCCGCGCCCTGACGGAGGGGGGCCGCGACGACGTCCTGTGGGACGTGCTGCAGGAGGACACCCGGCCGAGCTACGGGTACTTCATGGCCCCGACCACGGCGAACCCGCAGGGGCTCACCACCCACCCCGAGCAGTGGGACATGGGCAACTCCAAGAACCACATGATCCTGCTGCAGATAGAGGAGTGGTTCCACAGCGGCCTCGCCGGCATCCGACAGGCCCGCGGCACGGCGGGCTACCGGAACCTGGTCATCGACCCGCGCGTCGTCGGGGACCTCACCCACGTCGAGGGCGGCTACCGGACCCCCCAGGGGCAGGTGGCGTCCGCTTGGTCCCTGAAGAAGGGCACCTTCCGGCTGGAGGTCGAGGTGCCGCCGAACACCACCGCCGAGGTCCGGGTCCCCACGGGCGGCCGCACGCCGCACGACGTCCCGAAGGGCGCGACCTTCCGGCGCGTCGAGGGCGACCGCGCGGTCTACGACGTGCCCTCCGGCACGTACGTCTTCGTGGCCCGGGACGTGCACCCGGCCGGGTAGCGCTCCCGCACTCCGGCCGGCGAACGCCGACGGCCGGACAGCGCACGGCCGGAACCGCACGAGGGCGGCGACCCCCGGGTGGTTCCGGCCGCGGCCCCGGACGTCCCCCCGCCCACCACGCCCCGACGACGGCGGACCGCCGCCCCGAAGACCCGGGAGGACCGGCTGAGCCAGACGACCATCCGTGATGTGGCCGCCGCGGCAGGCGTGTCCGCCTCCACGGTCTCCAACTACTTCCACCACCCGGGCAAGTTGACGACCGCGACCCTCGAGCGGGTCCACCGCGCGGTGGAAGCGCTCGGATTTGTCCCCAACAACGCGGCCCGCATGCTGCGCACGGGTACGAACCCCGTGATCGGATACCTCACCGCCGACCCCGTCGGCGCGGGGGCGTCCGAGACGATGCGCGCCGTCGAGCAGCGGATCGCGCAGGAGAACATGCACCTCCTCATCGCGACCGCGGGTTCCGAGGACCGCGAGCGGTCCTATCTCCGGCTGTTCGAACAGCAACGGGTGGCCGGTATCGTCATCGCCCCCGTCGCAGACGTCGAACCCGAACTCGCCAGGATCCGCGCCCACGGCATTCCCAGCGTGGTCATCGCACGGCCCGCGACATCGCCCACCCAGCCGTCCGTCTCCGCGGACCACGCCCTCGCGGGCCGCCTCGCCGTGCGGCACCTCATCGGGCAGGGGCGCAGGCGCCTCGGTTTCGTCTCGGACGATCTCGACGCCTGGCAGTCCCAGGATCAACTGCGCGGTGCCGTGGCCGCCCTGGGCGCCGCACCGGGTGTCGCCCTGGAGGTCATCCGCGCGGCCGGCGCGCCCCTGACCGCGGGGATCGCCTGTGCCGAGGCCATCGCCCGACGGCCCCCGCAGGAGCGCCCGGACGGTCTCCTGTGCACCAACGGCGGCCTGGCGGTCGGCGCCGCCCGGGCCCTCGCCGCCGGGCAGGGAGCCCCGGACGCCCTGGACGTCCCGGTCGTCGGCTACGACGCCACCGCACTGGCGCCGCTGGCCGGGGCGCCCGTCACGGCCGTCCGCGTCCCGTACCGGGAGATGGGCGAGGCGGCGGTCGACCTGCTCTTCGCACAGATGGCCGGGAGCCACCGGGAGGCACCCGCGGCGGACCCTCGCGCCCGCCCCCAACTGCGACTTGCCCCGGAGCTCGTGCTGCCGGCGTCCGCGCTCCCCGCGACCGGACCGACGACCGGCCGCCCGCGCCCGACGGCCGGGCGGAACCTAGGCCCCTGAGCCCTGCTTCCAGTCCCGGGCGAGGAGGCCCAGCAGCACCTCGTCCAGGAACTCGCCCATCACCCAGGCGGCGGACCGCAGCGTGCCCTCGCGCACGAAGCCGTTGCGCTCGGCGGAGCGCAGCATCGGGAGGTTGTCCGACAGCGTCTCGATCTGCAGCCGGTGCAGCCCGCGCACGACGAACCCGTAGTCGCACAGCACCGCGACGACGTCGGTGCCGTAACCCTTGCCGCGCGAGGACGGCAGCAGCCCCAGCCCGACGTGCGCGGACCGGTTGTGGGTGTCGATGCCCCAGAGCGCCGCGGTGCCGACCAGCGTGCCGCCCTCCAGTTCCACCACGGAGAACGGGACGCGCCGGTGATCGTCGTCGTCCACCACGAGCCGTGGATCCTTGGAGCCGGGGGTGACCGGCCGCCACGGCCCGCCCTCGGCCCGCGAGGCGCCCGCCACGTCCTCGTAGAGCTCGGTCCGCAGGATCGGGATGTCTTCCTCGTGCCGGGCCCTCAGCCCGACCTTGCTGCCTCGTAGCATGCGAGCTTCCTATCCGGCCCGGACGCCCGGCGGCAAACCGATTTGCGGTCACCGGAACGGGGGGACCAGGACCGAGCGCCCGCCCCACCGCCGTGGGGCAGGCGTCCGGCGGCTCTGACGAGGGTCACCGTGCCCGCGGGGACGCGAAACCGAGGGCCCCCTTGCCGGGGTGCGGGCCGCCCGGGTACCGGCACGGACTTCCGGCCCCGGGACGACCTGCATACGGGGAGACCGGACGGCCCACGGGTTTGTGACAGCGGCGCGAAGGGGAGCCCGTGAGCGCACGGCCGCGTCCGAGCCGCTGACGCCGCCGGCCGCACGCGACGGGTGGACGCACGGGCGCGGCGCCCACCCGCGCACTCCGTATCCTGGTGCGCATGCAGCACGACGACGGCGCCCGGCCGGCCACCACGCGACGCAGGGACGCCGCCGCCACGAAGGCGGCGATCCTCCAGTCCGCCCGGCGGCTGTTCGTCGAGCACGGCTACGACGGCGCGGGGGTACGGGAGATCGCCGGGGCCGTGGGTGTGGACCCCCGGCTGATCGGCCGCTACTTCGGCTCCAAGGAGCAGCTGTTCGCGGAAGTCGTCGCCCTGGCCTACCAGAAGACGCTGATGATGACGCCCGAGCTGAACGCGGACGCGGCCCGCGCGCTCCTGCTCGAATCCGACGAGTCCGCCCTGGAAGGGCTGCTGCTGACGCTGCGGTCCGCGACGAACCCGCGGGCGGTGGAGATCATGAGGGACGGCATCGAGCGGAACTACCAGCAGTTGCTCGCCGACGCGCTGCCCGGCGAACGGACCGCGGGCCGCGCGGCGCTCCTGGTCGCGATCTGCTCCGGCGTCCTGCTCACGCGCCTGGTCCTGGGCAACACCCAGCTCAACCAGCCGGAGGCCGAGGAGCTGATCCCGCTGCTCCACCGGGCCCTCGACGCCGTCGCCGTCGCACCCGGGGCGTCCGCGGACCGGGGGTAGCCGGATCCCGTACGCGGCGGGCCCCGTCGGCGGCGGGGCCTCACCGGCCGGCGTTCGCGATCATCCGCTCCGAGAGCGTCCACAGACGCCGCGCGTTGTCGGGGTCGACGGCGTAGCGGGCGACGCCCTGCAGCGGGGCGCCCCGGCGGTCGAGGACCGCGGCCTCGCCGCAGTCGGCGAAGTAGCGGCCGCCGACGCCCTTCAGCAACGGCGACACCGCGACGAGGACCGACGTGGCGGCGCCCTGCTCGACGGTCTTCATGAGCTCGGCGGGAACCCTGCTGCCGGCGTCCGCGATGTGCCGCTGCAGATTGGTGCGGATGGCGCCGGGCATCACGGCGTTCGCGGTGATGCCGTCGTCGGCCCAGCGGCGGGTGGCCTCCACCGCGAACAGGACGTTGGCGGTCTTGGACTGCCCGTACGCGAGCCACGGGTCGTAGCGGCGGAAGGCGAAGTGCACGTCGTCCCAGACGACGGGGGACAACTGGTGGCCGCTGGAGCTGACCGCCACGACCCGGGCGTCCCCGGCGGCGGCGAGCGCCTCGTGCAGACCGGTCGTCAGGGCGAAGTGCCCCAGGTGGTTGGTGGCGAACTGCCACTCCCAGCCGTGTTCGGTGCGGCGCTCCGGGCTCGCCATGACGCCCGCGTTGTTGACCAGGATGTCCAGCGGGCCACGCCACGCCGCGGTGAGGGCGGCGACGGACGCCGGGTCGGCGAGGTCGAGGTGGGTCACGCTCAGACCGCGGTTCCCGGTGCCCTCGGCGATGCGCCGGGCGACGTGCTCGCCCGCGGCCGTGTCGCGGACCGCGAGGACGACCTCCGCACCGGCCGAGGCCAGCGCCCGGGCCGTTTCCGCGCCGAGGCCGGACGACGCACCGGTCACGAGCGTGCGGCGGCCGGTGAGGTCGACGCCGCGTACGACGTCCGCGGCCGTGCTCGAGAAGCCGAAGGGGGTGGTGATGGCGGGCATGGGTGGACTCTTCCTTCGTGAAGGGGCGTCAGGGGTGCCGCTCGCGGCGGTCGGGGTGTGCGGGGTTCAGATGCCGTGCACCCGCAGCCCGGGGTCGACGACCGACTGCTCGTCGTCGCCCGCCCGGCAGGTGCCCGCGGGGTGGTTGATGGAGACCGTGGACTCACGGGCGGACCGCAGCAGGGAGGCGTCGTCCCTGGCGGTGGGGTACGAGGCGGGGCCGATGAGGGCGCGCGTGATCGGGCTGTCGCACAGCTCCAGGGTGCTGCGCAGTCCGGCCACGATCAGTTCCCGCTCCGCGGCCGCGGCGTAGTACCGCGGGTCGATGAGCGGCGCCGCCGCCGGGTCGGTGGAGGCGAGCCGCACGGTGCCGCGGCTCTCCGGGGCCAGCAGCGTGACCAGGCAGGAGAACCCGGGCGCCCTGTTGCCGAGCAGGTCGATCAGCATCGGGGTGAGCTCGGTGTCCGGGGCCTCGGCGGCGCCGCCGCAGCGCAGGAAGGCGCCGGCCTGGCCGATGGAGGCCGGCGGTCCCCGGCGACGTGCGGCGTACAGGGCCCGGTTCTCCTCGCTGTGGGCGTCGAGCCACGTGGAGCCGCGCACCACGGGCCGGCCGACCAGGGCCGAGGGATGGTCCTGGAGGCCGGCTCCCACCCCCGGCAGGTCCTGCACCACGGGGATGTCCCACGCGGCCAGGTGGGCGGCCGGGCCGATGCCCGACAGCATCAGCAACTGCGGGGAGCGCACCGCCCCCGCCGACAGGATCACGGAGCGGCCGCGGGCACGGTGCGTGCCCGCGGCGTCGGTGTATTCGACGCCGGTCGCGCGCGTGCCGTCGAGCAGCACGCGGCGCGCGAACGCGCCTGTGCGGACGGTCAGGTTGGGGCGGCCCATGGCGGGACGCAGGTGGCCGCGGGCCGAGCTGTACCGTTCGCCGTCCCGGACGTTGCTGTACAGCGGCCCGACGCCGTCGAGTTCGGCACCGTTGAAGTCCCGGTTGAGCGGCAGGCCGTACTCGACGCCGGCGGCGACGAACGCCGCCGACAGCGGGGTGACGTCCTTCGGCGTGGTGACCGGGATCGGGCCCCCGACGCCGTGCAGGCGCGAAGCCCCCGGTTCGTGGTCCTCGCTGCGGCGGAAGGCGGGCAGGACCTCCTCGTAGCTCCAGCCCTTCATCCCCTGCCCGGCCCAGCCGTCGTAGTCCGAGCGGTGACCCCGGTACCAGGCCTGGTAGTTGATGGAACCGCCGCCGCCCAGGACGCGCCCCGCCGAGAGGGGGACACCGCGGCCGCCGAGCCCGGGCTGGGGCACGGTGTCGTAGCTCCAGTCGAGTTCCCCGCGCAGCAGCCCCTGGAACAGGCCGTGCGGCGGCGCGATGCGCGCGTCGGTGTCCGCCGGCCCGGCCTCCAGCAGCAATACGCGCACCGGCGGTTCCTCGCTGAGGCGTGCCGCGAGCACGCTTCCGGCGGCGCCTCCTCCCACGATCACGTGGTCGAACACCTCGTCCGCGGCACGCGGGTCCCCGGCGGTGGCGCTGTCGGCCATGGACGTACTCCTTCGCAGGGGCAAGGGGCCCCCCCGGCCCGGACGGGGGCCCTCGTGACCACGGTAAATTCCCGTGGTTGACGCGTCCAATGAGGAACGCGCACCGCCCCTGTGCGTGCGCCTCATGACCGGCCCGGCCGTTCCCGGGATCCGGGCCGGCCACGGGAGTCCGGGTCGGCCACGGGAGGACGCGGCGCGCACCGGGCCCCCGCGGCCGGACGGTCAGGCCGGCAGGGGCGGCGTGACGCCGTCGAACCAGTTGGCCGCGGCCATCGCCGAGGCCTGCTCCCGGTCGCCCGTGACGGTGAGGGCGTCGAGGGCGGCGAGCTGCTCCGTGGTCAGGACGAGTTCGGCCGCGGCGGCGTTCTCGGCCAGGAAGGCCGCCCGGCGGGTGCCCGGGATGGGGGTGACGTCCGGGGCCTTGGCCAGCAGCCAGGCGAGGGCCACCTGCCCGGGGGTCGCCTCGTGCTGCTCGGCGATGTCGCGTACGGCCCGCACCGTCCGCATGTTGCGGTCGAAGTTCGCCTCCGAGTACCAGGGCAGGGCGCGGCGGTGGTCGTTCTCCGGCAGTTCCTCGCGCGAGGTGAGGGTGCCGGTGAGCGCGCCGCGTCCCAGCGGGCTGTACGGGACGACGCTGATGCCGAGTTCCCGGCACACCGGAAGGATCTCGGACTCGATCCCGCGCTCCCACAGCGACCATTCGGTCTGCAGCGCCGTGATCGGGTGCACGGCGGCGGCACGGCGCAGGGTGTCCGGCGCGGCCTCGGAGAGGCCCAGGTGGAGGACCTTGCCCTCCGCGACGAGTTCGGCCATCGCACCGACCGTCTCCTCGATCGGTGTCCGGGGGTCGACGCGGTGCTGGTAGTAGAGGTCGATGCGGTCGGTGCCCAGTCGCTTCAGGGAGCGCTCGACGGCCTTGCGGATGTAGCCGCGGCTGCCGTCCATCCGGGCCTCGGACCCGCCGAAGGGACCCGAGACGATGCCGAACTTGGTGGCGAGCACGAGCCGGTCGCGGCGCCCGGCCGTCGCGCGGCCGAGGATCTCCTCGCTGTCGCCGTAGCCCTCGGCGGTGTCGAAGAGGGTGACCCCGGCGTCCAGCGCGCGGTCGACGATCTCCCGGGCGGACCGCTCGGGGTCGTAGCCGGACTGCCCGTAGGGGTTTGCGTAGCTCATGGCGCCGTAACCCACGGCGCCGACGGCGAGTTCGTCGGGACCGAGGTGGCGTACGGGGATGGGCATGGCGAAGCCGGCCTTTCTGCCGCTGTGAGCAGCGGGGACGGGATGTCCTCAGCTGAGGACAACGGTAAGTCCTCACCCGAGGACAAGCAAGCGCGCAGGTGGCGGCGGCCGTGGCCGGGCGACGGGACCGGTGGGGGCGCCGGTCGGGGAGACCTGCCCCGGTTAGGGTGGAAAGAGCCCGGTATCCGGATGGGAGCGGTGCGTCCGACCCGGGACACAGCTGCAAGGGATGGCCGGCATGGGTGCTCCCACGAGAGGTCCCTCCACGGCGGCAGGTACCCCCCTGGGTCCGGCGACGGCCGTGATCGTGGTCGACGACGCCGCGGTCGTCCGCGGATGGGACGACGGGGCGGCGGCCCTCCTCGGCTGCCCGGCCCGCGAGGCGGTGGGCAGGCCCCTGGCGGACGTCCTCCCTGCCTCGGGCACGGGAGCTTCCGAGGGCGGAGCCGTCGAAACCGGAGCCGTCGAAACCGGGGCGCCCGAGGCCGGAGCCCCCGGTCTCGCCGGCCGGCTCGGAGCGGAGCGCGGATGGCAGGGCCGGCAGGTCGTACGCCGCGGGGACGGCCGCCGCCTCGACCTGGAGGTCGAGATCCTGCCCGTCCCCGCCCCGGGCGGGCCGGCCGTGCGTGTGATCCTCGCGGCCGACACCGCCCGCACCTGGTGGGCCCGCGCCAGCCGCTCCCTGCTGGAGGGGATCACCTCCACCGCGCCGGTGGGCATGGCCGTACTCGACACCGAACTGCGCTTCACCTGGGTGAACGACGCCATGCAGGAGATGTGCGGCGTTCCCCGGGAGCGGTTCCTCGGCCGCCACCCGGCCGAGGTCCTGCCCGGACTGGACATGGCGCGCACCCAGGCCGAGATCTGCCGGGTCCTGGAGACCGGGATCGCCTCCTCGGGCCGCAAGCACTTCGGACGCGTCCTGGCGGACCCGGACCAAGTGGCCTACTCCACCTCGTGCTTCCGGCTGGAGGCCGAGGACGGGCGGGCGCTCGGCGTCTGCTACATCGTCCTGTCCACCACCGACCACCACCGCGCCCAGCAGAAGCTCACGCTGCTGAACGAGGCCCGCAAGCACATGGGCAACACGCTCGACGTCGCCTCCGCCGCGCAGGAGTTGGCGGACGCCGCCGTCCCCGGCCTCGCCGACCACGTCACCGTCGACCTCCTCGCGATGGTGCTCCGCGGTGAGGAGCCGCCGCCGGGACCGGCCGACGCCGCCGCGGCGAGCCTGCGCTCGGCCGGCTACCGCTCCACCCGCGGCGACGTCCCGCCGCCCGTCCCGCGGGGCGGGCCCTGCCCGTGCCCCCCGCGGTCGCCCACCGCGCGTGCGATGTCCAGCGGCCTTCCGTCGCTCGTCTCCCATGTGGACCCGGGCGACCACCGGCGCGACGCCGACGACCCGGTGCGCGGGGTCCACGAGCGCCGCCTCGGCGTCCACTCCCGGATGACCGTGCCCATCCGCTCGCGCGGCACCACGCTGGGAGCGGCCACCTTCGCACGCTCCCGGGACTCCGGTCCCTTCCGGCCCGGGGACCTGGACATCGCCGAGGAACTCACCGCGCACGCCGCGGTCTGCATCGACAACGCCCGCCGCTACACCCACGAGCACGCCGCGGCACTGACCCTGCAGTGCAGCCTGCTCCCGGTGGACCTGCCGGCGCAGAACGCCGTCGAGGCGGCCTACCGCTACCTGCCCGCCGACACGGAGGCCGGCGTCGGCGGCGACTGGTTCGACGTCCTGCCACTGTCCGGGGCCCGGGTCGCCCTCGTCGTCGGCGACGTCGTCGGACACGGCATCCACGCCGCCGCCACCATGGGACGCCTGCGTGCCGCCGTGCAGACCCTCGCGGACATCGACCTCGCCCCCGACGAGGTGCTCGCCCACCTGGACGACGTCGTCAGCCGGATCGCCCTGGGGGCCGCCGATCCGTCCGGCGTCCTGGGGGCGAGCTGCCTCTACGCCGTCTACGACCCGGTCTCCCGGCACTGCACGCTCGCCCGCGCCGGGCACCCGGCGCCCGTGCTCGTCACCCCGGACGGCGACGCCCGGCTCCTCGACCTTCCCAGCGGCCCGCCCCTCGGGCTCGGTGGCCTGCCCTTCGAGGCCCTCTGCGTCCCGCTGCCGGAGGGCAGCGTCCTCGCGCTCTACACCGACGGCCTGATCCACAGCCGCTCGCTCGACACGGACCGCGGGCTCCGGCACCTGGTCGACGCCCTCGCGGCGCCCTGGGCCCCTCTGGAGGAACTGTGCGAGGCCGCCGTCGTGGGCCTGGCCGACGGCACGCCCGCGGACGACGTCGCGCTGCTCCTGGCACGGACGGGCGGCCTGGGGGAGGGGCGCGTCGCGTCCTGGGACATCCCCCACGACCCCGCGGCCGTCGCGTCCGCCCGGTCCGAGGCGGTCCGGCAACTGGCCGCCTGGGGGCTGGAGGAGCACAGCTTCACCACCGAGCTGGTCGTCAGCGAGCTGGTCACCAACGCCATCCGCTACGGCGCGGACCCCGTCACGCTCCGGCTCATCCGTGACCGCACGCTCATCTGCGAGGTCTTCGACGGCAGCAGCACCTCCCCGCACATGCGGCACGCCCGGACGACCGACGAGGGCGGCCGCGGCCTGTTCATGATCGCCCAGCTCGCCGAGCGGTGGGGCGCCCGCTACGGGAAGGGCGGGAAGACGGTCTGGTCCGAACAACCCCTCGGGCCCGCCGGCCCGGGGCGGGACGGCACGGACGGGAACGCGGCACGATGAGCGGCGCGGATCCGGCACCGCCGCGCCGGTGGCGGGGCGCACCCGCCCCGGCGCGTGCCCTTCGGCTTCCACGGGAACCGGATCGCCGACGACGAGATGGATCGCGCCCGGCCGGTTGCCGGCCAGGCGTGACACCGCCCCGCCGGCGCCGGGTGACCCCAACCCGGACGCCGTCCGCGGCGACGCGCTCCGCGAGGCGCGCACCCTCCGTGGTGTGGCCCACCGCTCGCCGCCGTGCGCGCCGCCGGCGAGGAAGCCGGCGCGCGGGAGCGGTACGCCGGGACGGCATGACCGACCGCCGGTGGACGCCGCTCCGGGCCCGGCGACCCGCCCCGGGCCGGCACGTCCCGCACACGTGGTATCCGTGGACGTCATGGACTTCACCGATGTGTCGCTGACCTCCCTGCGCGTCTTGCGGGCGGTGGCCGAGCAGGGGACGTTCACCGCGGCGGCGGCCGCGCTGGGGTACACGCAGTCGGCGGTCTCCCGGCAGATCGCCTCGATCGAACGCACCGCGGGCGCGGAACTGCTGGAACGACGGCCCGGCGGCGTGCGGTTGACCGAGGCCGGGCGGCTCGTCATGCGCCGTGCGACCGTCGTGCTCGACGAGATCGACGCGGCCGCGCGCGACCTCTCCGGCCTGCCCCCGCAGGGCGGCACCGTGCGTCTGGGCTGGGTGCCCACCACCGGTACGACGGTGGTCCCGCAGGCCCTCGCCGCCCTGCGGCGCGAGGCGCCCGGTGTGCGCGTCATCAGCCGCGAGGGCGGGACGGCGGCGCTGGCGCGCGCCCTGCGGGCCGGCAGCATCGACCTGGCCCTGTTGTCCTCGGCCCCGCCCTTCCGCGCACCCGACGACGAGTCGCCCCCACTGGTGCTGCGGACGCTCTCGGAGCGTGCACTCTGCGTCGCCGTGCCGGCCGGACACCCCCTGGCCCGGGGCGATTTCGTCGACGTCGAGGACCTGCGCGGGCAGCAGTGGATCGCCGGTTCGTCGTCCGGCTCGGACCGGCTCCTGGGTGTGTGGCCGGGTCTGGACGAACGGCCCGAGATCGTCCACACCGCCCGTGACTGGCTGGCGAAACTCCACCTCGTGGCCGGCGGGTGCGGGCTGACGACCGTACCGTCAGCGCTGGCCCCGGCCGCGCCGCCCGGAGTACGCGTCCTGCCCGTGCGCGGCGGCCCGCAGGAGCACCGGCGCCTCGTCCTGGCCCGGCTTCCCCGGCCGCCGGCCGAACCCGTCGCCCGCCTCGCCGCCGCCCTGCGCGCCGCGGCCCTCGGGGACACGTCCGGATGACGAGGGCCGGCCGCCGGCCGGACTCCGCCGGGACCTCGTGACGCGCACGCGGGCACGAACGGGGCCGACGTCGGCGGCGGCTTTCGGATACGTCCGGACGAATGCCGCGAACGGTGCCCCGCGAGGCCGTTCCGGCCACCCGACCGGGCCCCCGGGCAGCGGAGGTCGTACCGGAGAGATGCTGGACACGCCCGTAATCGGTGGCGCGAGAGGCGGCTCATCCGGTAAGCAAGGCCAGGGCCCAGCAACGGGGTCCGGCGGCGCACCACGGGGTGCGGCGCATCAGCAGCATGTGAGGAACGAACACAGTGGCATCTGGCGTCGTGAAGTGGTTCAACTCGGAGAAGGGCTTCGGCTTCATCGCACAGGACGGGGGCGGTCCTGATGTGTTCGCCCACTACTCCAACGTCTCCGGCAACGGCTACCGCGAGCTCGTGGAGGGTGAGCACGTCACCTTCGACGTGACGCAGGGGCAGAAGGGCCCCCAGGCGGAGAACATCGTCCGCGGCTGACCGCCGCGGCACGGACGTGGCCGCCGTCGTCGCACCCGGCGACGGCAGCCGCGCGCAATCGTGCCGAGGGCGGTACGCCGATCGCGTGCCGCCCTCGGCCCCGCCCGGGGCCGCGCGCCCCTCGGGGGCCCGCCACCGGCCCGGGCCCCCCGTCGTCCGCCGGCCCCGCGCGCCTCGTGCCCCCTGTGCCCCGTGCCGGCCCGCTCGCCGTACGGGCCCGCAAGGAGGCCGGCGCGGGTCAGTCGCCTGTGGGCCGGGCGACGTCCCAGGCCCGCAGGAACCTCTTGATCGCGTCGCGGTTGCGCTGCAGCACGTCGATCCGCCGTTCGATGCTGCTGAGCTGCTGGCGCAGCCCGTCCAGGTCCGCCGCCGCCGGGCACTCCGTGATGTCCGATTCTTCCTTCGTGGCCTCGAGGCAGGGCAGGACCTCGCGGATCATGTCGGTCGTGAGACCGGCCTCGAGCAGTTCGCGGATCTGCAGCACGCGGTCGATGGCGGGTTCGCCGTAACTGCGGTACCCGTTCGGGCTCCGGAACGGGTGCAGGATGCCGACCTCTTCGTAGTAGCGGAGCAGCCGCGTCGCGACACCCGTCTTCGCGGCCAGTTCCCCGATCTTCACAGCGCTCTCCTTCTCCGGACGTCCCTGCGGACGGCGTGTCCCGCCGTCATCGCTTGACCTTCACATTAATGGCAAGGTCTAGCTTCGTGCACGGCCCGGGGCCCGCCGCTGCGGGCCTTCGGCGGGACGTGTCAACGAGAAGGCGGTATCCGGAGATGTCGGCGGTTCCAGCAACGAACATGGGCAAAAAGGGTCGCGGGTGGACCGCCGACCGGATGGCCGCACAGGACGGCCGCACCTTCGTCGTGACGGGGGCCACCAGCGGCCTCGGTCTGGTGACGGCGCGCGAACTCGTCGCGCACGGCGGCCGGGTGCTGCTCGCCGTCCGTGACGCGGCGCGGGGTGAGGCGGTGGCGTCCACGCTGCGCGGAACGTACCCCGGCGCCGACGTGGAGGTGCGCCGGCTCGATCTGCTGGACCCGGACTCGATCCGCCGGGCGGCGGAGGAGATCGGCGCGGAGGAGTCCGTCGACGTCCTCGTCAACAACGCGGGCATCTCCATGGTCGGGCACTCCGTGACGCCGCAGGGCGCGGAGCGGCACCTCGCCGCGAACCACCTCGGCCACTTCGCGCTGACGGCCCTGCTGGAACCGGCGCTGCGCCGGTCGGCCGCGCCGAGGGTCGTCACGGTGACCTCGTACCTGCACGAGAAGGCCGAACTCGACCTGGACGACGTCGCGTGGTCCCGCACCTACACGCCGCTCGCCGGCTACTCGGCGTCCAAGCTGGCCAACGCCGTCTTCGGGGCGGAGCTCGCCCGGCGCGAGCAGTCGTCGGCGGTGCCCATCACCAGCGTTCTCGCGCATCCCGGCTACAGCAACACGCCGATGCAGGGCAAGGGCACCGGGCTCACGGGGATCGCCATGCGCGTCTCCGGCCGGCTCTTCGCGCAGAGCCCGGAGATGGGAGCGCTGCCCCAGCTCTTCGCGGCGACCGAGCCCGGTCTCCCCGGCGGCTCCTACATCGGCCCCGACGGCCGGGGCGGACGGTCCGGGCACCCCGTTCCCGTACGGCTGTCGGGAGCGGCCCGCGATCCGGAACTCGGCCGCCGCCTGTGGGAGCGCTCGCAGCAGCTGACGGGCGTCTCCTGGCCGGCCTGGCCGGTCTAGCCGGGTCGCAGGCCGCCGGTACGGTCCCGCGTCATCGCTCCTGCCGGGCCTCGGCGAGGGAGGTCTCCCGTTCGCCGGTGGAGGACGTGAGGGACACGGGGCGGTTCCGCCGGCGCCCGAGGCGGGCGAGGCGCTTCCCCGGGTCGGGGAAGGTCGGGATCAGATGCCGTCCCCACGTCGTGTTGATCACGCCGGCGAAGGATCCGTACAGGGCGAGCGCCGCGCTGACGAGGCCGGTGGCCCCGCCGGCCCGCCGCGCGGGGTCGGAGTCCGCGAACTCGGCGACGGACAGCACGATGAGCGTCGTCGTGGCACTCACGAAGACGGCGAGGAGCACGCCGGTGGTCCGCAGGGTCGCCACGGTCAGGTAGGCCGCCACGACCGCCCAGGGGAGGGCGAACACCCCCGTGGCGATGTGCGCGTCGTCGGGCGGCAGCGTGGGTTCGATGACGTGGGCGTACACGGCGTAGGACATCCAGAACGCCCCGAAGAGGGAGAACGCCGTGCCGCCGAAGGTTCCCCCCTGCTTGAGCTCGAAGACCCCGGCCACCAGCTGGACGACACCGCCGCACAGGAACGCCGTCGGAAGGACCGCGGCGGCCAGCTCCGGCCGGACCCCGGCGTTGAACAGGCCGAGCATCAACGTCGTCACCCCGAAGGCGGCCAGACCCAGCGGGGCGGGGTCGGCGACGACACGGGTGGGGGGTCCTGGCATGGGGGCTCCTGTGTGGGCGACGTCGGCCGGCGACGTCGGCAGGATGGCACCGGCGGCCACGGAAACGCGCCCGCCCGCTCGCGTGGCGCGCCGCTCCGGTCCCGATGGCCCAAAGGCGGGCGGCGCCGTGTCCCCCGGGGGGCCGGATGGCAGCCCCGGGTGGGCCGCGGGCACCATGGGAAGCGGGGCGGGCCGAGCCAGAGCCTCGCGGACGGAGGTCCCGACCATGGTCACCCACCAGCCGGGCCAGGAGCTGTTCCGGTCGTTCCTGCCGCAGGACGTCGAGTGGCGGACCTTCCCGGCGTTCCCGCCGGCGGCCCGTCTCGCCGTCGTCGTGGGGAACCCCGCCGAGCCCGCGCCCTACGTGGTCCGCGTCAAACTGCCCTCCGGCGAGAGGCTGATGCCGCACCGGCACGAAGAGGACCGGGTGTACACGGTCATCTCGGGCGTCTTCTACATCGGGCTCGGAGAGACCTTCGACGAGGACCGGCTGCTGGCGTACCCACCCGGGGCGGGCATCGTGCTGCCGGGCGGTACCCCCCACTTCCACTGGGCGAAGTCCGGGCAGTACATCACGCAGGTCACGGCGATCGGCCCGATCTCCCTGGAGTACGTCGACCCGAAGGACGATCCGAGGGCGGCCTGAGGAGACCGGTCCGGCCCCGCGACCCCGCGACCCCGCGTCCGTGCGGGCCGCGGCGACCCGGTCAGGGGGTGAGGCGGCGCCGTGCCGCGGCCCGTCGCGCGTCGCGTCCCTTCGCCGTGGCGGGGGACGGCGTACCCGCCAGGCGGGCCATCGCCGCGAGCCGGGCGAACTGCTCACCCATGCCGCGCGTCCCGTCCAACGGGGTCTGGGCGTGCGGCCACACGGCCTTCGCGAGGGCGACGTGACGGGCACCGCCGAGGGCGAGCACCGGGTCGGCGTCGGTGATCCGGAGGCCCTCCGCCTGGGTGCGCAGGAGCGCGGCGGTCACCGCGTCGGCATGCCCGTGCGGGGTGTCGTACGGGTCGATCTCGTCGTCGAGGTCGAGCAGGCCGTAGCGCGCGGAGAGGATCAGGAGCCGGTCGGGGCGCAGCGCCTCGGCGGCCCTCCGGCACGCCCGGTGGTAGCTGCCGGTGTACAGGTCGGCCGCCCTGGCCCGGTGGTCCAGCTTGCGGGAGCCGCAGGGGATGACGACCAGTTCCGGCCGGAAGCCGTCGGTGTCCTGCGTCGGGGTCGTGCGTGGTCCTGCCGGGTCCATGTGCGGTCCGTCCCTTCGTCTCCGTCGTCCCGTCCGTGAGGGGCAACGCGCGTACGGGCGAGGCCCGTCGCGGCATCGGAGGACATCGGGCCCTCGGATGTGGACGTGACCGCCGAAGAGGTAGGCGACCGGTCGTATGGTCGACGTCATGGAACATGCCGGTGGTGCCGGGGAGCGGATTCTGCGCGCAGCCCACGCGTTGTTCGACCAGCGCGGCTACGCGGCGGTGGGCCTGGCGGAGGTCTGCAGGGCCGCCGGAGTGCCCAGGGGCAGCTTCCACTACTTCTTCGCCTCCAAGGAGGCGCTCGCGCTCAGCGTCGTGGACGAGCACTGGAACGCGCAACGGCGCACCTGGCTCCGTCTCCTCGGGCCCGGCGCCGAGCCGTTGCCGCGTCTGCGGGCCCTGTTCGAGGCGGCGGGGGTCCGGCGGCGCGACGCGCGACGGGACTGCGGAGCGGTCCCGGTCCGCGTGTTCGCCGGCTTCGCGGCGGAGGCGGGCGGACAGACCGCGGCCGTCCGGGAACGCCTGCGGGAGATCTGCGAAGCCCAGGTCGGCATGGTCGGGTCGGTCGTCGAGGAGGCGCGGGTGCGGGGCGAGGTGAGCGTCGCGGACCCGCGCGAGGCGGCCCGGTCCCTGCTGGCCCAGGTGGAGGGCCGGGTCCTGTTCGCCACCTTGTACGGCGACGCGGCGCGACTCGGCCCGTTGTGGCCGGACTGCCTCGCGCTGCTGGGCGCCCGCGGCTCGGCGACGGCCGCCGCGACGGACCCCGGGCCGGCGGTGCGGGAGTGAGGACTGGGAGGTTCCGCCTCCCAGCAGGGAGCAAGCAGGTCGTGGCCGGGACGAGGGCGGCGGGCGCACGATGAGAGGTGGAAACCGGGGAACGGCCGGGCCGCCGGGGCGGCCCCGGGTTCCCCCCGCTCAGGCGACGAGCCGCGGCGGGCGAGGTGCGCGCGGCGCATGACCGGGAGGTGTCCCATGGTGCACAAGCGCTCCGGAGCGGGTCCGCTCACGGTGAGGGTGTTCGTCTTCCCCGGGGTGCGCCTGCTCGATGTGACGGGCCCCATCGAGGTCTTCGCGTCGGCGAACGACTGGGGCGGCCCGTACCGGGTGCAGGTCGTCTCCGAGGACGGAGCGGACGTGGTCACCGCCGCCGGGACGCGTCTGAGCGCCGACCTGTCCGTCGACGACGTACGCGACCCCAGCGACGTCCTGGTGGTCCCGGGCGGCCCGGAGTGGGAGACCCTGGTCAAGGACGACGCGCTGCTGGACGTCGTACGTGGACTGAGCGACGGGGCCCACTGCACGGCGTCGGTCTGCACGGGCGCCTTCCTGCTGGCCGCGGCCGGCCTCCTCGACGGCCGGCGGGCGGCGACCCACTGGCGGCAGACCCGTGAACTGGGCCTGCGCTACCCGGCCGTGAGCGTCGACCCGGACGCCATCTTCGTGCGCGACGGGAAGATGATGACCTCCGCCGGCGTCACCGCCGGGATCGACCTGTCCCTGGCCCTCGTCGAGGAGCACTACGGGGCGGAGGTCGCCCGGGCGGTCGCCAAGGACATGGTCGTCTTCATGCAACGGCCCGGCGGACAGTCCCAGTTCAGCGCCCGCTCGCGGCTGCCGCAGCCGCGCCAGGAGATGCTGCGCGAGGTCCTGGACTCGGTCGCGGAGAACCCCGGCGACAACCACTCGCTGTCGGCGATGGCCCGCAGGGCGGGCGTCAGCGTCCGTCACATCACCAGGCTCTTCTACGACGAGGTGGGCACGAGTCCCGGCCGGTACGTGGAGCAGGTACGGCTGGAGGCCGCCCAGGCGGTGCTGGAGACCGCGGACGACCCCATGGCCGTCGTGGCGCGGCGCACCGGCTTCGGTTCACCCGAATCGCTCCGCCGGGCCTTCGTCCGCCATCTGGGCGTGACCCCCGCCGCCTTCCGGGCCGGCTTCCGCACGACCGGCCCGGGCACCGCGGAAGCGGCCGGATCCGGACCTCGGTGACGGGACGTCACATTAACTGTCGGCACGTCTGGTTCGGGCCCGGAACCGGCACCCTTCGCGTGTCCTGGCCCGCCGGCGAAGGTCCGCCCGCCGTCGGAGTCTGAGCCGGACGGGCCCGGGCGCGGCCCCGGTGGCGCTCGTACGTCCTCGGGCGGGCCCAGCGACCGTATCTGCCGTGCAAGGCGCCTTCTCCCCGGCCCGCACGGACGTGTGGTGCGGGGCCACGGCCGGCTCAGGACCTGGGCGGCACACCGGGCGTCCGGCCGGCCCGGGATCACGCAGCGACACACTGCACGAGCCGCCGGAGGAACGCCTCCTCCGGCTGGTGACCCGGGGCCACCACGGGGTCTTCGACAGCGTTCCGGCGCCCTGCCTCCACCATGCCGGGGGCCCGCCGGACGCGACTGCCGGCGGTCGCGGACGTGAGACTGCGGGTCCTTGCGGTCGCCTCGGCGACCGGGCGCGACGCCCTGACGGACTGATCGCACCCGGCGCCGTGACGTACCGGCGCCTGTGCAGCGACCGCCACAGCCTCGACCTCCTGGCCGGTGAGGGCCGCGACCCCGACCGTGACATCCGGCGGCCGGTCCCGGAGCGGAGAGCACAGGAGCGGAGGGGACGGGAGGGCGGAACCGGCCGGAACCGAACCGGCGTCCTCACGGTTCTGGAGACCGCACGCGACTACCTCTGCGCTACGGCTCCGCCCCGGTGCGACAGGATAGGCAGTGCCCTTCCCCGGCCGAAAGCCGGGGAAGGGCACGTGACGACACAGCCCGGCGCGCCGGGCCCCGTCGCGGGGTCAGCGGAACGCCGACTCCACGAGTTCCCGCTGCTCGGCCGCGTGCCGCCGGGCGGAGCCCACCGCGGGAGCCGAGGCGGGCGGCCGGCTGACGCAGCCCACGGCGTGCCCGGCCAGCCGCTCGAGGTGCGGCCTCACGAAGGACCACGCGCCCTGGTTAGCGGCCTCCTCCTGCACCCACCGCACCTCGGCGTCACGGGGGAACCGGGCGAGTTCCGCGCCGAGTTCCGCGTCCGGGAACGGATAGGGACGCTCCAGGCGGACGATCGCCGTGTCCTGCACGCCGGTGTTCCGCCGGTGGGCGTCCAGGTCGTAGAAGACCTTCCCCGAGCACAGCAGCACCCGCCGGACCCCGGCACCGTCGGCCGCCGCGTCCGGCAGGACGGGACGGAAGGAGCCCGTGGTGAAGTCCGTCAGCGCGGAGGTCGCCTCCTTCAGCCGCAGCATCGACTTCGGGGTGAACACGACCAGCGGACGCCGCCGTTCGCCGAGTGCCTGACGCCTGAGCAGGTGGAAGTAGTTGGCGGGCAGCGTGGGGACGGCGACGGTCATGTTCCCCTGCGCGCACAGCTGGAGGAACCGTTCGATCCGGCCCGAGGAGTGGTCCGGCCCCTGCCCTTCCAGGCCGTGCGGCAGCAGCAGCGTGACCCCGGAGCGCTCGCCCCACTTCTGCTCGGACGACGCGACGTACTCGTCGACGACGCTCTGCGCGCCGTTGGCGAAGTCGCCGAACTGGGCCTCCCACAGCACCAGGGCGTCGGGCCGCTCCATCGAGTAGCCGTACTCGAAGGCCAGGGCGGCCATCTCGGAGAGCATCGAGTCGTAGGGGGAGAACCGCGCGGCGCCCGGGCCGAGGCCGTTCAGCGGGGTGTGCTCCGCTCCGGTGCGCCGGTCGGTGAGCACCGCGTGCCGCTGGCCGAACGTGCCGCGCCGGGAGTCCTGTCCTGACAGCCGCACCGGCACCCCCTCCGACAGGAGGGAGCCGATCGCCAGCGTCTCGGCCGTGGCCCAGTCGATCGTGCCGGCGTCCGGCATCGTGGTGCGCCTGCGGAGCTGCGGCAGCACGCGCGGGTGCACCGTGAACTCCGGGGGCTGGGCCGTCTGGGACGCGATGACGCTGCGTGCGGTCGCCTCGGTGATCGCGGTCGGCACGGGAGCCTCGGCGTCCTCCCCGGGGACGCCCCTGGGCCCGGCGGTCGCACCGGAGCCGGGCGCCGGCAGGGCCCGCGTCTCGGCGAACGCCCGCTCCAGCCGCTCCCGGTAGTCCCGCAGGGCCGCCGCCACCTGCGACTCGTCGACGTCCCCGCGCTCCACCAGCGACTGCGCGTACAGCTTGCGCACGGAGGGCCGGGCGTCGATGCGGTCGTACATGGCCGGCTGGGTGATGGACGGGTCGTCGACCTCGCTGTGCCCGTGGCGGCGGTAGCAGATCAGGTCGATCACGACGTCCTTGTGGAACGCCTGGCGGTAGTCGAAGGCCAGGCGCGCGATCCGGACGACCGCCTCGGGGTCGTCCGCGTTGACGTGGAACACCGGGGCCTCGACCGTCCGCGCCACAGCGGTGGCGTAGGTGCCGGAACGGCCGCTGGCGGGCGCGGTGGTGAAGCCGAGCTGGTTGTTGATGACGACGTGCACCGTGCCGCCGGTGCGGTAGCCCGGCAGTTGCGACATGTTCAGCGTCTCGGCGACGACCCCCTGCCCGGCGAACGCGGCGTCGCCGTGGACGACGACCGGCAGGACGGGGAAGGCCCCTTCGCCCGGCTCCCCGTCACCGTCCGCCCGGTCGCCGCCGGCCAGGTCCTGCTTGGCACGCACGACGCCCTCGGCCACCGGCCCGACGATCTCCAGGTGCGAGGGGTTCGCCACGACGGAGACGGGGATCGACCGGCCGTCCAGGGCACGGTAGGTCCCCTCCGCACCGAGGTGGTACTTCACGTCGCCGGAGCCCTGGGCGGACAGGATGTCCGCGGCGTCCTCGAACTCGTGGAAGACGTCCCGGTACGACTTGCCGACGATGTTGGCCAGCACGTTGAGCCGGCCCCGGTGCGCCATCCCGATGACCGCCTCCCCCACCCCGTCGCGGATGCAGCGCAGCAGCAGGGCGTCGAGCAGCACGACCGCCGACTCGCCGCCCTCGAGCGAGTACCGCTTCTGGCCGACGTACTTGGTCTGCAGGAAGGTCTCGAACGCCTCCGCCGCGCCCAGCCGGTAGAGGACCTGCAACTGGCCCGCCCGGTCCAGCCGCGGCGGGGGCGCCTCGACCCGTTCCTGGACCCAGCGGCGTTCCCCGAAGTCCTGGATGTGCATGTACTCGCTGCCCACCGTCCCGCAGTAGGCGGTGCGCAGGACGTCCAGCACCTCGCGCAGGCGCATCGTGGCCCGTCCGGCGAAGCCGTCGACGACGAACTCCGACTCCAGGTCCCCGTCGCCCAGTCCGAAGGCCGCGAGGTCCAGTTCCGGGTGCCCGGCCGCCGGTCCGGCGGCGAGCGGGTCGGTTTCGGCCACCAAGTGCCCGCGCACCCGGTGGGCGTGGATGAGGGCGGCCACGCGGACGGCCTTGACCGCCGCGTCCCGTGCGTCGTCGCCGGGGGCCGCGGTGCCGGTGCGCTCCCGCCGGTCCGCCGTCGCGGCCGGGGAGCCGGGGGAGACGAAGAAGTCCCGCCAGCTCGCGTCGACCGATCCGGGGTCGTTGAGGTAGCGCTCGTACTGCTCGTCCACGAGCCATTCGTTGAGGCCGAACTCCGGACCGCGCAGTGCGGGCTCTTCGGCGCTTGATGTCGACGCCACTGGGTGGATCGCCTTCTTTCCTCGTTCGGGACAGCGATGGCGGGCGTGGTCCCCGGGCCGGCACGGCCCGAGGACCTCGTCTTCCGGCGCCTCGCTCCCGGCGGGGGAGCGTCCCCTCCGCGTGCCGGAGGAGGCAGCGCACCGCTGACCGTGTGGCGTGTTCGAGGCTAGGCCGGTACGGGGCCGGCGCGGAGAGCGCGACGTGCCCGGGAGGCGTCACATCAGGACCTCCCACCGGGGCGCCCCCCAGCCCCTACCCAACGCACCGGCACGGCGCAAGAGGCCGACGTCCCGAAGTGAGGGCGTCGTGGCACACGCTGTGATGCGGTGGGAGCCGGGTGTCACCGTAACGTCGGAGGGCCGCCGACGAGCCGACGGCTTCGGCCGCGGCCCGTGAGCCGTCGGGCCGGGGTGCCGTTCCGCCGAGTGCCGCCGGCGATCCCCGATCCGAGGAAAGAAGCGTTCTCCGCCGTGACACCCGAGCCCAGCGACACCCGGACCCTCCTGCTGCCCCCGAGGGACCCGGGACCCCGGCACGCCACCCCACGTGCCCGGCCGGGCGCGCGGACCGGGACGCGGCGCCCCCATCTGGGCCCGGGCTGGTTCGCCGCCGTCATGGGCACCGGGATCGTCGCCAACGCCGCGGTGACGCTGCCGCGCAGCTCACCGTGGCTGCGTGACGCCGCCACGGTGGTCTGGGCGGGGGCCGCGCTGCTCCTGGTCGTCCTCGTCGCCGGCTACCTGCGGCAGCGGGCGCTGCGGACGCACGCCGCGGACCCGGCGCTGGCGCAGTTCCTCGGCGCACCGCCGATGGCCCTGCTCACCGTGGGGGCCGGGACGCTGCTGCTCGGCGGACCGCTGTTCGGGGAGCGCGCGGCCCTGACCGCCGACTGGGTGCTGTGGTCACTGGGCACCGCACTCGGCCTCGTCACGGCCTGCGCGGTGCCCTACCTGATGGTCACCCGGCACCGCTTCGCCCCGGACGCCGCGTTCGGCGGCTGGCTGATGCCGGTGGTGCCGCCGCTGGTCTCCGCCGCGACGGGCGCGCTGCTCGTCCCGCACGCCCCCGCCGGGCAGGCCCGGCTGGCCCTGCTGCTCGCGTGCTACGCGATGCTCGGGCTCGGCCTGGTGGCGGTGCTGCTGGTGCTGGCGATGGTCTACAGCCGGCTCGTCCACCACGACGCGCCCACCGGGGCCGTGGTGCCCACGGTGTGGATCGGCCTGGGCGCGATCGACCAGGCGGTGACGGCGATGGGCACGCTGGCGACGGCGGCGCCGAGCGCGCTGCCCGGCCCGTCCGCACGGGGCGCGGCCGCCTTCGCACTCCTGGGCGGCATCGGGCTGTGGGGCTTCGCGATGCTGTGGCTGGCGCTCGCCACGGCGCTCACCGTACGGCAGTTGAGGGCGGGACTGCCCTTCGCGCCCACCTGGTGGTCCTTCATCTTCCCGCTGGGCGCCTGCGTCACCGGCACGGGCGTCCTCGCCGCCCGCACCGGCTCCCAGCTCCTCGTGTGGACGGCGGTGGCGCTCTACGTCCTGCTCGCGGCGGCCTGGGCGGCGGTGACGTGGCGTTCGCTGCGCCACGCCGCCGGACACGTCGCCCGGCGGTCGTCCCGGCACCGTCCGGGTCAGGGGCCCGCGGCGTGACGCGGGCAGGCGGCGACGACCGCCTGCCACCGGGGACCGGCGTTCCGGGTGCCGGGGTGCGCGGCGCCACATGTTGCGTCTCCGTCACCGGGGGCACCCCCAGCCGGACCCGCCGGCGGAACGCAGCCCTGCGCGGGGCGCCGTCCCAGGGCCGAGGAGCGCGCGGAGGTCGCCGGCCGACGGGGGCACACGCCTCCCGACCTGGATGTTTCCCTCCAATGGCGTATCCCCGCGGGCTGTGCTCATGATGGTGCGGTAGGGCCGATGTCCAGCTCTGCCTCCGGCGGCGGGCACAGCCCGGAGCGCGGTCACGTCGCTCCCGCACGTGCGGTGTTCAGCGCCGCACGGGGAGGACGAGGGACGCGCGGGGGAACGCGTCTGCGCGCTGCCCGGATTCCGCGGGCCGTTCCGCCGTGAGCGCGCGCCGGTGGGCGGCCGGCGGCCCAACGACGTGCATCACATGATGACTTCAGGTGGGTGAATCATGGATATCCCAGCGAGAAGGGGCCTCGGCCACCGGTTCGTCGCGCTCCTCGCGGTGCTGGCGGCCGTCCTGCTGGTCTCCCCGAACGCGAGCGTGAGCGCCGTCGGGCGGGACGACGGCAGCGGGCAGGACGCGGCCGTGGCGAGGTCACCGTCGCCCTCGGACTTCCCGCAGGCGAAACCCCCGTCCGGTTTCACGTCCCGGTACGCCGAGGTGAACGGCTTCCGCATGCACTACCTGCGGGGCGGCAAGGGCTCACCGGTCGTGCTGATCCACGGCTTCCCCCAGTCGTGGGCCGAGTGGCGGGACCAGATGGGCCCGCTCTCCAAGAACCACACCGTGATCGCCGTCGACCTTCGCGGCGCCGGCAACTCCGAGGTCACCAAGGGTGGTTACTCGAAGGCGCAGATGGCCGACGACGTGCACGAGCTGCTGAAGAAGCTGAAGCTGAACAACGGCGTCCAGGTCGTCGGGCACGACGTCGGCCTGTGGGTCAGCTACGCCTACGCGGCCCAGTGGCCGCGGGAGGTCCGCCGGATGGCCGTGATGGAGGCTCCCATCCCGGACGACAGCCTGTACCGCTTCCCGGCTCTGGAGGCGAACCCGAAGACCCCGTCGATGTGGCACTTCGGCCTGTTCCAGCTGCCGCTCGCCGAGCAGCTCATCTCCGGCCACGAGCGGGTCTTCGTCCAGGGCTTCGTCGGCGAGCTCCTGGTGGACAAGTCCGCGTTCACGCCGTCCGACTACGACTTCTACGCCCACTACCTCAAGGAACCGGGCCGCACGCTCGCCTGGATGAAGATGTACCGCGAGCTGCGCGGTGACGTCGACCAGAACAAGAAGTTCCTGGCCGAGGGCAAGCTGAGGATGCCGGTCCTGGCGATCGGCGGGCAGGGCTCGTTCGGCGGCAGGATCGCCGACCAGTGGCGCGACTACGCGCGCGTCGACGGCCGCGTGATCAAGGGTTCGGGCCACTGGGTGACCGAGGAGAAGCCCCAGGAAGTGACGAACCTGCTGCAGTCCTTCCTGCAGAAGTAGGCCCCGGGCCCCACGGGCCTCAGGCGCCGCCGCCCTGCGGCTGGGTCGCCTGCGGTGGCGGCGCCGGGGGCAGGAGCTGACGCCGGGCGAGGGCCACCACGGTCCGCAGGGCGATCCCGCCGATGAGCACGGTGATCGCGGCGAGGATCACGTAGGTGTACGCGGCGGCCCCGGGCGTGCGCTGGCGCTCCACCCAGTGGACCGCGACGGCGGCGACGGCCGCCCAGCTGAAGGTGAAGGCCCAGGTGCTCGGCATGAAGGGCAGCTTCAGGTAGGCCGGGAGCAGCCGGAGCTGGGCCAGCACCATCAGCAGTCCGTAGCCGCCGAGGAAGGCCGAGACCCCGTCGATGGCGTCGTTGAAGAGCGTGAAGTAGGCGAGGCTGGCCACGGCGGCGGGGGCGACCTCGATCGCCAGCGTCGGCAGCAGCGGGGCGGGCGGCAGCGGGCGGAACAGCAGCCGTCCCATGATCACGGAGCCGAGGATCATCCAGCACACCGTCCCCAGCCCGAACATCACCTGGCCCAGCCGCTGCTGCCCCACCGCCCCCGCGCACGCCGCGGCCAGCAGTCCGCCGGCGACCGTCGGCAGGAAGTAGCCGGGGTGGAACCGGTCGAGGTCGACCCGCCCGTAGATCCACTGACCGGTGAACCATGCGCCGAGCAGCACGGTGAGCACGAGGAAGACGTCCGTCACCACCCGCCCCGCCGTGGGCGCGTGGGCGTACAGGCCGTTCGCGGCGATCACCATCGGGACGATCACGCACAGGGCCGCGAACGGACCGGCCGCCGGGTCGGTCAGGTCCCGGACCAGGGAGCGGTTCCGCAGCGCGTGGTTGAGGTAGGCGACCGTCACCAGCACCCACACGGCCGCTGACAGGATCAGCAGCCCGTCGGCCACGCCCCGTGGCGCACGGCCCGCGCCGGCGGCGACGAGCCAGGCGTCCGCGAGGCCGACGAGACCGAAGGGCATGCCGAACAGGTTCAGGGGAATCGGTCGCTTTGTCATGGTATGGGAAACTATCTCACCCTTTTGCCCTCGGTGGTTTGCCGGACGGCGGCGGCCGCTTGCGCGTCCCTCGCGGAACCCGGACCCGCCGGCGGACCCGCGGGAACGGACGCGGGCACGGATGCGGGCTCCGGCCGGAGGCCGGAGCCGGTGAGGAACAGCCGGACGGACATCCGGTGGATCCCGGCCCCGAGGGCCGCTCCGAGGACGGGGGCGAGCAGGTAGATCGCGAGGTCGGTGGTCTGTCCGGAGAGGACCGCGGGACCGAACTGCCGGGCCGGGTTGACCGAGCCCCCGCTGAGCGGGCCGAGGGTGGCGATCACCAGCCCCACGGACAGGCCGATGACGGGGGCCAGAGCACGGACGAAGCGCGGGCGGAGCACGAAGAACGCGATGACGAGGGTCAGCCCCAGCATGCCTGCGACCTCCGCGAGGAGGACCGGCATCGGCTGCCACGCCGGGGCGGGCCGGATCGCGGCGTACGAGACGGACGGGAACCCGACCGCCCGGCCCCACACCAGGCGTGCGAGGCCCGTCCCCGCGGCCGATCCGGCCAGTTGGGCGAGCACGTACGGCAGCACGTGCCGGCCGGGGAAGGCCTTCATCAGCCACAGGGCGACGGTGACGGCGGGGTTCGTGTGGCCCCCGCTGCGCCGCCCGGGCGGGCTGAGGATCAGGCCGGTCAGGACGGCGCCGCTGATCGCCCCGATGGCGACGAGGGCGACGCGCAGGTCCGCGACGCACAGCGGCGAGCCGGGGTCGCGCAGCCATCGCACGACGGTCACGGCCACGAACAGCAGGACGGTCGTGAGCAGGAACTCGTCGGCGGCACGCGCCAGGGGGCGGGGTGCCCGGCGTGCGGGAGGGGGAGCGGTACCCACGGTGGTCTCCTCGTCGGTGTGCCCGTCGGGGACGGATGCCCGCCGGGCGCCGACGTCCGCCCGGGACCTGACGTCCGCCCGGCCCCGGGCGTCTCGGGCGCCCGGCGTTCCGGACGCGTGGAAGGTCGTGCGCGTGGAAGGTCGTGCGCGCCGCGGCTCGGCGTACGTCGGCTCAGGCGCCCGGCGTGTAGTGGCCGGGCACCATGCGGGTGGACACACCGATGCGGTTGAAGGCGTTGATCGCGACGATCGCGGCGATCAGGTGCGCCAGTTCGGTCTCGTCGAACTGCTCGGCGGCCTTCGCGTACACCCCGTCCGGTACGAACCCGTCCGTGACCACCGTGATCGCCTCGGTGAGCTCGATCGCGGCGATCTCCCGTGCCGTGTAGAAGTGCTTCGCCTCCGTCCACGCCCCGAGCTGGATGACCCGCTCCGCCGACTCGCCGGCGGCCAGTGCGTCCTTGCTGTGCATGTCCAGGCAGAAGGCGCAGTGGTTGACCTGCGACGCGCGGACCCTCACCAGATGCAGCAGGCCGGCGTCGACGCCGCGGCCCGCCGCCGAGTCCAGACGGACCAGCGCCCTGAAGGCCTCGGGGGCGAGCTTCGCCCAGTCCATGCGCGCCGTGTGCTCCGGAAGACGGGTGGTGTTCTCGTGTGCTTCGTTCATCGTCATACCGGCAACGCTAGGCGTGAGGTGGTACGGGAGTATGGTCCAATTCCATGAGCGATCACCAGACCAATTCCGCCGCCGAACCGCCGTCCTCCTCGTTCGGCGCCGACCTCCACCTGGAGCTGCGCGGGACGAAGCTGCGCACGGGCCTCACCGACGCCCTGCGGGAGGCCGTGCGCACGGGGCGCCTGGCGCCCGGCACCCGTCTGCCGCCCTCCCGTACGCTCGCCGCGGACCTCGGTGTCTCCCGCAACACCGTCGTCGAGGCCTACGCGGAACTGGTCGCCGAGGGCTGGCTCACCGCCCAGCAGGGCTCCGGGACCCGGGTGGCACCCCGGGCGGAGCCGCAGGGCCCCCCGGCCGGTGCCCCCGTCACCGCTCCCGTCAGGCCGCGGGCCCCGCGCCCCAGGTACGCCATGCAGCCCGGCGCGCCGGACCTCGCGAGGTTCCCCCGCACACAGTGGCTCGCCGCCGCCCGCCGGGCCCTGACCGCCGCGCCGAACGACGCCCTGGGCTACGGCGACCCCCGCGGGCGGCCGGAACTGCGCGCCGCCCTCGCGGACTACCTGGCGCGGGCCCGCGGCGTCCACGCCGAGCCGGGACGGATCGTCGTCTGTTCCGGCTTCCACCACGGACTGGCACTCATGGCGCGGGTGCTCACGACGCGTGGGGTGCCGGCGGTGGCCGTCGAGGAGTACGGCCTGGACCTCTACCGCGACCTGCTGACCAACGCCGGCCTGCGGACCCCGCCCCTGTACGTCGACCGGCACGGCGCCCGCACCGGCGACCTGCCCGGACTGCGCGGAGCGGGCGCGGTGCTGCTGACCCCCGCCCACCAGTACCCGACGGGAGTCGCCCTCAGCCCCGAGCGGCGCACGGCCGCCGTCGACTGGGCCCGGGAGACGGGCGGCCTGATCCTGGAGGACGACTACGACGGGGAGTTCCGCTACGACCGCCGGCCCGTGGGCGCCCTGCAGGGCCTCGACCCGCTGCGGGTGGTGTACTTCGGTTCGGCGAGCAAGTCGCTCGCGCCGGGGGTGCGGCTGGGCTGGATGGTGGTCCCGGACGGCCTGGTCCCCGAGGTGGTGGAGGCCAAGGGGTTCGGCGACTACATGTCCAGCACGCTCGAGCAGTTGACGCTCGCGGAGTTCATCGTCTCGGGCGGCTACGACCGGCACGTGCGGTCGATGCGGCAGCGCTACCGGCGCCGCCGCGACCAGCTCGTCGCGGCCCTGGCGGAGCGGGCCCCCGGGGTGCGCGCGACCGGCATGGCGGCGGGGCTGCAGGTCGTCCTCGAACTCCCCCGGGGGACGGAGACCTCCGTCGTCCGGGCCGCGGCCGGGCGGGGACTCGCGGTGAGCGGGCTGCGGGAGTTCGCCCACGAAGCGACGGGCCCCGGCCGCCGCCCGCCCCGACGGGACGCCCTGGTGGTCAACTACGCGGCGCCCTCGGACAGCGCGTGGACCGGCGCGCTGGACACCCTCTGCGGAGTGCTGCCGTAGGCCCGCGGGCGCTCAGCCGCCGGTCCGCTCCACGGGGGCGGCCCCGCGGGCCGTCCCGGGGCGAGCCTCCAGGTGGGCGAGCGCGGCGGCGCCGGTGTCGGCGACGAAGAGCAGGTCCGCCAGGGGCAGCGGGAGGAAGCCCTCCGCGTCCATCCGCCGGAGCTGGAGCACCAGGCCGTCGTAGAAGCCCGCCGTGTTCAGCAGCACGACGGGCTTGTCGTACAGCCCGTGCTTGCGCAGCTCCAGGACCTCGGTGACCTCGTCCAGGGTGCCCACGCCACCGGCCAGCACGACGACGGCGTCGGCCGCGGCGAGCATCCGCGCCTTCCGGGAGGCGAGGTCCTCGGCGAAGACCATGTCGTCGGCGTCCCGCCGCGCCCACTCCCGCAGGAAGCCGACCGAGACCCCCGCGAGACGGCCGCCCGACTCCCTTACGGCGTCGGCGACGACCTTCATCAGCCCGGTGTCGGACCCGCCCCACACCAAGGTGTGGCCTCCCGCGCCCAGGAGCCGCGCGAACTCGCGGGCCGGCCGCGTGTGGTGCTCGTCGAGGTCGGCGGCGGAGAGGAAGACGCAGATGTTCATGGGGGCGGGAACCGTTGCCGTCATGGCGCGAACCTACGGCGGGGCGCACCCTCGGACGTGGTCCAATCGCGGGGCGCGAGCACGGACCAATCCGCGGCCCGGGGCCTCAGGCCGGGTGCGCCGCGAACCCCGTACGCCACGAGGCGTGTTCCGGCCGCCACCCGCGGGAACGGGCCAGCCGGTTGGACGCGCCGCGCGCCCAGTCCAGGCGCCCCGTTACGGGTTCGGGGGCCGGCACACGCAGGGCATAGGCGAGCGCCGGCAGCCACTCGCGGGCCTGCGCGGGTTCGTCGTCGACGATGTTGACGGGGCCCGAGGGCCAGCCGAGCGCGGCGACGGCGGCGCGGGCGGCGTCGGCGACGTGGAGGAACGACATCACGGAGTGGTCGGCCACCACGCTCCCCAGGAAACGGGCGGACGTGTCCCCGGCCAGCGCCGCGGCGACCGGCCCTCCCGGCGCGTACCAGGTGCCCGGTCCGTAGAGGATGCCGTACCGCAGCAGCACCGCGGTCCCCATCTCGGCGGCCTTCTCCTCCAGGGCCCGGACGCCCGCCACCATCGGCCCGCGCGGCGCCGCCGCGCCGGTGTCGAAGGGGGTGCCCTCGTCCGCCGGCCCCTCGCCGGGCACGTAGGCCCAGGCGATCGACTGGGCGACGATCCTGGTCACGCCCGCGGCCACGGCCGCGTCCACCAGGTTGCCCGTCCCCTCGTGCCGCAGCCGGTCGGTCGCCTCCCCGTCCGCGGCCGCCAGGTCGGTCAGCTGGTGCACGACCGCGTCCGGCGCGGCCTCGGCGACGACGTGCCGCAGCGCCTCCCGGTCGAGCACGTCCGCCCGTACGGCCGCCGCCCCCTGCCGGCGGATGCGCTCGGCACCCGCCTCGCTCCGTGAGACGCCCGTGACGTGATGCCCCTCGGCCAGCAGCAGCGGAACGAGCTGACGGCCGACCGCGCCAGTGGCGCCGGCAACGAAGACACGCATGGTCAACGCTCCTGTGATCGAGCGGAGTCGTCCCTTCGGAGTGGACGGCCCCTTGTCGTACCGGCCACGCTACGGCGCCAGTGGTACGGGTGACCGATCCATTCCGGGTCGAAAAGGGCGGACCAATGATTGTGTGACTCCCGGCGGCACGGATCACCCCGCGTCGGCGAATTCCCGGTTCGGCCCCGGCGTCATGCCGGTTCGGCTCTTTGAGCCGTCCGGAACCTGCGCTGGAATGCGGCGGGGCTGATGGACATCCTCTTCGCGAAGACCCTGCGCATGCTCTCGTAACTGGGGAATCCGGCCAGCGATGCCACCTGGGTCGCGGTGTGCCCCTGGTCGAGCAATGCCTTTGCCATGTCGAACCGGATCGTTTCCACGTACCGGGCCGGCGTCGTGGACATTTCGTCGCGGAAGAGCCGGGTGAGATGCCGGGGACTCACATTGAGGTGCTTGGCGAGCTCGCCGACCGAGTGGTTCCCCGCGGGGTCGGCCGTCACCAGGTCGGCGATCCTCCGAATGGACGGCGACCGGGGCGGGGGTCCTTGCAGCGGCGCAGAGAACTGCGACTGACCGCCCGAGCGCTGCAGGTAGACCACGAGGGACCGGGCGACGTCACGGGTCAGGTCGGGGCCGTGGTCCTCCTCGACCAGGGCCAGCGCGAGGTCGATGCCGGCGGTCACGCCCGCGGAGGTGTAGGTGGCGCCGTCCCGGACGTAGATCGCGTCGGGCACCACGCTGCTCGTGCGGCACCGGGCGGCGAGTTCGTGGGTGACCTTCCAGTGCGTGGTCGCGCGCTTGCCGTCCAGGAGGCCCGCCGCGCCGAGCACGAACGCCCCGGTGCAGATGGAAGCGGTCCGGTCCGCCTCGACCGCCAGCGCCCGGGCCGCCTCGACCAGGTCACGGCCGATGGTGTTGCGCGGGTAGCGGTCCGTGCCGGGCACCACCAGTGTGTCGGGAGCCGCGTCGGTGGCGCCGCCGGCGACCGCGATCCGGACCCCGATGGACGAGGTGACGTCCTCCCCGGTCGGGGAAACCAGCACCACCTCGTAGTCCGCGCCGAGCCGGTTCGCCTCCGCGAACACCTCCGCGGGGCCGGCCATGTCCAGCAGCGTCACCCCGTCGTAGACGAGGATCACGACCCGGTGCGCGGCCGCGTCCACATGCCCGTTCTCCGCCCGTCCGGAAAGGTGTGGACCGTGGCCCGACCAGGGTGGCGCGGAAGGCCCGGTGGTCGGCAGTGTGGAAGACGGAAACACCTTCCATTGATAACACGCGCAGGTGAGGAAGTGCAGAGCTGATGACCGAGACCATCGCCGGGGTGGAGATTCCCGAAACGGCCGCGGCCGACCAGGCGACCCGCCTCGTCGAGGAGATGACCAGCCCCCTGATCTACCACCACTCCCGGCGCGTTTTCGTCTTCGGTGCCATTCACGCCCACCGGCTCGGCCTGAAGCCCGACCCGGAATTGCTCTACCTGTCCGCGATGTTCCACGACACCGGACTGATGACGCCCTTCTCCGACGCGGAACAGCGGTTCGAGGTCGACGGGGCCGACCACGCGCGGACCTTCATGCGGGAGCACGGATTCCCGGCCGCCGCCGCCGACACGGTCTGGACCGCCATCGCACTGCACACGACGCCAGGGATCCCCGACCGCATGGGCCCGGAGATCGCCCTCACGAATCTCGGCGTGCTGACCGACGTGCTCGGCCTGGGCCTGGACGAGCTGGACCCCGCCCGGGTCGAGGAGGTCACCGCCGTCCACCCGCGGGGCGACTTCAAGAACCAGTTCCTGCAGGCCTTCGTCGACGGCCTCGAGCACCGCCCGGAGACGACGATCGGGACGGTGAACTCGGACGTGCTGGAGCACTTCGTGCCCGGCTTCCGCCGCACGACCACGGTCGAGCGCATCCTCGGCGCTCCCTGGCCGAGCTGAGCAGGCGGCCACGGAAGGCGACGTGATGCACCCGGCAGGTCCGCACCGCCACGGTGGCGACAGCGGCCAGGGCGAGCGCGCGCTCGCCGGTCCACCTCCTGTACCGGGAGCGGTGGGGACTCCCGGTCACGACGCCGACGGCATGCCGCCGCACCGCCCTTCGAGAACCCCCCCGGAAAGGAAACCCCATGCAAGCCATCACCGTTCGGGACCGTGACGCCGGCGTCGGCGGGCTCGCCCTCACGGACCTGCCCCACCCGCACGCCGCCGAGAACGACGTCATCGTGCGGGTGCACGCCGCCGGCTTCACCCCGGGGGAACTCGACTGGCCGGCCACCTGGACCGACCGGGCCGGCCGCGACCGCACGCCGACCGTGCCCGGGCACGAACTATCGGGCGTCGTGACCGAACTGGGCTACGGCACCACGCGCCTGACCGTGGGCCAGCGGGTGTTCGGCCTGGCGGACTGGGCCCGCAACGGCTCCCTGGCCGAGTACGTCGCCGTCGAGACCCGCAACCTCGCTCCGCTGCCCGCGGACGTCGACCACACGGTGGCCGCGGCGCTGCCGATCTCCGGACTGACCGCGTGGCAGGCCCTGTTCGAGCACGGCCGTCTCGAGGCGGGTCAGACCGTCCTGGTCCACGGTGCCGCCGGCGGCGTCGGGTCCCTCGCCGTGCAACTCGCGCACGAGGCGGGCGCCCGGGTGATCGGCACCGGCCGTGCCGCCGACCGGGACACCGCCCACTGCCTCGGCGCGGACGTCTTCGTGGACCTGCAGAACGACCGGCTCGAGGACGTCGGGGCCGTGGACCTCGTCCTCGACGTGTTCGGCGGCGACATCCTCCAGCGCTCGACGGCGCTGGTGCGGAGCGGCGGCACGCTCGTCACGATCGCGGAGCCGCCGACCGTCCGGCCCGAAGGGGGCCGGGCCGTGTTCTTCGTGGTCGAGGTCGACCAGGCCCGTCTCGTGGACCTCGTCCGGCGGGTGCGGGACGGACGGCTCAAGCCGGTCGTCGGTGACGTGCGGCCGCTGGCCGAGGCCCCCGACGCCTTCGCCCGCGTCGGGCGCCGCCTTCCCGGCAAGACGATCATCAAGATCGCCGAGGACTGAGCCCGGGCGCGCACAGCGGTACGGCCGCACTCCCGGGGAGGCGGGCCCCGCGGGCCGGACGGTTCCGTCCGGCCCGGAGGGCTCCCCGCCTCGGAGCAGGTCAGTCGACCGTGCCCAGATCGGCGGTGAGCCAGCGTTCCGGCCGCATGCGCACCACGACGTGATCGGCGAGTTGCTCTTCCGCCATGGCCACGAACCTGTCGAGGGCCCCGCCCGAGAGGTAGCGTCCGGCCATCGCGCGATGGAGCGCGCCGCTCCCCTCGGTCACCTCGGTGACCGGTCCTTCGACCGAGACGTACCGGGGCGTCGGCTCGGTGCGCTGTACCAGCAGGCTGAAGCGGCCCGCCGCCCTGAGCAGCGTCATCTTCCGGGAGCCCGCGCCGGTGAGGATCCACGGCAGGCCGCCGGGCTCGTAGGAGTACCAGATCGGGACCATCAGCGGGCCGCGGTCGTCACCGGCCGCGACACCCAGCGCCGCCACATGCGGCTCGGACAGAAAGCTCTCCCGTTCCTCGCGTGAAAGTTCCATGCCCCGACTGTAGGCCCGCCCTCTGACGGTGCCTCCGCTCGCGTGCGCGGGGGACAGGGCGCCGGGTCCGGCAACCGCCCCTCGTGACCCGCGTCCTCAGGCGCCGGCGGGCGGGCCGGGCGGCAGGTGCACCGTCATGATCAAGTGGCAGGTCTCCGTGCCCGCACCGCGGTAGGCGTGGGCCGCGTCGCCTTCGAAGGTGGCGGTCTGCCCGGCTTCCACGGTGTGCTCGGTACCGTCGACGACCAGCGTCATCCGGCCCTGGGTGACGCTGACGGTCTCCACCACACCGGCCTGGTGGGGGTGGCTGGGGTACTCCTCGCCGGGCTCAAGCCGCCAGCGCCACACCTCGACGGGGGCCGGCCCCGACGTGGTCAGCATCAGGCGGGCCTGGCCGCCCTTCTCACCGGTCCACAGCGGGGTCAGGTCGTCGGCGGACACGACCCGGACACGGCCCTCGGAACCGCCCTCCATCAGCGCCGAGACGGAGACTCCGAGGGTGTCGGCCAGCCGCACCAGCGTGGCGAAGTTCGGATTGCCCTGGGCCTTCTCCAGCCCGACCAGCGCGCCCTTGCTGACCTGCGCGCGGCGGCCGAGTTCGTCCAGGGACAGGCCGGCCCGGGTCCGGGCGGCCCGGACGTTGTGTGCGAGCGTCCGCAGTGCTGTCTCGGCCTCGGCCATCCGTCGTCCCCGTTTCCCGTCTTCGTCGGTCGTCGGCGTACCAGTGGAATGAACCGTCCGGTCGGTTGACTGGCCCATGGTGGTTGATCCGATGTACGGTTCAGTCGTTCCACTGAATGGTAAGGGATGTGCCGTGATCGCTCTGCTGCTGGCCCTCGGCAGTTCGCTCGCCTACGGATGCGCCGACTTCCTCGGCGGCCTCGGCGCGCGCAAGGCCCATGTGCTGCGCACCGTGACGGTCGCGGCCCCGGCCGGCCTCGTCGTCGAGCTGCTGCTCTGGCCGTTCCTCGACGCGTCCTTCAGCGGCGGGGCGCTGGCCTGGGGCGCGGCGTCCGGGGTCGCCTCCGCCGCCGCGTTCGCCCTGCTCTACGGGACGCTGGCGATCGGCCCGATGAACGTGCTCTCCCCGGTGACCGCCCTGGTCTCCGCTGTGCTGCCGGTCGGGGTCGGCCTGCTGCAGGGGGAGCACCTGGGCCCGGCCGGCCTGGTGGGCCTGCCCCTCGCGCTGCTGGCGGTGGTACTCGTCAGCGCGGGCCACGGGGCCGGGTCCGCGCGGCCCTCACGTACCGCTCTGCTGATGGCCTTCGGCGCGGGCGCCGCCATCGCCCTCCAGCTGGTCTGCCTGCACCAGGCGCCCTCTGACAGCGGCATCGCACCGCTGATCGTCGGCCGGGCGGTCACCTCCGCGGTCACCCTGGCGGTGGCCGGCGCGCTGTCCCGCACGCTGGGCCCCGAGCGTCCCGCGTACGCGATCTCGGCCACCGCGGGCGGACTGGACTCGCTGGCGAACCTGCTCTTCCTGCTCGCCGCCCGCAGCGGCGACCTGGCGGTCGTCGCCGTGATCACCGCCCTCTACCCGGCCGGGACGGTCCTGCTCGCCCGCGGCGTACTGGACGAACGCATCCACCGCGGCCAGCTCGTCGGAATGGGCACCGCCGCCGCGGCCGTCGGCCTCCTCGCACTGACCTGACCTGCCCCGACCCGAGACCCGTCCCAATACCCCGTCACGACCCAGGAAACGGAAGCCCCGCACATGACCGCCTTCAGCCTCGACCCCGCCGTCGCCGACGCCTTCCCCGACACCCTCATCGCCCTGGTCACCGCCACCGGTCTGCGCGGCCGTCAACCCTGGCCCCGGACCACCACGGTCCTGGAGGACCTGGAACGGCAGCTCGGGGACGGCACATGGCACCCCGCCGACGAGACCGACCCCCGCGTCGAGGCCTGGCACACCGCCTACCGCTCCTTCGGCACCAACCCCCGCCGCGTCCGCCCCAGCGTGGACGCGCTCGGCCGCCGCCTCGCGAAGCGGGGCGCGCTGCCCCGCATCAACCCCGCGGTCGACACGTACAACGCCGTCTCCGTCCACCACGGCCTGCCCGCAGGCGCCTTCGACCTGGACAACGTCTCGGGCGACGTCGTCATCCGCCCCGCCGACGGCACCGAGACCTTCACCCCGCTCGGCGAACCCGGCACCGTCGAGCACCCGAAGCCCGGCGAGATCGTCTACGCGGACGCCGAGCGGGTCCTGACACGCCATTGGAACCACCGCGACGCCCACCACACCCGCGTCACCGAGGACTCCACGAGGGCCGTCTTCATCCTCGAGACCCTCCACGGATCGCGGGACGGCGACCTCCTCGAGGCCGCCGCCGAGGAACTGCGCGGCCTGCTGGCCCTCCACTCCGGTGAGACCGCCGTGCACCGCCTCACGGCGGCGCGGCTGCGGGTCTCCGTGTAGACGGTCGCGGAGGCGATTCGGTGTCGGTCGAGACGGTATCGAACGGAATCATGGCTGGTAGCGTGGGCGCGTGAGCACCCGCGTTCCGCCCGAAGGCACCGTCCCGCGCGCCACCGACCGGCCCGGCGACGCCTCCCCCTTCGCTCTGGGTCTCCTGCTGCGCCGGGCGCACTGGCGCGCGGCCGCGGTGATGTCCGAGGCGCTGCGGCCGCTGGGCATCGAGTTGCGCCACTTCGCCGTGCTGCTCGTCCTGGCCGACCGGGGTCCGACCGTGCAGCGCGACCTGGGGGTCGCGACCGGAACCGACAAGGCGGGGATCATGCGGGTCGTGGACGACTTGGAGCGCAAGGGGCTCGCCGTACGCAAGCCCGTCCCGGGGGACCGGCGGGTGCGGGCCGTGGAGATCACACCGCAGGGCATGGAGCTCTTCGACGCGGCGCATACGGCCGCCGCGCCGACGGCCGGGCGCCTGGTCGCCGAACTGGGCCCCGGTGAGCCCGAGTTGCTCGGCGAACTGCTGACTCGTTTCGCGCATCCGCGGGGCGGCGAAGCGTAGAGCGCGCGGCGCCCCGGGCCCACGCCGTGCCGCCCCGCCGGGGTTACCGCGTCACGCGGCGGAGAGACGCTTCGCCATCTCCCTGGCCTTGACGCCGGCGTCCTCGATCGCGCGCCTGCGGGAGGCCTCGTAGAGCGGGATCAGCTCCGACATGGCCGGATTCCGGGGGGCCAGCGTGAGCTCCGGCACGATGAAGTCCACCTCCAGGCCGAGCGAGCCGTGCAGCACCGCCTCCAGGTAGTTCTGCACGAACTCGTAGCCGTGACGCGGAGTGCCCGGAACGTAGGAGCCGCCCCGGCTGGCGACGACGAGGACCGGCTTGCCCTGGGCGGACGGGGTCTCACCCGAGGTGCGTCCGGGCACGATGACGCTGTCCAGCCAGGTCTTCAGGGTCGAGGGGATCGTGAAGTTGTACATGGGGGCACCGATCAGGAGCGCGTCGGCCCGCTCCAGTTCCTCGATGAGCTGCAGGCGCGTGGCGAACGCGGCCGCCTGTTCCGGGCTGTGCTCGGAGGGTGCGTGGAAGCCGGCGGACCAGGCGTCGGCGGTGATGTGCGGCACCGGGTCGGCGGCGAGGTCGCGGTGGACGACCTTGCCCTCCGGGTCCTCCTCCTGCCACGCCCTGCGGAACGCGGCGGCGACCGAACGGGAGGAGGAGGCCTCACCGGGGAAGACGGACGAGTCGAGGTGCAACAGCGTGGCCATGGACGTGCTCCAAAGGCAGGTGGCCCGGGGTGGTCACCGCGGGCAGCGGGTTCGTACCCGAGGTAGTCAAACACACTACCGTGTTGAATGAAACTATCTCACGTACTACAGTACCAAGGGTAACGATCATGAGCGCCGACGAAGGGGAGCGCATCCATGGACGTCTATGAGGCCGTCACGAGCAGGCGGGCTGTGCGCGCATTCCGTGACCAGCACGTGTCGCGGCAGGTGCTGGAACGGGTGCTGACGACCGCGGCCTGGGCGCCGTCGGCGTCGAACCTGCAGCCCTGGCACGCCTACGTGCTGGCCGGCGAGCCGCTGGAGCTGCTGAAGAAGCGGGCCGGTGAGCGCCTGGCCGCCGGTGAACCCTGGGACGAGCCGGAGTACGAGCAGTACCCGCCCGCACTGAAACCCCCGTACAGCGGGCGCCGGGCCGCCTTCGGCGAGCAGCGCTACGGCGCGCTCGGCATCGCGCGCGACGACCAGGAGGCGCGCCACAGGGCCGCCTCCGCCAACTGGCAGTGCTTCGGCGCGCCCGTCGCCCTGTTCTGCTACATCGACCGCGACATGGGCGGGCCCCAGTGGTCCGATGTTGGCATGTACCTGCAAACGGTGATGCTACTGCTCCGCGCCGAGGGGTTGCACAGCTGCACCCAGATGGCGTGGGCGAAGTACCACGCGACGGTCGCGGAGATCCTGTCACCCCCGGACGAGCTCATCCTCTTCTGCGGCATGTCGATCGGATTCGAGGACGCGTCGGACGCGTCCGCCCGTACGGGCCGGGCGCCGCTGGACGAGACGGTTACCCTGCTGGGGAGCTGAGTCGCGGCGCCCTGCGGTCGGCGGCGCAGGTCCGCGTATGTCTAGAGCCGGGTCATGACCCGGACCGCGGCCTTCTCGCTGGCGTATCCCTCGAGGGCCGCCCACTCGGCGACGTCGAATGGCCAGTCCGCGTCCGCGTACGCGATGACGACGTGCCGGCCGTCCTGCCGGACGGTGTGGTGCGGGTCGCCGGGCGCGGTCCCGGCGGCCACGACAGCGGCGGCCGAGGAGGCGTCGCGGCACTTGAGGCGGGTCTCGGGCATGGTCAGCGCTCCACGTTCGCTGGTCGGCGTGTCGGGCGGTGCTCGTCCGGAGCCTAGTCCGAGGGGCGGTCGCCTTCCTGCCGGATGCCGCATTCGGCGCAGAATCGCCCCCCCTCACCCCCCTCGGCGCCTGGGTGACGTCGCGTGAGCGGCGGGCCGCGAGCCCTCAGCAGCAGGCGCCGACCGCGCTGTCGGGGGCCGCGGGTTCGGCGCGGTGGAGGATGCGGAACAGGTCCCGTGTCCCCGTGAGGTCCAGAACGCGTTCTGCTTGGTGCCGCAGGCCGGTGAGTTCGAGCGCGCCCTTCTCGGCCTCGGCGCGGAGGCGGAGGTTCAGCAGCATGTTGAGACTGGTGGAGCCGACGAACGTGACGCCCGTGAGGTCCACGCGCAGGGTCCTGCCCTCGAACCGCAACGCGTCGGTGACGGCCGTGACCTGAGGGCACGTCTCGAGATCGAGTTCGCCGGCCAGCGCGATCGTCGTCCGCGCGGGTACCTCACTGAGGCTGATGCCGATGCGTTGCACGGGAACCACCGTTCGGGTCAGAGCCCATCACGGTCGGCTCCCGCTCGGAAAGCGGCCGTAAGGCAGGCGACTTGGTGCCGCCCACAGTCGAGCGAGACCACCCGTACCATCCTTCGGCCACGTGACGTGACCGCTCGGTGGCGCGGGGTCCCTCACCAGGCCAGGCTGGTCACTTCGACCCTTGCACACCGGCGCTCCCGATACCAGGCCCCCTCGCGTGCGCCGGCCCTGTTCTGGCCGCGCTGGCCGTGTCGGCGCACGCGGAGCGTTCATTGTCCACTCATTGCAACGAATCCGGTCGCGGCGTTGCGTTGAATGTGTAGCCATTGCAATGAATTCGCTGCAAAGAGCTGCGAAAATAGGTGACTTGAGCAATATGTTTGTTGCCAGATCAGAGAATGCAACGTAGCGTTTCTGGTGTCGGAAACAGCGGGGCGCATGAGCGCCCGACGTACGCGAAGGAGAGCACGATGCAGAAGTTCGACACGCCCGCCCCGGTCTCGGCCGTCCTTGCCGTTCCCGCTGGACGCATCCGGTTCATCGCCGCCGAACGGGCCGACACCACCGTCGAGGTCCGGCCCGCGGACGCCGCCAAGAGCCGGGACGTAAAGGCGGCGCAGCGGACCGGGATCGCCTACGCCGACGGCGTCCTGCGGATCGAGGCCCCCGCGGCGGAGAACCGGATCCTCGGTGCCTCCGGGTGCGTCGAGGTGACGGTCCGGCTGCCCGCCGGTTCCCGCGTCGAGGCGAAGACGGCCGTCGCCGAACTCCGCGGCGTGGGAAGGCTCGGCGACGTCGTCGTGGAAGGGCATCGGGCCGCGGTCGAGCTCGACGAGACCGGGAGCGCCCGCATCGCCCTCCTGGCCGGCGACGTGTCGGTGGGCCGCCTCGGCGGCCCGGCGGAGATCAGCACCCAGAAGGGCGACCTCCAGGTCGCCGAGGCCGTACGCGGCACCGTCACCCTGCGCACCGGGCACGGCGGGATCTCGGTCGGCGCCGCACGCGGGGTCTCCGCCTCCCTCGACGCTGCCACCTCCTACGGCCGGATCCACGACGCCCTGCGGAACACCGACGGAGCCGACACTGGCCTGAACGTCCGCGCGACCACCGCCTACGGAGACATCACCGCCCGCAGCCTGTAGGGCGGGGGGCGGTGGGAGCACCCCTCACGACCGGCCCGGCAGGAGCGATTCTCACACTGCCGGGTCCGCGGGTCCCTGGGACCGCCGTTGCGATGCGGCGGTCCCACGTCATGCCGGCAACCGTACGAGCGAGGGCTTGACCCTGCGTCGGTCATCCGCGGTGCGACGCGTCCGTCCCCCACCCGGTCCCTCGGCCCGGCAGCCTGCACCGACCTCTACCGAACGGCCTCGTCGCGTTCGACCGCGGCGATCGCGCTGCGGCGCCATCGCGGGATCGCGATCGCGGACACGACCAGTGTCAGGCCCGCCAGCACGGGCACTCCGTAGATGAGCGCGGCGACGGCATGTCCCATCGATTCCACGTTCCCTCCCTGCGCGCGATCGTAGTGCCCGCGCCCACCGGAGTTCCGGTGCCCTCCGGGCCGTGGCCGTACGCCTCCGTCACCCGGCCGCGGCGAGCGGGGGCAGGGGCCGCAGCCGTCGGCGCAGGAGGCAGAATTCGTTGCCCTCCGGGTCGGCCAGGACGTACCAGGCCTCGCTGCCGGTCTGGCCGACGTCGGCGTGCGTGGCGCCGAGGGCGAGCAGCCGCTCCAACTCGGCGCCCTGGTCGCGGTCGGTGGCGTTGACGTCGAAGTGCAGCGGGAGCTTCGCGGCCCGCGGATCGCTGCTGGGGCTGAGGACGAGGGTGGGCTGTGGACCGCCGAAGCCGGCGTCGGCCGGCCCGATCTCGATGCTTCCGTCGTCCTCCCGGCCGAGTTCGACGTAGCCGAGGACCTCGCTCCAGAACGCCGCGAGCCGTTCGGGGTCGGTGGCGTCGATGACCAACTCGCTGATGCGGCATGCCATGCCCGGCAGTCTAGGCAGGCGCGAACGCCGAGGGAGGGCGCGTCCGCGTCATCCGGATGGAGTGGACGGCGGACCGATTCGCCTGCTTCGCCCGGCGAGGAGCGGCCGGAACCCGCCGCGGGGCCAGAGGACTTGGATCGCGGATGCACCCCGAGGCGGTCGTGGGAGGGCCGGCGTCACGGGTGGGTGATGCCGGCCCTCCGGCTGTCTGCCGTCCGTGCCGGCGCTCAGCCGCGGCGGTCGCCGAACGAGTGGCCCAGCGCGTCGATGACCGACTTCTTGTGGTCGTCGATGGAGGACGGTTCGATGCTGCTGCTCCGAACGTCGATCTTGCCGTCGGGAGACGCCTTGTCGATGACCTCGGGCAGCTCCGCCGCGAGGGCCTCGGGCTTCACGCCCGCCTGCCTGCTGGCTTCGGCGACCTTGTCGGCGCCGAAGGCGTTCTCGATCTGCTTGGTGGTCACCGGTTCGTTGGGACCGTTGCCGAGCCACGAGTCGACGACGCCCTTGAGGCCGCTGTCGCTCAGGAACTTCGTCGCACCTTCGAGCAGCGCTTGCAGCTCGCTCATCATGCCGCCGCCGCTGCTCCTGGTGGGGTCAGCCATGGGTTGCTCCCGTGCTTGTGGTCTGTGCGGGCGACGCGCGGCGCTGTGGGACGCTGCGCCGGTCGGCATCGGGGGTGGGCCGACATGCTGTTGTCGCAGGTCGCGCACGGTGTCGCCTCGCTCGTACACCCCCTTCCAGGCCAGCACGAGGTGCCCCGGGCCGCCGTGCCGATTAGGCCGAACGGGTGACGCGCCGGGCTCCCGGGGGGCTCCGGCGGGGCCCCGGATCACCCGTCGTTCTACTGTCCGAGCCGATGCCGCCACCCGGATGATCTCCCGCGGATAGGGTCGGCACTGGCGCAGCGGCGGTCGACTGAGGGGGCACGAGGGTGGCTGGACGGGTCCGTACCGAAGCCGGTGACCTGCCGGCGCTGTCCGCGCCGCGGTTGGTCGGCCGGGACGTGGAGCTGGACACGCTGGCCTCGGCGCTCGGGCGGACCCCCGCGGTGGTCCTGCTCGACGGTGAGGCCGGCATCGGCAAGACCCGGCTGCTGCGCGAGTTCCTGGCGGCCCAGGCCGAACGCGGGCGGCGCTCCCTGGTCGGGGCCTGCCCGGAGCTGCGGGTGCCGTACACGCTGGGCGCGGTCGTGGACGCCGTGCGTGACGGCGTTGACAACGTTGTCAGGCTGCGGCTGAGCGGGCTGGGCGGCGCACTGCGGCCGCTGTTCCCCGAGTGGGCCGACGAGCTGCCCCCGGCGCCGGAGCCGCTGGAGGACGCGACCGCCGCACGGCACCGGCTCTTCAGCGCCTTCGTCGAACTCCTCGGCCGGCTCGACGTCGCGGTGCTGGCGATCGAGGACGTGCACTGGGCCGACGAGGCGACGCTGGAGTTCCTGCTCTTCCTGCTCTCCCGCCGACCGCAGGCGCTCAGCGTGGTGCTGACCTACCGGCGGGAGGAAGTGCCGGCCGATTCCCTGCTGCTGCGGCTGACCTCGCGGCCGCCCGCCGGCGCGCACCTGGTGAGGCTGACGCTGAAGCCCCTGGACGTCGGCGAGACCGCCTCCTTGGTGTCGTCGATGCTCACCGGGGGCCCTGTCTCGACCGAGTTCGCGGCGTTCCTGCACGCGCGCACCGACGGCGTGCCGCTGGCGGTGGAGGAGTCGGTACGGCTCATGCACGACCGGGCCGACCTGGTCCACCGGGACGGCGGGTGGGCACGGCGCCGGCTGGACCACATCGAGGTGCCGCCCACGATCCGCGACGCCATGCTCGAACGCGTCCAGCGGCTCCGGCCCGCGACCCGCACCGTCCTCTACGCGGTGTCGGTGCTCTCGGGCCCGGCCGACCACGCCACCCTGAGGGCCGTCAGCGGCCTGCCCGACGACGGGTTCGCCGTGCCGGCCGCCGAAGCGCTCGGCTGCGGCCTGCTGCGTGAGGACAGACCCGGGCAGTGGTCGTTCCGCCACCCGCTGGCGTGCCACGCCGTGTACGACGCCATCCCGGCCGAGGAGCGGCGCGGCATGCACCTGCGGGCGGGCCGGGCGCTGGAGCGGTGGCCGGTGCCGCCGGTGGCCCAACTGGCCCGGCACTACCGGCTGGCCGGCGAGGCCGGCCCGGCGTGCCGGTACACCGAGCGGGCGGCCGAGCTCTGCCTCCAGTCCGGGGACGCGGCCACCTCGGCGCTGCTGCTGCACAGCCTGGTCACCGGCGTGGTCCTTCCCGCGGAGTCGTTGGTGCGACTGGTGACGAAGATCCAGTTCCAGGCGCTGCCCGGCTCCGACCCGTACTCGCGGACCATCGACTCGCTCCGGTCGGCCCTCGCACGTCAGGTCCTGACGCCTGATCAGCAGGCCATGCTCCGGTTCCAGATCGGCCGGGTGCTCATGGTGGCCGGCGAGATCGAGGCCGGGCGCGGCGAGGTCCTCGCGGCGGTGCCCCATCTCCCGCCGGACTCACCGGAGGCGGCGCGCGCCCGCGTCCTGCTCGCCCTGCCCCTGGGGAACGCGCGGCCTGTGGCGGAACACCTGCGGTGGCTGCGGGAGGCACCGCCCCCGGCCCGGTCGATGGCCTCCCTGGACCGGCTGCGGCTGTCCGTGGAACGCGCCTTCGCGCTGTTGATGCTCGGCGAGGAGAGCGGCTGGGAGGCGGCCCGGCGGATACCGGACGACGTCCTGGACCCGCGGGAGGCGTCCATCGTCGCGATAGGCCACACCAACGTCGGCGAGGAGGCCACGCGGTGGGGACGGTACGACGAGGCCGGGGCGCGACTGGCCAGGGCCCGGGCACTCGCGGAACGCCACCAGCTGCTGGACTACCTCGACAGCATCGCCTCCTCCCGGGCCCACCTCGACTGGTTCACCGGCGCCTGGTCCGGACTCGCCGAACGGACGGCACGCCTGGTCGACGACGACAGCGGCGTACGGCTGAAGGACCGCTGCGAGGCGGCCCTGGTGGCCGGCCTGATGCGGGCCGCCGCCGGGGACCGGGAGGCGGCGGAGGAGCGTCTGCGCTTCGCCGGGCGCGACGACCAGCAACGCATCGAAGCCGCCGCCGCGCTCGCCCAGTTGTGCCTGCGTGACGGCGACGTCGACGGAGCGCTCCGCCTCACCGACCAGCCGGCCGAGATCGCCGTCGGCAGCGGACTCTGGTCCCGCGCCGTCGACTTCGCCCCGGCACGCGTCGCAGCCCTGGTCGCCGCCGGCCGGCTCGGCCGTGCCGCCGACCTGGTGGACACCTTCGCCGCGGCCCTGGGTGACCGGGACGCCCCCGCGCCGCAGGCGTCCCTGCTCCTGTGCCGCGCCATCGTGGCGGAAGCCGGTGGAAGCCTCGCGGAGGGCGCGGCGCTGTTCCGCCGGGCGGCCGCCGCGTGGGAGGCGCTGCCGCGCCCGTACGACGCCCTGCTGGCCCGGGAGCGCTCCGCCCGCTGCCTGCTCGCCGACGGCCGGGAGGAGGCCGGGCTGCCGCTGCTGTCCGAGGTCGCGCGGGCGCTGTCGGAACTCGGCGCGCACTACGACGCCGACCGCATCACCCGCTTCCTCGGCACACGGGCCGGGGGCGCCCCCGCGGCGGCGCGCGGCCGGGGACGTCCCGGGTACGGCGACCGGCTCTCGCCGCGTGAACTGGAGGTGGCCCGCCTCCTGGTCGGCGGCATGACGAACCGTCAGATCGCGGACGTGTTGGTGGTGTCGGCGCAGACCGTCGCCAGTCAGGTCAGGTCGGCGATGCGCAAGCTGCACGTGACGTCGCGGACGGCGCTCGCGATCAGGGTGGTCGAGTCGGGCCTGGTCGGCGGGTTGAGGCAACCGTCCCCGGTCGACGAGTGAATTCCGAGGGCCGCCCCGGGCACGAAGAAAAGCCCCGGCGCTCGCGGCGGGATTAAATCCCGCATCTGACCAATCGAGCCGGGGCCGGGCCCGGTCGCACACTCGTGCCCATGTTGCCCGCAGAACCGCCCACACCCCGACCGGCCGACGCCCCGGCCGTCTCGGCTCGCCGTGCGAAGGACGAACCGGTTCCGGCAGGACCGCAGGCCGCGCGGGCCGACGCCCCGACCACCGAGGACGCGGGTGATGCCGCCGTTGCCGGCGAGTACGAACCGCTCTAGTTCGACGAGGTCCCGGCCGGCCGTGGAACGCCGTCGTTCCGCCCGCCTCCCACGCCGGACCTCCCGTACCTCCCGACCTCCCCGATCCTGCCCGTCATCCATCGCACAGGAGACCCATAGATGAGGCCAAGAGCAAGGAAGCGTCTCGGCAGACGCCTTGGCGCGGTGACCGTCGGTCTGACCGTCTTCGGCATGGTCGTGTCGACGACGGCGACCCAGGCCGCCGAGCCGGCCCGGCAGACCCCGTCCTCCGGCGTCGTACGGACGGACAGCCCGACCGCGATCGCCGGCCACGACCTGGCGCGGGTCGTCGCCGCGTCCGGCGGGTCCGTCTCCGTCACGCTGATCACCGGCGACACGGTGCACATCGGTGTCGACGACAAGGGCACGCCGGTCGTCCGCGACACCGAGAGCGCGGCACGTCCCGACGGAATCCCGGTCGTGTTCCACACCATCACGCGACAAGGCAAGGTGTACGTCGTGCCGGACGACGCCCTCGCGCTGGTCGGCAAGGGACTCCTCGACTGGTCGCTCTTCGACCTGGGCGAGTTGGTGTCGCTGGTCGCGGCGGGCAAGGGCGACGCGGTGCCGGTGCTCGTCACCTACACCGGCACCGCCGGTGCCGAGAAGACGCGCAAGGTCGCCGGGGCATCCGGCGGCAGGTCGCTCCCCAGCATCAACGGGCGCTCGCTGAACATCGCCGACGGTGGCCGCTGGTGGCGTGAGGTGCGGGGCAAGACGGCCTCCAACTCCGCCGCCGCCCGGTCCGCCGGTTCCCTGGCCGGGGTCGAGAAGGTCTGGCTCAACGGCCTGGCCCATGTCGACCTCGAGCAGTCGGTCCCGCAGATCGGGGCACCCGTCGCCTGGGAACGCGGCTACGACGGCACCGGCGTGACCGTCGCGGTGCTGGACACCGGGATCGACGCCACCCACCCGGACGTCGCCGGAAGCATCGCCGGGAAGGTCGACTTCACCGGCAGTCCCTCTGGCACCAAGGACGGGCACGGACACGGCACCCATGTCGCGTCCACGGTGCTTGGCAGCGGCGCGGCGTCCAAGGGGTTGCGCAAGGGTGTCGCCCCCGGCGCCAAGCTGCTGGTCGGCAAGGTCTGCGACGACAACGGGCAGTGCCCCGACGACGGGATCATCGCGGCGATGGACTGGGCCGCCCACTCGGGGGCCAAGGTCGTCAACATGAGCCTGGGCGGCGAGCCCACGGACGGCACCGACCCGCTCAGCCAGGCGCTCAACGAGCTGAGCCGTGAGACCGGGACCCTGTTCGTGGTCGCGGCGGGGAACTCGGGCTTCTTCCCCAAGAAGGTCGTCTCCCCGGGCTCCGCAGATGACGCCCTGACCGTGGCGGCCGTCGACAAGAACGGCGAGATGGCCGCCTTCTCCAACCGCGGACCGCGGATCGGGGACGGCGCCGCCAAGCCCGACATCGCGGCCCCGGGCGTCGCCATCGTCGCGGCACGCGCCGCCGGCACGGCCATGGGCACCGTGGTGGACCAGTACTACACGGCTTCCGACGGCACCTCGATGGCCACCCCGCATGTGGCCGGTGCCGCCGCGATCGTCGCCCAGCAGCATCCGGAGCTGACCGGTCAGCAGATCAAGGCGCTGCTGATGGACACCGCCACCGACCTGGGGCACGACGTGTACGCCCAGGGCAGGGGCCTGGTGGATCTCGCGACGGCGACCAATCCGCGGATCGTCCAGAAGGGGAACCTGAACTTCGGCCGCCTGACCTACCCGCACTCGGCGGTGACGAAGAAGATCACGTACACCAACCGCGGCGACCGGGCGACCACGCTGCACCTCACGACGCCGGTCTCCTACGCCGACGGGAAGCCCGCCGCGGCAGGGCTGGTCACCGTCAGCACGGACGAGGTGGTCGTTCCCGCGGGCGGGTCCGCCGAGGTGTCGGTGACGCTCGACGGCAGGGTGCTCGGCCCCGACGCGGACTTCGGCGCCTACAACGGGCTGCTGAGCGCCCGGGACGACTCCGGCGACATACGGCTGAGTTCGGGGGTGCACACCTTCGTCGAAGCGCAGAAGTTCCCGCTGACCCTGAACGTCGTCGCGCCTGTGGGTGCCACCGACGTCCGCTACGGCAGCGCCACCTTCATGCCGGTCGACGACCAAGTGCACCTGCACGCGGGTCCGGTCCACGAGACCGGTGCGGCCACGACGACCGAGCAGCTCTTCCGCGGCACCTACGCGGTGGAGATGCCGGTCAGCTGGCGGGACGCGACCGGCGAGTGGCAGCAGGCCGACCCGATCGCACCGGAGGTCGGCCTCACCAAGGCGACCACGGTCACGCTGGACCTGCGCAAGGCCAAGCCCCTGAGCGTGCGGTACCCGGAATCCACCGAAACCTACGCGGCGATCGACTACGTCAACCGCGTGTCGGCGACCGGGGCTTGGGCGATGCTCACGAATCTCTTCGCCGACTACAAGGCCGACGACCCGAACTGGTGGGTGCTGCCCACGGGCAAGGTGAGCACGGGCACCCTCACCCACGACTTCTACAGCTCGCGCACGACTCCTGTCGTCACGCTGCGCGCCACCGGCGGCGGTGCCCCCGCCGCCCTGTCCGCCCGCTACGTGACCCCGAACGCCGTGCTGAGCGAGACCCAGGGCTGGCTCCGCGACAACGGGGACCCGAGCACCCGTGAAGCCGCGATCCCGGTGCCCCGACTCCCGGTCAGGGGCCGGCTGTCGGTGGTCCACGCCGGCACCGGGTCGGCCGCGGAACTCGCGGACGTCGACGCCCGGGGCAAGCTCGTACTCCTGACGCCGACCGACATCTGTCAGGACACCTGCGACTACCCGAAGCTCCGGGACGAGCGGGTGGCAGCGGCAGCCGCCGCCGGCGCGGTCGGCGTCCTGGTCGCGGCACCGGGCCTCACCTCGCTGGGCAGCCCCGCGACCTTCGACCAGTGCGTGGACGGGCCGAAGAGCTGCCCGGAGATCCGGGCGTACGCCGCACTGCCCATCGTGTCGGTGCCGTACGCGGAGGCCGAGGGCCTGATCAAGCGGATCAAGGCCGCCCGGTCGCACGTCAGGATCAGTCTCGGCGGCAGCGTCGTGCCGAGGGCATATGTCGCGCGGTACCACGACGACGGACAGATCCGGTCGAACGACTACCGGGTCGGCAAGGGCGACCTCGACCGCGTCGACCTCTCCTTCCACGCGGCACGGCCCGGAGCGGTCCACCAGCTGAGCTGGCGGCAGTACTTCAAGGGCGCCACCAACCCGTCGCACCTGGCCCTTCCGGAGCCGTCCACCCGTCAGACCATGACGACCTTCGTCAAGCGTCAGGACAACTCCATCAGCCGCTTCTCCGCCTCCTGGGCCGACCAGGGAGCGGACTCGTTCGTGGAGCACAACCGCTCCGAGATGAACGACCTGGTCCCCACCGGCAGAAATGAGATCCACTGGAACGCGGGGCCGGCCGTGCCGGGGGCCGCGTCGCAGCTGCGGACCGAATCCGGCTTCTCGGTCGGGGCCGGACCGTGTGCGGGCTGCCGGCAGGGGGACACCTTCTACCCCAGCATCTTCCTGACGGGCAGCGGCGGCGGCCGTCAGGCGCTCATCGGCATCGTCGGCGACGAGCTCATCGAGCACAACTTCATCGAGATCCCGACCTGCGGGGCGGCTCCCTCGCCCACCTTGCCGAACCTCGACTCCGTCTGCGACTTCACGCTGCTGAACGCGTCGGGTGACGAAGTCGAGCGTCGCTCACTGCACCTCCCCGACCAGAACTGGGACACCCTGTGATGGCACTCGAAACCGCTGAGGAGATCTGCGCGATGAACACCCGTGTGCCGTCGGCGCGGCGCCGCAGAGGAGCCCTCATGGTGCTCGCGGCCGCCGTGGCCCTGTCGCTCTCCGGCTGCAAGGGCGGTGACCTCGTCTCCTACGACCTTCCGGCGAAGTCGGCCCGGTACACGTTCGAGGCGAAGACCAACGACGTCAAGACGGTGTGGGAGTACACCTCCGCCAAAGCGACCAAGGACGAGGCCCCGGAGCTGAGCCCGTGCATGGGTGAGGTGCTCGCCGGCGACACGGCGCCGTGCCGGCCGGAGCCGCTGATCTTCCTGCGCTACGACTTCGGCCTGGCCCTGGACAACACCGTCGAGGCCGGGGCGGCCCACGAGGTCACCGTCACCGGCTACTACCAGGAACGCCTCACCGCCCTGCCCAAGGTGACGTCCCTGAAGGCGGAGACCAGCTTCGACGGCGGCAGGACCTGGCGCCCGGCCACCACCCGGGCCGCCGGGAAGAACACCTTCACCACGACGGTCAAGAACCCCCGGCGGGACCAGGCCGCCAAGGGGGTCGGACTGAGGATCAGCGCGACCGACAGTCAGGGCAACACCGTCCGCCAGACCATCCCGACGGCGTACACGCTGCGCTGACGGCAACCCGCCCCCGGACACGGGTGACAGGGCGGGGCGAGACCGGTTCTCGCCCCGCCCGCCCGTGCCGCGGGGGAGAGCACCGGACTTCGGCCGCGTCATCGGGCCCCCGAATCTCCTTGCCAAGACAAGCACCCGAGTGCGTGACGGGTCAATTTCCCCGCCGCGGCGGGGCGACCGGGAGCGCTCAGCGGGCGCCGGGCAGTGTCGCCGAGCCCGTGGGGCACTGGTCGTTCCGGATCAGGGACGTGCCCGCAACCGGCGAAACGCGGCCACCGGCGTCACGTCGACGTCGTCGCTCCACGAACGGACTTCCAGGACGGCGTGACCGGGGACCGGACGCCGAGCCACTGCTCGGCGCCGTAATCCTCGAACCGCTCCACCTCGGTGAACCCCAGCTTCGCCGCGAGGCCCATCGAGCGGGCGTTGGCGGTCCGGGTGGTGAGCACCACGGGTGCGCCCGGGTGCGTGTCGGCGAACCATCGGAGCGCCGCCGAACATGCCTCGGCGGCGTAACCCTGCCCCCACGCATGCGGCAGGAACATGTAGCCGAGGGCGGCCTGCCCGTCTTCCGGACGGACGTGACCCGGGCGCTCCGGGGCGTGCCGGTCGAGCGTGACGATGCCGATCGCCGCTCCGTCGAGTTCGGCCACGAAGAAGCCGGGGCGCCGCCCGGGCACTTCCGGCACCTCGCGTTCCAGCTCGTCACGCGGCCGGGCACCGCCGATGTACGCGCCCACCTCCGGCGAGGCGAACAGCTCGATCAGCGCCGCACGGTCACGGGCCGTTGACTCGCGGAGCACGAGCCGCTCGGTCCTGATCGGAGCAGGCGGCCAGGCGACTGGTCCACGTTCCCTCACGAGGGCCAAACTACCGTGCCCATGAAGGGTGAGGATGCCGCACCGTTCCGTCCGTGACGTCCCGACGAAGGCCTCGCGCCCGCAGATCGTATGACGAGGTCTACTGCCCGCCCAGCCGCAGCGCAGCAGCCACGTAGAGGCTCCCGGACACCGTCACGAGCAGGAAGACGAGGGTCGTGTGGAGGGCGAGACCACGCCCCGGGGCGAGACCCAGAAAGGTCCGGGCGGCTCGGCTCACCCGGGGCGCGGGGACTCCTCGCGCGGCGTTCGCCTCCGCCTTCTCGATCGCCCGGCGCAGCTTCCTGCGGCTTCGCTCGGTCGTGAGTCCCAGGCGCACACCGTGGGCGTCGCGCACCAGCAGGGTCCGCTGCGCGCCGCCGACCGAGAAGGACGTCAGGAGCCGGACGCCGGTGATCCGGTCGAGGTCGACCGACCGTTCGCCGGTCAGGGTGCGCGCGGTCAGACGCGACGACGAGTGCCGGAACGGGGGTCGCTCCTCGCACAAAGCGGGCAGAAGGACGACGCCCGCGATCGCCGGGAACAGGCCGAGCGCGATCGCGCCCTCCGGGACGACACCGGCCCCGGCCAGCCCGCACCCGACCAGGGGCAGCAGGACGAAGGCCGCGGCCAAGGCCGATCCCGCGCGGGCGCGCGCCACGCCATGAGTCGTCGTTCCCACTGGCCCCCCGTTTCCGCCGGCAATCACCAGCATGCACGCGCGACGGGCCTTTGCGTAGTGCCGGTGTCCCATGCTTCCCTCGGCGAGCGGCGCGGGCGCGTCAGGCGCGTGCGCGCCGCCGGTCCTACGGACCGGGCCAGAGCGGCTTCTGCACCTGCAGGTCGACGACCGACACCCACTCCGCCGACGGGATCGCCCGCTCCACGACGAACCACTCGTCGGGGCGTTCACCGAAGTGCGTCGCGGTCAGCACGTGGACGGTCTGGGCCGGCAGCCTGGTCCCCGCCCAGGCGTGCCAGCGCTGCGCCTCCGGCGCCGGCACCTCGACGGTGAACCGCACCGTGCAGTCCCGGAAGGGTTCCGGGAGCGAGGCGGGGCTGGGGTCGGACGTGAGGTGCACGCTCCGCGCCAGCTCCGGCAGGTCCTCCTGATCCGTCGGCCAGGTGGCCTTGAGCTCTGCGTCTGCCAGGATCAGCGGCCACCGCTCCGGCCGCGTGAAGTGGAAAAGCAGCATGCAAGGACTTTACTGAAATACCGCCGCTCCCGGACCACGCGCCGGAGCAGCGGCCGCGGCTCCTACGATTCCGGCCATGGCACGCTTCGAAGACCTCCTCCGCTCCCTCTGGGACCCCGGCGACCCGCACGGGACGCAGCCGCCCCTGACCGGCCGGGCCGTCGCGGAGGCCGAGCACGCGCTGGGCGTCACACTCCCCGGCTCCCTTGAGGCCCTGCTGCGCCGGCAGAACGGTGGCGTGGTCGCGGCCGCCAGGGACGCCTTCCCCACGAGCGCGCCGACCTCGTGGAGCGCCGACCACGTCCCGTTCGAGTTCGTCATGGCCATCGGGCGCAGCGGGCCCGCCCGCACAACACGGCGGCAGGGCCCGCCAGTCGGAACCGGTGGGCCCTGCCTGTGCGTCGTGCAGGGCTACTTGAGCAGGTAGGCCTTGACGACGGTCTGCTTGAAGGTGTTGCCGGCCGCGTCCTTGACGTACGTGCGGAAGCTGACCGAGCCGCCCGCCGCGTGGCGCGGGTGGTCGACGGTCACCGTGCGCTCGGTGCCGGAGCCGGTGACCTTCGCCGGGCGCCAGGTCCTGCCCTCGTCGTAGGAGACCTCGGTGGTGAAGGTGCGGATCGCGATCCTGGCGGCACCGACCGGGCGCTGGATCAGGACCGGGATGCGCAGTTCACGCCCCGCCCGGGCGCGGTTCCACTCGTCGAGTTCCGGGGCCATGCGCACCGCGTACAGCGGCAGCGTCTGCGGGGTCGCCGTGGTCTGCGACCGGAACCGCCACTCGGCCCGCAGTTTCGTGGAGACGGAGCTGACGGGGGCCAGGTCGCGGTCCTGGTCGAGCGTCAGGCGGTAGTCGGCGGGGGTGGGGTCGCCCGGGACCGTCGCGAAGCCGTAGAAGTCCGGGACGGCTTCGCCGTTGCGCGACAGCTCCCACTTCGGCTCACGGCTGGTCGACGTTCCGGCCACCAGGTCCATGCCTCCGTTGGCGGCGTCCTGGACGCCGATCCACAGGTCGTCGCCGTCGCGGAAGGTGTCCATGTACTCGGGCGAGAAGCCGACCGCCTGGACCCCCTGGTTCCAGCGCTCCTCGAACGCGGCCCCGCTCCGGTAGCCGCGGAGGGTGCCGAGGTACATCTGCCCGCGCGGGCTGTCGGGGTCGAAGATGTTCCACTGGTCGAAGCCGGTCTGCCAGCTCAGACCGTCGGCCGCCGAGAAGTAGTCGACGCGCCGGTCCGGGACGCGCAGCCCGTCCATCCGCTGCAGGGCGAAACGGACGTCGTCGACGTACATGTAGAGCAGGCGCGTCGCGGTGGTGCCCGGGGCGGTGGCGGCGAAGGTGGTGTTCACCTGCGCCAGTTCGGACCTGCGGGGGCGGTAGCCGGGGTCGGCCGGGATGGCGCCGTGGACGGGCCGGGTCAGGTAGTACGCGGACGGGGGGTTGCCGCCGCCGGTGGCGGGCTCACCCCAGACGGAGTTGACGAGGTAGGTGAACTTCGAGTCCTTGTGCCGGGCCGTCGGAGTGGCGTAGAGGTGCTCGACGTGGTCGTCGCCGACCGCGTCGTTCACGGTGACGGACAGCAGTTCGTCGCCCTGGCTGATGGTGCCGATCTCCGTCGAGAGGATGCGGGCGGTGCGGCTGGGGGCGGAGATCGTGACGGGCTCGGCGGCGCGCGCGTCGATGACCGCCGAACGGTCGGCGGTCGTGACGACCTTCGGGACGCCCACGACGGTCGCCTCGGTGAAGTCGGCGTCGAAGAAGAAGCCGCTCACGGAGTAGGTGCCGTTCGGCAGGCGCAGCGTGGTGCCGGCCTCGCCGAGCAGTTCCCGCTCGTAGGTCCCGCCGTCGGCGGAGTCGATCAGCAGGTAGGCGTACGCGGGGGCCTTGCCCGCGCGGTCCTTGAGGGTCAGCCGCAGTTCGTGCGAGGGCTGCTCCAGGTCCATGCCGAACGGGACGCGGACCGACACGCCGCCGTCGGCGGTGGTCGCGCGGACCACGCCGCTGTAGGCGGCGTACTCGGTGGTGGTCCGCGGGTCCACGGTGAGGGTGACGTCCGCGGTGCCGCCGGCGGGCACGGTGACCTGGTCGGCGCCGAGCCGGAAGAGCCCCTGGGGGGCGGGCTCGTCGCGGACGCCGCGGCCGGCGTTGTGCGTCAGGTGCAGGGTGACGGGGGCGGTGCCCGGGTTGCGGTAGGTGATGGTCCGGCTCACCGGGTTCCGCACGTCGTCGGTCCACTGGACCAGGCCGAAGTCGAGGGCGGTGGTGTCGGCGGTGACCTGCTGGTCGACGGCGCGGGCGACGTCCACGCGTCCGGCGCCCTGGTAGTAGGCGCCGCGCTCCTTGGCGCCGTCCGTGGTCTGCATCAGCCGCCGCTTGACCTGCTCCGGGGTCCAGTCGGGGTGTTGCTGGAAGAGGATGGCGGCGGCGCCCGCGACGTGCGGGGTGGCCATGGAGGTGCCGCTCATCGCGACGTAGCCGTCCTCGGCGGTGGTCCCGCCGGCCATGGCGGCGGTGACGTTCACCCCGGGGGCGATGAGGTCCGGCTTCAGGCCGGAGTCGCCGGTGCGCGGGCCGACCGAGCTGAACTCCGCGCGGTCGTCGTCGGCCTCGGCGGCGCCGACGGCCAGCGCCCGGTCGGCGGAGGCCGGCGAGGAGACCCGGCTGCCCGCCCCGTTGTTCCCCGCGGCGGCCACCACCAGCGCGCCGTGGTCACGCGTCACGGTGTCGACCATGGCCTCCACCGCGTCGGTCCCGGGGGTGTCCGTGTCGCCCAGGCTGAGGTTGATCACCTTCGCGCCGTGCTGGGCGGCCCAGGCGAGGCCCTCGATGACGGCGGAGTCGTCGCAGTTGCCGTCGGCCGTGCAGACCTTGCCCGCGAGGATCCGTGCCCCCGGTGCCACGCCCTTGTAGCGGCCTCCGGAGGCCGCACCGGAACCGGCCACCGTCGAGGTCACGTGGGTGCCGTGGCCGTGGCCGTCGGCGGCGTCCGCTTCACCGGTGAAGTTCGCCGAGTCCACCACCAGCCCCTTCAGGTCCGGGTGGTTCGGGTCGTAGCCGGTGTCCAGCACCGCGACCTTGACCCCCTCCCCGGTCAGGCCCTTCTCCCACGCGTGCGGCGCGCCGATGCGCGGCACCGTCGTGTCGAGCTGCACCTTGGCGCGACCGTCGAGCCAGATCCGGCGCACACCCGCGCCGAGGACCGTCGCGTCGGCCGTGCCGGGAGCGATGCCCCTCCAGAACGCGCCCGCGTTCCGGCGGCGTTCGGACACCGTGGCGAAGGAGGTCCCGGCGATGGCGTTCACCTCGCCGGCGCCCGCCGCGGTCAGCCGCCGCTCGGCGGTGCCTGCCGCACCGGTGTACTGGACGATCAGCGGCAGGCTCCCGCGCTCCGCGTACTTCCCCTTCACCAGGGCCGAGACGTCGAACAGCGCGCGGTCCAGCCGCTCCGCGGCGAGCAGCGGCAGCGCGTCGACGGGTACGACCGTCCACTTCCCGCCGTCCTGACGCTTGACGAACCGGATGTGCTCGCGGCCCTCGGCGGGCTCGACCGACACGCTCTGCCTGCCGGAGGGGTCCGTCTCCAGCGTGACCCGGTCACCTGTGATGAGGGTGACCTGCTGCCGGGCGGTCGGCGGGACGCCGGCGGCCTGGGGCCGCGCCGCCGCGTCGCCGGGTTCGGTTCCGTGCGCGGCGCCGGGGGTCACGGCGAGTCCCGCCAGCAGGGCTGCGAGAGCGGTCGCCGCCACGAGCTGCGGCCGGGGGCTGGTGACGCCCACCCGCCATCTGATGTTCATGTGACTCATGGGGGCAGCGTGACGTGGGTGTTCCTCGAGGTCAGCCCCGTCGTGCTGTCGTTCACAGGACAAGTCACCTTTGCGCCACGCGGGATGGGGTCGAAAAGCCTCGACTGGCGATGAAACCGGCACGGTCGAGTGCGCCGGCGGCGGCCCTCGGGCTGTCACACCCGCGCGGGCGGCCTCGTCTATGTGGCGGCAGGGCCCGCGGGTGGACGCGGGTACCCGCCCCCACCGGAGGAGGAGCATGACCGGCCGACCGACTGCCGACGACCGTACGGACCCGAGGGGAGTGGAGGCTGCCGCGGTCGGCGACCTCGCCCGTCTCGTGGAGGCCATCGCCCACTCCACCGACGACTCGCCGGACTCGGTGCTGGCCGGGTTGTCGGACGACATCGTGGCCGGGCTGTTCGTCTTCATCCGGGCGCACCACATGGACAGTGCCCGGGGGAGCGTGCCACGCCCGGCCGGGGTGCCGTGAGTCCGCCCTGCGCAGTGCCGTCACCCCTGTCCCGCTATACATTGCGTGTATAGACGGCTTGTATAGTGCGCGTCATCATGGTTACCGCATCCCTCGCGTCCCGCCCCGGCCGACGCGGTGAGGCCGTCGTCGTCCCGGCCGTCACCGTGGTCTTCGGGCTGCTGCTCGGCTGGGCCACCTACGGCCTGCACGGCACCACGCCCCTGCTCGAGCGGGCGACCAACTCCTCTTCCACGTGGATCGTCTGGACCGCCGCGGCCGGCGCCCTGATACGTTCACGGCCGCTTGCCGCCTGGGCCGGAGCGGCGATGATGCTCGCCACGTGCGCCGGCTACTACACGGCGTCCACGCTCGGGGACACCTTCGGCGCGGGAGGACTCGGCACAGCCGCCGTGTGGGGCCTGGCCGGGCTGGCCGGAGGGCCGCTGCTGGGGTGGGCCGGATGGACCGCGCGGCACGGACGGGGTGACGTACGGGCCGTGGCGGGGGCCGTGATCGGCACGGTGGTGCCGGGGGAGGGGCTCTGGCTGGGCCTGACGCTCCACTACTGGGGAGAGGCGACCGTCTTCCTGGCCGTCGGCGCGCTGCTCACCGCCCTTCTGACCGTCTCCCTGGCCCGCGCCGGGGTGCGCCGCTACTGGCTGTGCGCCGCGCTCACGCCGGTGGGCGCCCTCCTCTTCCACCTCGCCGAGCTGTGGGTCCTCGACGCGCTCCTGTGACGCCCTGGGACCATCGACGCGAGGGGTGAGGCGGCCCACCGGAGCGGACGACGTCGGAAGGCGCCTGCTCCCTCGGGCCGCTGCCCGCAGCCCGAGGGAAGGCGGTCCGTCCATGCCTGTGCCGAGCCTGCTCGGGGTCTTCGCCCACCCGGACGACGAGTCGCTGTCGGCGGGCGGGGTACTGGCCCGCAGCGCGGCCGCCGGCGCCCGTACCGCGGTCGTCACGGCGACCTGGGCCGCGGACACCGCACGCGCGGCGGAACTCGCCGACGCGCTGCGGATCCTCGGCGCCGGTGAACCGCGGATGCTCGGCTACGCCGACGCCCGGGTGCCCGCGTCGGCCCCCGGCTCCCCGAGGTTCTGCGACGCGCCGCTCGACGAGGCGGTGCGCCGGCTGGTGGCGCACATCCGGGAGTTCCGCCCGGACGTCGTCGTCACCCACGACGCCTACGGCGGACTGCCCGGCCACCCGGACCACGTGCACACCCACCGGGTGACCGTGCTCGCCGTCCACGCGGCCGCGCTCGGCCGGCTCCACCCCGACGCCGGCCCTCCCTGGCGCCCGCGCTCCCTCCACCTGGCCACCCATCCGCACTCGGCCTTGGCCTCGCTGAGGGAGGTGATCGGTGCGCGCAGGGCCGTGTACGCCGTGCCGGACGAAGAGGTCACCGCGACCGTCGACGTCCGTCCCTGGTTGACGCAGAAGACCGCGGCCGTGCTGGCGCACCGCAGCGAGGTCGAACGCGGCGGACTGCCGGGGCTGATCGCCGGCCTGCGCGCGGAGGCGCGGGAGCGGGTGCTGGGCACCGAGTGGTACGTCCGCCACGCCCCCTTCTCGGCGGCGGCGCCGGACGACCGGCCGGAACCGGCCTTCTGACCGGGCGTTCGCCGCCCCGGCCTCGCAGTGCGCCCGGCATGCGGCGGCGGCCGGACCGCCGCCGCATGCCGTGGGGTCCACGGTCAGTCGAAGAGCCCCTCGACGATGTCCTCGGCGGCCTCCCCGCCGATCTCCTCGGCGGTCTCCTCCACGATCTCTTCGACGATCTCCCCGAAGATGTCGTCCATGTGCTGAACCCTCCCTGACTGTCGCGCGATGCGCTGGCCGTCGACCCGGACCAGCCCGTGGTCAACCGCTCAACGTGTGCATTCCGCGCGGGAGTTCCCGCATCCGGGCAGGAGATCGCGGGCGCCGGGCGGCGCGGGCGACCAGGGCGTACGCCCCGCCCTGGCGGTCACTCCGTGATGGTGGGCGGGGTGGTGAGGAAGGGGCGGACCTCGAGCCACTCGTGGATGGGGCGGCCGCCGGCGCCGGGGGCGGCGGAGAGCTCCCCGGCGAGTTCGACGGCGCGTTCGTAGGTGTCGACGTCGATGATCATCCAGCCGGCGATGAGGTCCTTGGTCTCGGCGAAGGGGCCGTCGGTGACGGGCGGGCGGCCCTCGCCGTCGTAGCGGACCCAGGCGCCCTCGGGGGCGAGCGCCTGGCCGTCGACGAACTCGCCGGTCTTCTCCAGGCGGGCGGCGAAGTCGTGCATGTACTGGACGTGGTCGGAGATCTCCTGGGGCGTCCACCGGTCCATGGGCACGTCGTTCACCGCGGCCGGTGCGCCGCGGTAGTGCTTGAGCAGGAGGTACTTGGCCATCGTGGGGCTCCTCGGTGCCGGTGCGACCCATTGTGGCCGCCTTCACCCCGGGGACGGAGCGGGTCACGGGTTCTCGACATCCCCGCACGAGAATTCTTCTCCGGCTCGCCCTTTGAGGGACAGCGGGACAGGCCGCCGGCCGCCGCGTTGCCCGTAGCGGCGCCGAGCGGATCACCACAGGATGAAAGTGACCGGTCGTCTACGCCGGTGCGGCCTGTCCCGTTGCCGGGGCAGAAACTATCACGGCTGAGTGCGCCATTTAAAGTCAGACGGGGGATCCGTGCCCCGGTCAGCGCGCGGTGACCGGGTGGCCCAGGTCGATCCACTCGCCGTTGCCCGCGGTGCGCAGCCGGCCGGCGATGCCGGCGTCGTCGAAGGCCCGCTCGATGTCGGAGCGGGTCTCGCTGAAGTGCGCCCATCCGTCGCAATGGGCGGCCACGACCACCGGCGACCCCAGCACCGCGGCCGCGGCACTGGCCCGCTGCGCAGTGAGCGTCAGTGGCCTGCCGCGCATCTTCGACGGCACACGCGCCGCGCCCACGAACAGGACGGCCACGTCGACGGGCGGCACCCGCCCGGCGATCTCCGCCACCACCGCGAGCGAGGCGTTGTCACCGCTGACGTAGACGGTCGGGAGCCCGTCCCCCGTCAGGACGAAGCCGGTGACCTCGCAGTTCACATGCCCCTGCTCGTCGCGTTCACCGTCGTCGGGACCGTGCTGTGCGGGGACGGCGAGGACGGTGACGGTGCCGCCGGAAGGGCGGGGGAGCTCCACGCTCTCCCAGGCCGGGAGCCCCTGGGCCGGAGGGCCCAGGCGCCGTGCGGCGGCGGGGCCGGTCAGCACGAGGGGCGACCCGAGGGCGAAGGCGCGGCCGCGGGTGTCCAGGTTGTCGGGATGGAGGTCGTGGCTGACGAGGACGGCGTCCACCGTTCCCAGGGCGTCCTCGCCGACGGCCGGCCCCGCGGTCTTGGTGAGGTATCCGTGGTCGCCCGGATCGTCGAAGGTGGGGTCCGACACCAGGCGCAGCCCGCCGACGTCGATCACTGTGGTGGGGCCCCCGAGGACGCTGATCCCCTCAGTGCGGCGGACGGGACTGACCCGGTCGTTCATGACGGCACCTTCCTGTCGGGACGCTCTCGGGGCACGTCACCGCGCCCCCATGCGATCACATCACACACGCGGTGCCCCCGCCGGAGTTGGCGCCCACGCTCACCTCCCCGTCCGGGCCGCAGCCGGGCCGTGCCGGTCCGCGACTCCGGAGACTCGAGCACCCGGGCCCGCCGGCCACCAGGGGGCCGGCGGATGTGGTGTTCCGGGCCGCCGACCGGTACCACCTGATGCCGCGTGGGCGACGTCCACAGGGTGCCGCGGCACCGGGCCCCGAGGTGTCCGCGCCTGCCGGTCACTGGAACGAACGCGACCTGACGCTCTCCGCCGAACACGACGGAGAGCGCGTCCGGTTGACGTGGGGCCCGCGCGACCGGTTGCCCGGCGGCGAGTGGCATTTCGAGGCGACGACCGGCCACGCCCCCGGCGAGGACAAGCGCAGGCTCGTCGGGCAGGTGCGTGCCTTCCTGGGGGCCGAGCCACCGGCGTGAACCACTCTTCGGTGCGGGCATCGGCCCGCCGGGGAAAAGGCATTGCCACCCGGGCGGTGGCCTGGTGGGATGCAGGCTCCGGCGGCGGGAGGGGACGGCTTGGCGGTGTTCGGGTGTGCGGGCTGTGGATCGGCACTGACGGTGGGGGTGTCGCGGGTCGCACTGCCGATCCACCTGTGCGACACCCACTGGGAGACGCTGCACCCGCCGCTTCTGGAGGCGGGGACCTACGCCGTCGACCCCCAGCCGTACGGGCCGCCCTGGCGGCTGTGGGACGAGGTCGACGAGCAGGAGGCCGCGGCCCGGGGGATCTTCGCGCCGGTCGTGTCCGTGTCGGACGGACCGTCGGACACCGTCCTGCTCGCACCAGGCGACGTGCGCGGTGCGGGGCTCGTCCCGGAGCGGACCGAGGGGTACTGCCTGGGGATCGACGGGAGCGGCGGCCCGAACCTCGCGTGCCTGGGCTGCGGGCTGCCGGTGGGCTCGCGGATCGACGACTGCGGCCGGTGGCAGATGGTCCGCCTCCTTCCGCGGGCGGTGGTTCGGCTGCCCGGCCCGCCGGAGCGACCGGTCATGGACTGGACGGAACTGCCGGCCGAGGGTGCGCTGGGCTGTCGGCTGGGCGAGTTCCAGGACATCCCGGCGGGCGTGGCACTGGCCCACGTGGCGGTGGCCGTCGGAGGCGGGCCGGTCGAGGTGGCGCCCGGCCCGGTCGCCGAGCTCCTCGGCCGGACCCTCGCCTCGCTGCTGCCCGCCGGGGAGGGTGGGCAGCGGCTGGACCTGGCGGGGCCGGGGCTCGGCGAGCCGGCCGCGGGGCTGGTGCTGGTGCCGGTCCATCCGCAGACCGGCGAGGTGTGGCGGCCGAGCGGCGGCGCGGTGGCCGTGCCCCTCGAGGCCGGGATCTGGGCCGAACTGGCCTTCCCGCCCCACCGGACGAGGCTTCCGGTCGTCGGCGGGCTGCCCGAGGGCGTGGAGCGGGACGACCCGCTGCCGCCGCACCCGCGGGCGCCGTTCCACCCGTCCCTCCCCGCGTTCCGGAGCACGCTCGCGCGCATGCCCGCCTGCCGGGAACCGTGGTTGCGGGCGATCCACGACCGCGGTTTCGCGTGGTGATCCGTCACAGGGCCTGATGCCTTTCGGTGCCGGGGCCGGCCGGCACGCGCGCCTTCGAAGGTGCTGTCCCGCCCGAAGACGGCCTTCAAGAATTGATGGCAACTCAAGCTACTTGCCCGTATTTACGTTCAATGTTCTACTTCATTGACCGGGCAAGCACTGCGGGTGTGGGGACGCCCCTTGCCCGGGCATGGGGACGCGGCCCCGCGGTGATGAGCCACCGCGGGGCCGCACATTTCCCCTCGACGAGTCCCCGCCCCGGGAAGCGGCAAGGCTCAGGCCGGGATCGCGAAGACCGGGGTCAGCCTCGCCCGGGCCGGCGCGCGGTCGACGAGCCGGAAGCCGCCGCGCCAGGCGGGCGTGACGTCCGTGGAGGGCATCTGGTCACTGGTCAAACGCGAGATCGGCAACCTCACCGCCGCGGAACTCACTCAGATCACCCGAGCCGTGAAACGGCGGCTCAAGAGGATCCAGTACCCACCAGAGCTCGTTGACGGCTGCCTCACAACCACCGGCCTGACCCTGGAGGCCTGAGGTGACTCAGTCCCCCTCCCAGCTCGCGTAGTCGCCCATTGCCACGTCGTCGCACATGGTCTCCCACAACCCGATGTGTGAGAGCGCGGTGTCATCGAGGGTGGCGAGGAGCCGGCGAAGCTCGTCCGCCACCTCCTGGAATCTGTCCTCCTCGCCTTCTTCGTAGAACGGGAAACGGGCGATGATGGCTGCGACGCACTGGTGGAAGGCCTTGAGGTCCCTGTTCACATGCGAGGCGGTCGTGGACTCGATCTTGGGGATCTGCACGACGCGAAGCGAAGCCACATCGATGCCGAGCCGCCCGTACAGGCCGCTGGTCCCAAAGACGACCGACCCGCTCTCACCGACCCCGCTCAGCAGCGTCGCCTCGGTCAGGGGTTGGTACTCATAGCCGATGAGCCCTGCTGGGATGCCGATCTGCCGCAGGTCGCCGGCGATCTCGGCGGGCACCTCTGGCGAACAGCCGATCCGGACCACGGCGTACTGGGGCAACGACAACGGCGGGAGGTCTTGGATCACGCGAACATCATCCCCGCGCCCCGGCCATACCGGGAAGGCGCGAGCCGGACCTCCGGACCCCGCTGCGAGTCGGCCCTGGGCCCGCTGTCGGACCCCGGGTCTACTGTTCCCGTCACTGCGCGGTGCAGTGAGGGCCGGAACGGGGACTTCCATGGGTAGCTACTTCCAGACGATCGTCGACACCGACGCGACGGCCGAGGAGGCCGAAGGGCACGCGGAGCGCGTGGTGGCGTGGCTGGTCGCCGAAGACGTCGTGCTCGCCGAGCGCAGGTACTCCATGCACGGCAAGCCGGTCTACTCGCCGGGGCCGCGGTGGGCGGAGATGACGGAGGAGCCACGCAGGAAAGGAGCCGACGGGCTGGCCGTCGTCACCGGTCGCACGGTGTTCTTCGGCTCGCTGGGTTCTGACGGTTCGCCCGTCTGCCCACGCTGCTCGGAGGCGGCCGCCATCGGGCCTTGGACGGCGGCTGAGGGCGCGCGCGACCCCTTCTCCGAGGCCATGGATACCTGGTACGCGACCGGCGCTGCCGAAGTGCAGTGCCCGGCGTGCGGCCGCCCGGTCGCGCTGCCCGAGTGGACGTGGGAGCACGACCGCTTCGCCTTCGCCTACTTGGGATTCGAGTTCTGGAACGGGGCACGGCTCCTGCCGCGGTTCACGGCCAGCTTCGGCCGGGTGCTGGGGCACCGGATACGCGTGGTCGCGGGGAAGATCTAGAGGGTGTTCCGAAGGCCCGCCCCACGCCTGTCGCGCCACTACTTTCGCAACACCCCTAGCACCGAGGGTGGGGGTAGGAATCCGGCATGCCGAGCCATGTGACCAGGAACCACGTGAACCATATGGTGAAGACGAGCCCTGCCGTCAGTGCCACACCGCGGTGACGCCTGCCGAGCGTTCCGTACAGGACGACCCACGGGACTGCTGCGGCAACCCATATGACGGGGCCAAGGAACAGTAACGTCAACGAGTTTGCGCCTGCATTGACGCCGATGTCGCATGCAGCCTACGTCTGGCCGATGGCGACGATGGAGGCAAGTGAGGTCAGCCCACCGAAGACAACGCCGAGCAGAACGCCTCCAGACCAAGGTGTCCGAGGGTCCGGCGGCCCTGCTTCCGGCGACGTTGCCCACTCCTCGCCGTGGTGACGCGGAGCGTCAGCCGAGACCCCGAACGCCCTGTGATCAAACATGACGCCACCATATGGGCAACGCCCCGGACTACGCTGCCGCTCATGACGGAACCCGGGCCGCCCCAGGCGATCACCAGCTGCTGGCTCTCCTGGCTGGCGATCCGCGCCCAGGACCGGACGGAAGTGGCTGACCAGATCGGTCTCACCCAGGTCGCAGAGGCATCCTGGTCCGCCGGCGCGGAACTGATCGACCGCATCGCCCACGAGCCCGCCGAGCGGTTTTCCCGCGTGCTGGTCACGCCCCCGCTCAACGACTGGGTGCTGGTCGTCGGCCCGTGGTGCGGCCTGCCCTACCTGAACCGCACAGCCGATGTCACCCGCATCTGCCTGGAGCTGAGCACGCGCCACGGCCAGGCGCACGCCTACTTCCACGGCGAGCAACGCGACGGAGACGCCTGGCTGATTGCCGAGCACGGCTCGATCACCAGACGCTGGATCAGCGAGTACCCCGAGCTCGCGCTAGGGCAGCCCGTTCAAGCAGAACGAGCCAGCCTCGACGCGATCGGCGTCACGGGACGCCCGGAAGACCTGGATCCGGAAGAAGCCGTCGACCTGCTTGCCGAATGGGAGTTCCTGGCCCCGTCCCTCGCTCAGGCACTCAGCCTCGATCCCACCAGTCTCACGGCGATATCCGGCCCCGCGAGCACTCTCCTCATTACCACCCCGCCCGCGGCACAGCTCACCGACCCGTTCGCGCACAGCAGCACGAGCAGCTGACCACCCGACATCACGAGTTCAAGTTCAGTAGCCAGTTCACTCGGGGTAGTTGATTTTGTCCCCTGAGGCCGTACCGGAGAAGCCCCTGTCACGGGCGCGGCCAGCCGTGTGGGCCTGTTGGAGGGTGCCCATGCCGACCGAGGCATACGGGGCGAACACCGTCACGGTCTCCAGCCCCTGCGTCCACGCCACCAGCGCGTCCACGTCCGTGGTGCACGCGAACGGCGCCTCATCGGCCCGCAGTGAGCAAATCCCTTACAAGGGCCCGGTACGGCCGCCGACTCGCCACGCGGCCGCCATCTGCGTCAGCAAATCGAGCGTGGGAACGAGCACCATGACCCGGCTCGCCCGCAACTTCCGCGCCGTCAGAACACCGATGAACGTTTCCCGAACCGGGCGCCGGCGCGGCGCCGAGGAAGCAGTGTCGCCCCGTGTCGTCGGCGAGCATCTGCGCCCCGACGGGGAGGTTCCCGCCGCCCTCGTCGCCCGTGCCGGCGGGCAGGTGGTCCACGGACGAGGGGATGTCGTACACCGCCCAGTGCCAGAAGCCGCCGGCGGTCAGGGCGTCGGGGTCGTAGCACGTCACGGCGAAGCTCCGCGTCCCGGCGGGCCGGCCGCTCCACTCCGGACGCGCGGCGAACGGTCCTCGCCCGGCCTGCCGAACATGCCGCTGCGCTGAGCGACGCCCAGGGTCTCCCCGTCGGTGATGTCCGTGCCGGCCGGCGTGAACCCGGGCACCGGCGGCAGCACCCCGCAGGGGTCGAAGCGCCCGGTCACGTCCGCCTCCCCGCTACTTGCCCGGCTTGTCGGCGTCGCGCAGGCCAGAGAACGCGGCGCGCAGCTCCTGGGTGAAGATGCCGGGGACCTCCCAGGCCGCGAAGTGGCCGCCGCGGGGAGCCTTGTTGTAGTAGACGAGGTCGTGGTAGGCGCGTTCCGCCCAGCTCAGGGGTGCCTGGTAGATCTCGCCGGGGAACACCGTGATGGCCGCGGGGATGTCCACCGACACGGCGTTGAAGTTGTTGGCGTTGTTCTCCCAGTACAGCCGCGCGGAGGAGACCGCCGTGTTGGTCAGCCAGTAGAGGCTGATGTCGTTGAGGATCTCGTCCTTGGTGAGCACCCGCAGTGGGTCGCCGTCGCTGTCGGTCCAGGCGGCGATCTTGTCGTACATCCAGGCGGCGAGGCCCGCGGGCGAGTCCGTCAGCCCGTACCCCACGGTCTGCGGGCGGGTGACCATCATGGCCGAGTAGCCGGAGCCCGTCTTGTAGAAGGCGTTGAGCTTGTCGTACGCGGCCCGTTCGTCGGGGGAGAGGCCGGCCGGGGCCGGGTCTCCGCAGGCGAGCCTCTTCGCGAGGTCCGGCGGCACGGTGGCCGGCATGTTGACGTGGATGCCGATCAGCCCGGGGGGCTTCTGCGCCGCCATCTTGTCCGACACCACCGAGCCCCAGTCGCCGCCCTGGGAGACGTAACGCGCGTACCCCAGACGCTGCATCAGCACGGCCCAGGCGCGGGCGATGCGGCTGGGGTTCCAGCCGGTGGTGGTGGGCCGCTCGGAGAAGCCGTACCCGGGCATCGAGGGGATGACGAGGTGGAAGGCGTCCCGTGCGCGGCCGCCGTGGGCGGTGGGGTCGGTCAGGGGGCCGATGACCTTGAGGAACTCCAGCACCGAGCCCGGCCAGCCGTGGGTCAGGATCATCGGCAGGGCGTCCGCGTGGCGCGACCGGACGTGGATGAAGTGGATGTCGAGCCCGTCGATCCTGGTCTTGAACTGCGGGAGGGAATTGAGCTTCGTCTCGATCCTCCGCCAGTCGTAGTCCTTTCCCCAGTAGCGCGTGAGCATCTTCATCGTCGCCAGCTGGACGCCCTGGGACTGGTCGGGGACGGTCTCGCGGTCGGGCCACCGCGTGGCGTCGACGCGACGGCGGAGCTCGTCGAGGTCCGCTTCCGGGATGTCGACGCGGAAGGGCCGCACGGCCGTGGCGTCCGCTGCCGCCGCCGTCCCCTTCGCCGCCTCCGGCGTCCGGGAGGCCAGGCCGAACGCGCCCGTGGTCGCCGCGGTCGCCGCGGCGGCGGAGGAGAGCAGGATCTTTCGCCGAGATAGCAGACTGGAAAGGTCGGGCATGGCAGATCTCCGGTCGTCCCGATTCCCGGGAGGGAAGTCTCGTCGGCGTGCGCGTCCCTCATCGCTGACGGCGCAAGCGCCGCGCGGATACGTGGCACGGATGCGCGGCACGGATGCCCGGCGCCGATGCCCGGCAGGGAGCCGCCGTGGGCCGGGAGCGCGGGCCGGCACGTGAGCCGAGGGCCGATAGGGGGTGTTCGGACGAGACGAGACGCTATGTGCCGCCCTGTCACCCCGCAACTCGGGATCGGCCCTGGTGACCGCCGCCCCGGAACCGCCGGCGGGTCGGCGGGGTGACGACGTGTCATCGTGGTCCCGACGCATGCCGCGGACGTCCCGACAGGTCGTGTCCGCGGCCCCGCACCCGAACCGAGACCGGCAGGGGAAACCGACGTGGCAACGTTGAACGACTTCGCGGAACTCGCCCGCGCCGAACAGGGCCTGGGCACGGTGTCGACGCTGCGTGCCGACAGCACCATCCAGTCCTCGGTGGTCAACCTCGCGGTCATGAGGCATCCGCTCGCCGACGCGGACGTGGTGGCCTTCGTGACCTACGGCAAGGTCAAGCTCGGCAACCTCAGGGAGCGCCCCCGGCTCGCCGCCTCCGTCCGCTCGGGGTGGCACTGGGCGACGGTGGAGGGCGCCGCCGAGATCATCGGCCCCGACGACCCGCACCCGGCGGTCGACGCCGACGGCGTACGGCTGCTGCTCCGCGAGATCTTCACCGCGGCGGGCGGCACCCACGACGACTGGGACGAGTACGACCGGGTCATGGCCGCGGACCGCCGCACGGCCGTGATCGTGCGGCCCGAACGGATCTACGGCGTCTGAGCCGGTCCACCGGCTGCGACCGCGGATGATGTTTGCCACCATGACCCGTAGGCCGTGCCCATGGTGCCGACGGCAGCCCGGACCAGGAGGACGTGATGGGGCAGCTCGACGGGAGGACGGCGGTGGTGACCGGCGGCTCGGCGGGGATCGGCCTGGCCTCCGCCCGCCGTCTCGCCGACGAGGGCGCCCACGTCTACGTCACCGGCCGCCGGCAGAAGGAGCTCGCCGCCGCGGTCGCGTCCCTCGGGACCGGAGCGACCGGCGTACGGGGCGACGTCGCCGCCCCCGGTGACCTGGACCGCCTCTACGAGCGCGTCGCCGCGGACGGCCGGCGCGTCGACGTGCTGTTCGCGAACGCCGGGGTGGGGGAGCGGGCGTCACTCGCCGAGATCACGGAGGAGCACCTCGACCTCGTCCTGGGGGTGAACGTCAAGGGCACGGTGCTCACGGTGCAGAAGGCCCTCCCGCTCTTGAACGACGGCGCGTCGGTCATCCTCACGGCCTCGATCTGGACGGTCGAGGGTCCCGAGGGCTTCGGCGTCTACTCGGCCACGAAGGCGGCGATCCGCTCCTTCGCCCGCACCTGGGCCAACGAGCTGAAGGGGCGGCGCATCCGGGTCAACGCCGTCAGCCCCGGCACGATCGCCACGGCCCAGCTCGACGTTGCCCTCGCGGCGGACACGGAGGAGGGCAGGCGGCTGAAGGAGTTCCTGGTCTCCCGGATCCCGCTCGGCCGCATCGGCGACCCGGACGACGTCGCGGACGTGGTCCTCTTCCTCGCCTCCGACCAGAGCCGTTTCGTCACGGGCACGGAACTCTTCGTCGACGGCGGCACCGTACAGGTCTGACGGGGCCGGACCGCCCCGGGACCCGCGGGCATCCGCCGTCGCCTCGCCGCCGCAGCCACGGCCCCGGTTAGGCTGAGGCGTGTCCCTCATCGGCCGTGACCAGGAGCTTTCAGCGATCGGGGCCCTCCTCGACCGGCTGCGAGCGGGGGCCGGCGAGCGCCTGGTCGTCACCGGGCCGCCGGGGGTGGGCAAGACCACGCTGCTGGCCGCCGCGGGGGAGCTGGCCGCCCGGCGCGGCATCCGGGTCGAACGGACCGGGGACAGCGCGCCGACCGGGCCTGCGGCGGCGGCGCCCCGACGGCCGGGTGAGCCCGTCCTCCTCCTGGCCGACGCCGGCTCCGACTCCGACGCCGGTGACGGCTCGGCGGAGGAGGCTCCCGGTGCCGGCCCGCCCCCGGGGCCGCGGGCGATCCTGGCCGCCGCGCGGGATTTCACCGGGCACGGGACGGAGCTGCGGCTGGGCGGACTGCCGGGGGCGGAGTTCGCGGCGCTCGTGCCGGGTCTGCCGCCCGACGCCGTGCACGCCCTGTGGCTGGTCTCCGGCGGGCTTCCCGGCCCCGCGTTGTCGCTGGCCGCGCGGCTGAGGGGGCTGGACGACGGCGCCGACCCGGTGGCGCACCTGGCGCTGGTCGCCCCCTCGCGGGCCCAGTTCCTCGAACTCGACCTCGGGCTCGTCCGCTTGCTGGAGGCGGCCGCCGAGCGGCCGCTCGCCCCGGCCGTCCGCGCCCGCGTACTGGCCCGCCTCGCCCGCGAACTGCTCGCCGACACCACAGCCGTGGCGCGCCGCCGCGACCTGGCGGACACCGCGCTCGGCCTGGCCCGGGCGTCCGGGGACCCGGGGACCGTCGCCGAGGTCCTCGACAGCCGGCTGCACGCGCTGTGGGACCCGGCCGCCACCGCCGAACGCCTCGCCACCGCCGAGGAGATCGTCGTGCGGGCCCGCCGGGCGGGCGACGCGGCGGCCGAGAGCCGCGGCCTGTTCTGGCGTTTCGTGGCGCTCGCCGAGACCGGCGACCTGGCGGCGGCCGAGGCGGCGCTCGGCGTGTACGCGCGGGCCGCGGAAGAGGCCGGGCAGACCGACGCCCGCGTGGTGGCACTCGCCCGGCAGGCGATGCTCGCCACCGTCCGCGGCCGGTTCGACGAGGCCGAGGCGCTCGCCGGCGAGGTCCTCGTGGCCGGGCGCAGGGCGGGCGTGGGCGACACCGAGCGGCTGGCCGGTTCGGTGCGCCACCAGCTCGCCGTCGTACGCGGGCGCGCCGAAGCCCCCGTCGAGCCCTGGCAGCGGATGGCGCGCCGGCTGCCCGGGCACTTCTTCGAGGCCACGGCGGCGCGGGCGATGCTGGAGTCGGGGCGCGACGTGGAAGCCGGTCTGGAACTCGAACGGCTGCTGCCCGCGGTCCTCGCCGGCACCGGGCCGCGCTGGACCGGTGCGCTGGCCGACCTCGCGGCCGTCGCCGCGCGCACCGGGAGCCCGGCGGCCGCCGGGGCCCTGTACGAGGCGCTGCTGCCCCACCGGGGACGGCTGGTCGTGTGGGGCGGGGCCAACACGATCACCGGTCCCGTCGACGACTACCTGGGCCGGCTGGCGGCACGCCTCGACAGGCCCGGGGCCGCTCTCGGCCACTTCGACGCGGCCGCGGAGCTGTCCCGCCGTCTCGGTGCCCTGCCCTGGCTCGCGTGGACCCTGGCGGCGCGGGCGGACGTCCTGAGCCGGCGGGGCGGCGCCGGGGACCGGGAGCGGGCGGCGCAGGACCGGGCGGAGGCCCGGTCGATCGCCGAGCGCCTGGGCATGGACGGGCTGCTCCGTGCCCCGCGGGCCTCCGCCGCGTCCCCGGCGGCGGCCGCGTCCGGGGCGGCAGCGGACGTCGGCCCGTGGCACTGGGTGCTCGACGGGCGGGACTGGCGGCTGGAGGCCGGCGGTGAATCGGCCCTCGTCCCCGACGGGCGCGGCCCCCGCTACCTCCGCTCGCTGCTGGCGGCGCCCGGTGCGGAGATCCCCGCCCTCGACCTCGTGGCGGGTGGCTCCGGGCTGGCTGCCCCGCCCGCCGAGCCGCTGCTGGACGACACGGCCCGCGCCGCCTACCGCCGGCGGCTCGCCGTGCTCGAGGAACGGCTCGACGCCGCCGACCGCGCCGGGGACGTCGACGCCGCCGCGGCGGTGCAGGCCGAGCGCGGAGCGCTCCTCGCGGAACTGCGGCGCTCCGCCGGTCTGGGCGGCCGCCCCCGCGCCCACGGCAACGAGGCGGAGCGGGCCCGGGTCGGCGCCACGAAGGCGCTGTGGGGGACCGTCCGGCGCATCGAGGCCGCCGCCCCGCTCGCCGGCGCCCATCTGCGGGCGTCCCTGCGCACCGGCCGCGTCATGCGGTACCAGCCCGCCCCCGGCGGTCCCGGCCGCTGGCGGCTGTGACGGCCGTCACGAACGGATCGTTCCCGGCGGTGTCACGCCTCCTGGGTGTACGGCACGCACCACAGGAAGGACACCCCACATGAGCACCGGCGGAGCACCCTCGACGTACGCGGGTCTGCGGGCGGAGCGCCACGGCGAGCCGGACGGGCGGCCGCCGCTCGTCCTGCTGCACGGGCTGAGCTACGACCGGCACCGATGGGGCCCGCTGCTGCGGGAGCTCAGGGCCATCGACCCGGCGCGCGGCGTCCTCGTCGTGGACCTGCCGGGGCACGGGCAGTCGCCGCCGCTGGACCGGCACGGGCTGGACGACGTCGCCGCGGTGGTGCACCGCGCCGTCACCGAGGCGGGCCTGACCCGGCCCGTCGTGGTGGGGCACTCCCTCGGCGGCGCCATCGCCACCGCGTACGCCGCGGCCCACCCGGCGAGCGGTGTCGTCAACATCGACCAGCCGCTGCGCGTCGGGGGCTTCGCGGAGATGCTGCAGCGCAACGCCGAGGTGCTGCGCGGCCCCGGCCACGACGCCATCTGGAACGGCCTGCTCGGCCGCATGGGCATCGACGGCCTGCCGACCGAGGCACGGGCCCTCGCCCGGCCCGACGCGGTTCCCGCGCCGGAGCTGCTGCTGGCGTACTGGGACGAGCTGCTGACCACCCCGCCCGCGACGCTCGACGAGCGCAACGCCGCCCGGCTGGAGCGCATCGCCGCCCAGGGCACCCCGTACCACTACGTCGCGGGCGCCGAGCCCGACCCGGAGTACCGCGCGTGGCTCTCCGGCGCCCTGCCGGACGTCACGATCACCGTGCTGCCCGGCAGCGGCCACTTCCCGCACCTCGCCCACCCCGCGGAGGTCGCCCGCCTCCTGACGTGAGGCGGCGGCGGTGCGGCGGCGGCGGTGCGGCGGCGGTGCGTCCGCCCCGGCGGTGCGGTCCGCGACCGGGGAAGTGGGGCGGGGTACGCCGTTGCGTACCCTTGCGGCATGCGCATGCGCCCCACTTTGAGCTGGACCCCGACCGAGGACCTGCCGCCGGGTACCACGGACGTGGGGCCGGTCGCGGACGCGCTGGGCGGCGGCGGCGTACTCGTCCTCACCGGGGCGGGCATCTCCACGGAGTCGGGCATCCCCGACTACCGGGGGGAGGGCGGGAGCCTGAGCCGGCACACCCCGATGACCTACCAGGACTTCGTCGGCGGCGCCCCGGCCCGGCGGCGTTACTGGGCGCGTAGCCACCTGGGCTGGCGCACCTTCGGCCGCGCGCGTCCCAACGCCGGCCACCGGGCGGTGGCCGCGTTCGCGCGGCACGGCCTGCTCTCGGGGGTGATCACCCAGAACGTCGACGGCCTGCACCAGGCTGCCGGCAGCGAGGGCGTGGTGGAACTCCACGGAAGCCTGGCCCGGGTCGTCTGCCTCACCTGCGGCGCCCTCAGCCCGCGCGCCGAACTCGCGCGGCGGCTGGAGGAGGCCAATGCGCGCTTCGCGCCGGTGGCCGCGGGGATCAACCCGGACGGTGACGCCGACCTCACCGACGACCAGGTCGGGGACTTCCACGTCGTGCCCTGCGTGGTCTGCGGCGGGGTCCTCAAGCCCGACGTGGTGTTCTTCGGCGAGGCCGTACCGCCCGCGCGGGTCGAGCAGTGCCGCGAACTGGTCCGCGGGGCGGCCGCGTTGCTGGTCCTCGGGTCCTCGCTGACGGTGATGTCCGGGCTGCGGTTCGTCCGTCAGGCCGCCGAGGCCGGGAAGCCGGTGCTGATCGTCAACCGCGACGCGACCCGGGGCGACCGGCACGCCCGCACCCGGGTCGCGCTCCCGCTCGGACCGGCCCTGACCGCCGTGGCCGGCCGGCTGGACGTGCCCCTCGACGGCCAGGAGGCGGCCCCGGCGATCGGGTGACGGTCACGGGGGTCCCGGCCGGCCGTCGCATGAGTGCGCACGAGGCCGGTCCGGCCACGGGGGTCGACCACCGCGGACGGACCGGCCGCATGTGCCGCGGGTCCGGTGGGCGTGCGGCTCAGCGCAGGCCGAAGGCCCGGATCACCGTCTGGTGCACGGAATTGCCCGCCGAGTCCCCGGCGTTCGCCCGCAGCGAGACGAAGGACGCCGTGCGCGGGGCGTCGAGGCGGAACCGTCCGTCGCCGCCGCGGTCGGCCTTGTGCCAGGTCCGGCCGTCGTCGTACGACAACTCGAGCCCCACCGCGCCGATCCTGCCGGCCAGGCCCGCGCGCTGCAGGTGGGCGGCGGTGACGGAAAGGGTGTCGTGCCGCCCGGCGCGGCCCGCCGCGTCCGTGGCGATCCCGTAGTCGAGCTGCACCAGCGGCAGCACCACGGTGACGCCGTCGGTCGCCGCCTCGGAGACGAAGTCCCACTCGGTGCGCGTGCGCGACGAGTACGGCGTGTAGGTCACGTCGCGATCACCGGTGACGACCAGCCGGTAGGGCAGCCTGCGGGAACTGGGGGCGTCGCCCCATACGTCGGTGGCGCCGCCCTCGCCCAGCTCCGTGCCGCCCTGGTACAGGGACTGCCGCTGGGTGCCGGCCGGGTCCTGGTTCCATCCGACGTGGTCGCCGCCGCCCCAGGCGGGGACGTCGAGGTACAGGTGGTCGCCGCGGCGGGTGGGCGGGAGGTTGTTGAAGAAGGTGTCGTTCAGGAAGGGGCGCTGGACCGGCTTGAACCACTCCTCCGACTGCCTGCTGCCCGGCCGGTAGGCGGCCCTGGCGCCCTCCTCGAAGCCCAGGTACGGGACGTACGCCTGCTGGTGCCAGCGGACGCCGCTCGTGGAGACCCAGTCGGTGCGCTTCCCGTACGCGGGCTCCGGCATGAGGGGGCCCGAGGACCAGTCGACGCCGTCGAGCCACTCGTAGCGGAACTCGCTGCCGAGGACGTCGTGCTTCGGGCTCGCGAAGGTGACGTCGATCCGGGCCAGGTCCTTGGTGTCGCCCTTGACCGTCATCGTCGAGGGGATCTCGTTGTGCCAGACGTGCGCGAGGTCGTACACGTAGGGACTCGCGGTCTCGGACCCGACGGTGATCCGCGTTCCGCCGTTCGCGGCCTGCCGGATCAGCTTCTCGCCCTCCTCGGTGCCGAGGAGGCCGACGTCGAGTGCCACGGCCCGCTCGCCAGGCGGCGCGTAGGAGCGCAGCGGCCGGCCGTACCCGTTCTCCACGACGAGCATGAGCTTCGCGCCCGCGGCGACCGCGTTGGCGGCCTGGTCCCAGTCGCTGACGTCGTCGTTGTGCCGGACGACGACGGCCTTGCCGCGCGCGTCGAGGTGGGCGAAGTCCGTGGCCGACCCCTGGCCCGCGAAGACCAGGGGCAGCTTGTGGGTGCCCGCGGGCAGTGGGGTGACGCCCTCTTGGCGCAGGATGCCCGTGAAGTCGGTCGTGCGCGTGGCGACGGCCAGCGCCGGCTTCTCGGCCCGCCAACGGGCGGTCAGGGCGAAGTCGCCGTGGGTCACCTTGTGGGTGGTGGGCTGCGCCCAGATGCTGTCGTAGTACAGCCCGTCGGCGGCCAGACCGGACCGGACGCCGTTCATGACGCGGTTGTAGCCCAGCTTCTGGAACGTCACGTCGCTGCGCTGAGGGGTGGTCATCGCGATGCGCTTGGCCTTGGTGGCGTCGAACGTGACCGTGGTGTCGCGGTCCAGCAGGACGTCGGGGTCGCCGAGCAGGGCCAGGCCCCGGGAATGGGGACCGTGGACGCCCTCGACCTCCTGGTAGGAGAGCACCGAGTACACGTCGTCGGGCAGGAGCAGCTCCCTGGTGCCGGAGGGCCCGACACCGACGATCTCGGGGTCGTCGTGGCCGGCCCTCAGCAGCCAGACGTCGCCGGACGTCGGGTTGCCCGCGGAGTCCTTGAAGGTGAGGGTCAGCTGGTGCATCGTGGCGGAGCCGAGGGAGACGGCGGTGTGCGCCACGGCCTTGCCTGCGGCGTCCGTCGCGAGCACCTGGCCCGAGTAGTGGGTTCTGGCGGCGCCCGCGGAACCGTCGATCGTCAGCGTGACCTCGGCGGTGCCGTGTGCCGGGACCATGACGTCGGACGCCGACAGGCGGAACATGCCGGCCGGAGCCTGCGGCGCCTCGACGGACAGCGCGAGCGATACCGGTGTGCCCGTGGTGTTGGTGTACGTCACCGGGCGCCGGACGGTGCCGCCCTCGTCCTGCGCGGCGGAAGCGGTCGCGTAGGCGGTCGCGGAGGCGAAGACCTCGGCCTGTGCCGCCGCGGCGACGTCCAGCCGGCCGCTCCCCGCCTCGAAGGCGTCGTACGCCGGGGTCCGCAGCGAACTGCTGGCCAGCAGGTCCTTCAACTGCGGGCCGGTGAGCGGCGGGTGGGCCGCGGCGAGCAGGGCGGCGGCGCCCGCGACGTGCGGGGTGGCCATGGAGGTGCCGCTCATCGACTGGTAGGCGCCCTGGTCGTTGCCGTCGAATTGGGAGTTGGCCGCCAGGATGTCGACGCCGGGGGCGGTGATCTCCGGCTTCAGCGCGCCGTCGACACGAGGGCCCCTGCTCGAGAACGGGGCCAGCGCGTCGGTGGCGTCGACCGCACCCACGGTCAGCGCCGAAGCGGCCGTACCGGGTGTCGCGACGCTGCCCTGAGCACCCGAGTTGCCCGCGGCGACCACGAACAGCGCGCCGGTCTGGGCGGTCAGCCGGTCCACGGCGAGGCTCATCGGGTCGGTGCCGTCGGACACCCCGGCACCGAGGCTCATGTTGACGATCCTGGCGTGCTGGTCGACGGCCGCCCACTCCATGCCGGCCAGGGCGTAGGAGATCTGTCCGCTGCCGTACTTGTCGAGCACCTTGCCGATGTGCAGCCGGGCGCCCGGCGCGACGCCCTTCTCCTTGCCGCCGGAAGCCGCACCGGTGCCGGCGATGATCGACGCGACGTGGGTGCCGTGTCCGGCGTAGTCGTCGGTGGTCTCGTCCGGTACGAAGCTCTGCCGGTTCGCGATGCGGTCCGCCAGGTCCGGGTGGCTCGCGTCGACGCCGGTGTCGAGGACGGCGACGTCCACGCCCTGCCCGGTGTCACCGCCCTGCCAGACCTGCGGGGCGCCGATCTGTGCGGTGCTGTCGGCGAGGTCGGCGTGGACGGGCGCGTCGAGCCAGATGTGCGCTATGCCGCCGGCGAAGGACGGCCGGGTGTTCCGCGCCCGGGTGCCGTCGCCGGCCGCCTTCCCGGCGACGGACTCCCAGAAGTCGTCCGCGCGGGAGCGGTCGGCGGTGAGGGCGGCGCCCTGGATGCTGTCGAGGGTCCGTACCCGGCGCGCGCCCTCGGGGACGGCGGACGCGCGGCGCGCGGCGCCGGGCTCGGTGTAGGAGACGATCAGTGGCAGCCGGTCACGGTGGGCGTCGTCGTAGCCGTCGGCGATCAGGCCGGTGACGTTGAACAGTTGCCGGTCGAGGGTGCCCTGCGCCAGGAAGGGCAGCACGGACTCCGGATAGACGTACAGGTCGTCCCCCGCCGTCACGATGCGCGTCCGGGCCGGCAGCCCGTCGGCGCCGCGGACGGTGACGGTACCGCCGGAACCGCCGCCGCCCCGGGCGGCCTGACCGGTCGTCACGACGTCGCCGGTGATCAGTGTGACGGTGTGGTTCCCCGCGGGCACATGGTCCGCCGTGGACGCCGGTGGGGGAGCCGGGGTGCCGACGGGGGTGACTGCCTCAGCCCCGATCGGGCTGGTGAGCGCGAGAGCCGAAGCGGCGGCGATGACCGGCACACTCCAGCGTTTGACGTGTGATCTCAACGGTGTCCCTGCGATGGGTCCGGGCAGGGGACGAGACCGTCCTCTGCCGTCCAGGGCGCCGGCCGTTGCGGGGTGGCGTCACCTGGGCTGGGTGATCATATGCACGGATGAATTCGCTGTGAAGAGTGGTGCCCGTTCATTGTGAACCGTGTGGCCCCGATGCAGGTGCCCTCGTGCTAGCCCCGCCCGGGTGGCGGTCGGTCCGGTGCGGCTCCGACCGCCCAAGTGCCGTACGACCTGCGGCGGCGCCGGGTCGACCGTGGGCGGCGGTCGTGCCGCGGCCTCCCGCGGAGCTCAGGATGCGACGTCGAGTGCCAGATCACACTGTTCGTTCCTCTCAGCCGTGGCCATCCGGCTCGCCGGGACGTAACCTGCGGGGATGAAGGGACGGTTCGCCGACGTGTTGCGAGGCCTGATGGACCATCGACGCCCGACCCCCGAGGCCGTCGCCCAGGCGTCGGGCCGCGCCGCGTCGGCGATCGGCATCATCGAGGACATCAGCCCCGTGCCGGAGATGCCGGTGGCCGGCCTGCGAGTGATCGCGGGCCTGCCCGACGCCCCGGTACCCGGCCGCTCCGCCCCCCCCACCGGGCCGCGACCGGGATCGGCGAACTCGTCGCCGTCGCGAGCCGGCTCACCCCGGAGCAGGTGGCGCCGGCGCGCCTGGTCACGATCGCCCGTGACCACGGGTCCGCCACGGCTGACTGACGTGTCGTCACGTCCGCGGGGTCACACGGCGTCGCGTCACGGCGAGCGGAATGCCGGTGACGCCGGCGGACCGACGCGCATCAGCCGTGGACGGTGCGGCGCCCGACGCTCATGTAGGTGAAGCCCAGACCGGCGATGGTCGCCGGGTCGAGCACGTTCCTGCCGTCGAAGACCAGCGGCCGGCGCATCACGGCCCGCGCCTGTGCCCATGGGACGTGGGCCAGATGGGGCCACTCGGTGACGATCAGGGCCGCGTCGGCTCCGGTCATCGCCTCAAGGGGGGTGGCGTGGCGGGTCGTCGACGACCACGGCTCGGCGTCGCCGGGCTGCGCGAGGGGGTCCCAGGTGTGGACCGCGGCCCCCTCGGCCAACAGCCGGGACGCGATCACCGTGCTGGGGGCCTCGCGCATGTCGTCCGTGCCGGCCTTGAAGGCCAGACCGAGCAGCGCGATCGACCTGCCACCCAGGCCGCCCAGTTCGGCCTTGAGGCGCTGGATCGCCCGGCGCGGTTGCAGGTCGTTGACCTCGATGACGGCGGTCAGCAGCTGGAAGGCGTATCCGGCGTTGCTGGCCATGGCCCGCAGCGCACGGGAGTCCTTGGGGAAGCAGCTGCCTCCGTAGCCGAGCCCGGCCTGCATGAAGTGCGGGCCGAGCCGGTGGTCCAGGCCGATCGCGCGGGTCACCTGCTCGATGTCGGCTCCGGTGGCCTCGCACATCGTCGCGATCTCGTTGGTGAACGTGATCTTCGTGGCGAGGAGGGCGTTCGCGGCCAGCTTGACCATCTCGGCGGACGCGGTGTCCATCACCTCGACGGGGCCGTCGATGCCTTCGTGCAGGTTCGCGACCAAGGCGGCGACGAGCGGATCGTCGGCGCCGACGACGATCCGGTCCGGGTGCAGGAAGTCGGCGACCGCCTTGCCCTCGGCGGTGAACTCCGGGTTGGAGGCGTAGCCGACGTGGGCCAGGCCGGCCGCGTCCAGGGCGGCGCGCACCCGCACCGCGGTGCCCACCGGGACGGTGCTCTTGACCACCACCGCGGACAGGTGCGCCGCGGTCTTCAGCGCGTCGATCACGGACCACACCCTCGACAGGTCCGCGTCGCCGGAGGCCGTGGGCGGGGTGTCCACGCACACGTACGCGACCTCGGCGTCCCGGACGGCGACCTCGGCGTCCAGGGTGAAGGTCAGCCGCTCCTTGTTCCGGGCGACCAGGTCCCCCAGCCCCGGCTCGTAGATGGGCATGTCACCCGACTCCAGGACGCGGATCCGCTCCGCCTGGATGTCACGGACCACGACGTGGTGTCCGAGTTCGGCGAAGCAGGCCCCGGTGACCAGGCCGATGTAGCCGGCGCCGAAGACGGCGATCCGACGGGGGGACGGGTGAGTCATGCGTACGATCCCATCCATGCTGGGGGCGGGCGAAACGCCCCGTCGGGGCGCGGCATCGGGCAGCATAGCGGCTCGTGGGGGCGGTCCTGACGGGCCGTGAGGCATGAGCGACGGCGCATACGGTCATGTGCCCGGGAGTGCGCGGGGCCCGTGGCCGTGCCGGATCACGGGAGCAGGGGCCGGGCTGACCTCGGCGTCGTCGTAGGCCGGCGCCCGGCGGTCACTGCCCGGCCGGGGCGGGGCACGAGGGGCCGGCTGTCTGGGTCTTGGTCCAGCCGTCGCCGAGGACGTGGACTGTGGCGTCGGGGCGGGCGTCGGAGGGGGGCTCGCCAGCGCCGCCGACGGCGCCGCCGGCGGCGTCCGTCGAGCGGGACGAGGTGAACGGCCCGCCCACGCCGGACACCGTGCAGGCCAGCTGCATCATGGCACGGCGGCTGAACGGGGGCAGGCCTTTGGGGAGTTGCACGTAGACGCCGTCGCTGCCGGTTTTCACCTGCAGCCCGTCCTTCAGGCGGGGCAGCTCCGTGGTGACCTGCGTGGCCTCGTCGGGGCTCGGTCCGCCGAACAGCATGCGGACGGCCGCTTCGGCGTCCCAGGGGGTGGTCGCCTTGCGGACGTAGGCCCTCGGCTTGCCGTTGTCGAGGAAGTAGAGGGAGACGAGGACCGGCTTCGCGTTCTGCGGGACGGGGGAGTACATGCCGCTCGCCGGTTCGCCGGCCTCGATGACCCCGGACGGGGGGACCCCGCAGGCCGTCAGCGCGAGCCCTGCCGCGAGCCCGGTCGTGAGCGCCGCCAGGCGCGCGCGCCTCACCGGGCACCCGCGTCGTCGTCGGCCGCGGGGTCGCCGGGGGCGCCGTGCAGGGGGAGCTCGACCGTGAACGCCGCGCCGCCCCACAGCAGGTTGGCGGCGCTCACGCGGCCGCCGTGCAGGCGCACGTTCTCCGCGGTGATGGCCAGGCCCAGCCCGCTGCTCTCGCTCCTGGTGCGTGAGCTGCTGGCCTTGTAGAAGCGTTCGAAGATGTGCGGCATGGCTTCCTCGGCGATCCCCGGTCCGTTGTCGGCGACCTCGATGACGGCCCACGGCACGCCCGCGGGATCCTCGCGGACGCCCACCGTCAGCCGCACCGGCGGCTCCCCGTGCCGCAGCGCGTTGCCGACGAGGTTGGCGAGCACCACGTCGAGCCGGCGCGGATCCACCCGGGCCCGGAGCGCGCCGGGCGGGGGCAGGTGGGTCTCCACCCCGCCCTGCCATCCCCGGGCGGCCAGGGTGTGCTGGACGAAGTCGGCCAGGTCGATCTCGTCCACGTTGAGTTCGGCCGCGCCCGCGTCGAAGCGGGAGATCTCCATCAGGTCGTTCACCAGCACGCTCAGCCGGCTCGTCCCCTCGCTGACGAGCCGCAGCGCCTCGCCGGTCTCCCGGTCCAGGCGCAGTGCGTTCTCGTCCAGGACGTCCGTGACCGCCGACATCGCCGCGAGCGGGGTGCGCAGTTCGTGGGAGACGTCCGCGACGAAGCGGCGGGCCTGGGCCTCCATGCGGCGCAGCTCCGCGACCGACCGTTCCAGCGCCGCCGCCGTGTGGTTGAAGGACTGGGAGAGGTCGGCGAGTTCGTCGGTCCCGTTGACGGCCAGCCGGACGTCGAGGTGCCCCTCGGCCATCCGGCGCGTCGCGCCGCGCAGCGCCCGTACGGGACGGAGCACTCCGCTCGCGGCCAGCAGTGCCAGGACGACGGCGAGGCCCAGGGCGACCAGGGTGGCGTGCTCGATGGCGCTGACCATCGCCTCGACGTAGGCCTGTTCGGTGTCCTGCGGCACGGCCAGGTACATCACGAGCCCGGACAGCGTGGGCTCCTTGGCCTCGCCGCTGTCGTAGGTGACCGGCAGGCCGACGACGAGCCAGGGGCGCCCGTCGGCGTTCACGCGCTGGAACACGGCGGCGCGCTTGGTCGCCACCGAACGGCGCAGTTCGGGGCTGAGCATGTCGAACTGGGCGCCCACCGCCCAGGCGCGCAGGTCGCCGTAGGTCGCCATGACCCGCCACTGCTGGGACTGGTTCGCGCGCTGCACATGGTTCACCGCCGCATCCAGGTCCGACTGGCCCGGCCGGAGGGGGATGTTGAGGGCCGCCTCGTTCACGCCGGCCCGGAACTGCCGGATGACGGCGTCCTGGCTCTGCTGCAGCACCCCCGTGCGCGCCTCCCGGAAGGCGACGGCCCCGGTGCTCAGGGCGCCGGCCATGGTCACCAGGACGAAGGCCACCACCAGTCGGGAGCGCAGCCCCCGCAGTGGCAGCGGCACCTTCTCCAGTGCCGCCTGGTGGAACCGCCGCCGGCCGCGGCGCCCGGCCGGGGCGTCGTGGGCCGTGGGGGCGGAGCCTTTGGCGTCGTACGGCATGCCGGCGGAGCCCGTACCGGCGGAGCCCGTGGCGTCGTGGGCCGTGGCGTCGTGGGCCGCGGCGCTCCCGTGCTCCCGGGCGGCCCGTCGCGCCCGCGCCGGTCCCCGGCGGCTCACGCGGTACCGAAGCGGTAGCCGAAGCCGCGCACGGTCTGGATGTACCGGGGTGCGCCGCCCAGTTCGCCGAGCTTGCCGCGCAGCCGCTTCACGCAGGCGTCCACGAGCCGTATGTCGCCGTAGTAGCTGTGCTCCCAGACGGCTTCGAGGAGCTGCTGGCGGCTGAAGACCTGCCCGGGCGAGGCCGAGAGGGTCAGCAGCAGCCGGAGTTCGGAGGGGGCGAGCGCGACGGTCTCGCCGCGGTGCGTCACCACGAGGCCGGCCCGGTCGATGGCCAGCTCCCCGTGCGACTCCGCCCGGGGCCGCACGGAGTCGGAGACCGACGCGTCCTGCCGGCGCAGCACGGCCCGTATGCGCGCGTCGAGCACGCGGGCCTGCACCGGCTTGACGACGTAGTCGTCCGCCCCGGCCTCCAGGCCCACGACCACGTCGATGTCGTCGCCCTTGGCGGTGACCATGATGATCGGCACCTGGTCGCGTTCCCGTATGCGCCGGCACACGTCGAGACCGGAGATCCCCGGCAGCATCAGGTCGAGCACGACGACGTCCGGATGGAAGGGGCGGAGCTGCTCCAGTCCCTCCTCACCCGTTCCGGCGGCGAAGACGTCGTGCCCCTGGTGTCGCAGCCCCAACTGGACGGCCTTACGGACATCTGGGTCGTCTTCGACAATCAGGACTCGTGGCACTTCGCCAGTGTAAGCAGATCGCGATCGGCGGCCGTCCCGGGAAAGGGCCCCTCGTGGGAGCTGTTACAGAAGGGTCATACCCGGGGCGCGGGGGCGGCTCCGTCGCCGGCGAAGACGTCTTCCGGCAGGCGTGCGTTACCGTTTCGTGATCCGGCGAGCTCATGGCGATCATTTCGGATGGCCACTTTGAGCTGCCATGGATGCATCCCACCGCGCCGGCCGCCACCGCACCTCGGGCCGCAGGCGCCGTCCGCGCCGCCGGAGCCGGCGCTATCTGGTCGTCACGCTGGCGGTCGCCGGACTGCTCGGCTCCGTCGCGTTCTTCCTCGAGGGCGGGCGCGGCGAGGCCTCGGACGGGGCGCGGCACCGGCGGAGTGTGGCGCACGTCACGCCCTCCCCCTCCCCCTCACCCACGGCGACGCCCACCCCGCCCCCCAAGCCCAAGCCGACGAAGAAGCCGACGAAGAAGCCCACCCCCGCCAGGATCGGTGTCCCCGCGACGGGCAGCGGCACGTTCGTCACCGCGCAGGCCGGCGGCGTGAAGGTCGGGCGCGGCCCGCGGCCGCTGCGCTACGTGGTGAAGGTCGAGACCGGCCTCGACGTCTCGCCGGCCCAGGCCGCCGACGAGATCGCCGGCATCCTCGCCGCGCCCCGCGGCTGGACCCACAACCCCGCCTACGCCTTCCAGTTGGTGGGCGCGGGACAGCCCCACGACCTCACGGTGAGCATCGCCACGCCGGGCACGGCCGACGCCCTGTGCTGGGCGGGCATCCACCAGGACACCCAGGGCGAGTACAACTGCGAGGTGCCCGGCGGGGTCGTGGTGAACCTCAAGCGCTGGGCCGAGGGCTCGCCCACGTTCAAGGGGCCGATCCACGACTACCGGGCGCTGATCGTCAACCACGAGATGGGGCACTTCCTGGGCTACACGCACACGACGTGCGCGGGGCCCGGGCAACTCGCCCCCGTGATGATGCAGCAGATCAAGGGCCTGCACGGTTGTGTCGCCAACGCCTGGCCCTACGACGGGCACGACCGCTTCGTCACGGGACCGCACGTGCCGTGACCCCCGTTACGCCTGATGCCGGTGGGGCCGTCGTGAGGCGCAGCGCCCGCTGATACACGGTTGATGCGCGGCCGAGCGGCGGCGGATGCCCGGCAGGGACCCGCCTCGCGCATGATGGAGGCCCTGTACCTGCGTCCGATGGGAAGAGATGTCGGTTTCCGTGACAGAGGGGGCGGCGGCCCCGGCGCCCGTGACCGTCCTGCTCGTCGAGGACGACGAGGTGATCCGCAGGGCCGTCACCATGGCGCTGGAGCGCTACGGCTACCGCGTCACCTCGGCCGCCGACGGCCTGACCGGACTCGAACTGTTCCGGGAGGGCCGCCACGACCTGCTCCTGCTGGACGTGATGCTGCCGGGCCTGGACGGCATCGGGCTGTGCCGGCGGGTCAGGGAGACCAGCATGGACCCGATCCTGATGATGTCCGCGCGCGGCGACGCCCTCGACGTGGTCTCCGGCCTGGAGGCGGGCGCGGACGACTACGTGGTCAAGCCCGTGGACACCGCGGTGCTGGTGGCCCGGATCCGGTCCCTGCTGCGGCGGGCGACCTTCACCCCCGTCACCGGCCCGGGTCCGTCCGGTTCGGGTCCGTCCGGCCTCGGTCCGTCCGCCCCGGCGGCCCGGCCCGAGCGGCCGGAGGACGCCGCACGCCTCGTCTTCGGCGACCTGACGATCGACACCGCGGGCCTCGAGGTGTCCCGGGCCGGCGCACCGGTCGCGCTCGCGCCCACCGAACTGCGGCTGCTCCTGGAGTTCGCCGCGAACCCCGGCGTGGTGCTGGACCGGAACACCTTGCTGCGCAACGTGTGGGACTACGGCTGGGACGGCGACAGCCGCGTGGTGGACCTGTGCGTGCAGCGGCTCCGGAAGAAGGTCGGAGCCGAGCGGATCGAGACCGTCCGCGGCTTCGGCTACAAGTTGCGGCGCTGACATGGACACCGTCCGCGAGCTGCTCAACTGGCGTTCCCTGCGCTGGAAGATCGCCCTGCTCGTCACCCTGGCCTGCTGCGTGATCGCGCTCACCGTCGGAGTGCTGGTCCACCGCAGCACACTGGCACGGTCGATGAACGACGGCGGCGCGAAGGCCGCGGCGCAGCTGGAACAGGCCGTGGTCGCGTACAAGGACAAGGGAACACCGCCCGACGGGCTGGAGACGGTCCCCGAGGCGATGCCCGGCGAGCTGCTCGACCGGCTGCGGCACGGCCAGGGACCGAGCGCCGGCTACGCCACCTGGTACGACGGCGACAGCCCCGGGGACCACCCGCGGATGTGGGCGGCGCGGCTGTACCGGGACCGGCCGGTGGCGGTCGCGACCGACATGACGCCCGACCTGCTCACCCGGCGTGCCCTGGACCGGCACATGTGGAAGTACTCCCTGGCCGCACTGGCCGTCGTCGTACCGCTGACGCTGCTCGCGGCCGAGCTGCCGCACCGCAGGCTGCGGCGCGTGGCGCGGACCGCCCGCCGCATCGCGGCCGGCGACCTGGCCGCGCGGACCGCCGCCGGCCCGCCCGGCCGTCGCGGCGGCGACGAGATCACGGAGATCTCCGCCACCGTGGACTCCATGGCCGACAGCCTCCTCGGGCGGCTGACGACCGAGCAGCGCTTCACCGCCGACGTCGCCCACGAGCTGCGCACCCCGCTCATGGGCCTGGTCACCGCGAGCGGGCTGCTGCCCGAGGGGGAGGCCACCGACCTGGTCCGGGACCGGGTGGGGGTGCTGCGGGACCTGGTGGAGGACCTGCTGGAGATCTCCCGGCTCGACGCGGGCGCCGAGCGGGCCGAAGCCAGACCGGTCCCGCTCGCCGAGGTGGTCGGGGAGTCGCTGGCCCGCACCGGACTGCCGGCCCGGTTCACCCCGGACGGCGCCGCGCGGGCGAGGACCGACCCGCGCCGGGTCGACCGGATCGTGGCCAACCTCGTCGTCAACGCCCACCGGCACGGCGGCGCGCCCGTCGAGGTCGCGGTGGCGGGCACCACCGTGACCGTGCGGGACCACGGTCCGGGCTTCCCGCCCGAACTGCTCGCGGACGGGCCCCAGCGCTTCCGTACCGGGGTGTCGGAGCGGGGGCGGGGCCACGGCCTCGGGCTGACCATCGCGCTCGGCCAGGCCCGGGTCATCGGCGCGTCGCTGTCCTTCGCCAACGCGCCCGACGGCGGTGCCGTCGCCACGCTGCGGCTGCCTGCCTCCGGCTGAGCCGCCGCCGGGCCCGGGCGCGACCGAGCCGGGGCGCGCCGGGGTCGATACACGACGGATGACCGGCAGAGCGGTGGCGGAGACACGGTGACGGCCGGGCCGACACCGGCGCGCCCCACGGTGGGCGGTGTGCGTGAGAGCCACGCCGTGAACCCGTGGAGGTGCCCCGCCCATGCGCCCGGTCCCCGAACCCCGAGAGCACGAAGCGCCAGGTCCCCCGCCGCCGCGGTCCGGGGGACCGCGGCCCCTGCCGGGCGCGTCGCGTCCGCCGCGGCGGATCCCCGTCCCGGTCGCGGCCGGGGCCGCCGCCCTGGCGACCCTGATCGGCCTGGGCGCACTGGTCGTCACCACGGGGGACGACGGCCACGGGGCCGGGCGCTCCCGTACGGACGGTGACCACCGCGGGCGCACGGTTCCGCGCCTGACCGTGCCGCTGCCCTGGCCGTCCCAGGGGCAGGCGAGCGTCCTGGTGGAGGGGCTGGCCGACCTCGGGACGAGGGGCGAACAGCGTCCGGTGCCGATCGCCAGCGTCACCAAGGTGATGACCGCCTACGTGGTCCTGCGCGACCACCCGCTGCGCGGCGGGGCGACCGGCCCCCGGATCACCGTCGACCGGCAGGCCGCGGACGAGTCGGTGTCCGGCGTGGAGTCCAGCGTGCCGCTCCGGGAGGGGCAGCGGCTGAGCGAACGGCGGCTGCTGGAACTGATGCTGATCCCCTCCGGCAACAACGTCGCCCGCATGCTGGCCCGTTGGGACGCCGGCACGCAGGAGGCGTTCGTCGACAAGATGAACCGCGCCGCCGACGACCTCGGCATGGACCGGACGACCTACACCGGGGCCAGCGGCATCGAGCCCACGACCGTGAGCACCTCCGGCGACCAGTTGAAGCTGGCCCGGCAGGTCATGCGCGACCCGGTCTTCCGGGCCGTCGTCGCCCTGCCCAGCACCACGGTGCCCGGTGTGCCCGGGCCGATCGCCAACACCAACACCCTGCTCGGCACGTCCGGTGTGATCGGGCTCAAGACCGGCTCCAGCACCCCCGCGGGCGGCGCCTTGATGTGGGCCGCCACCGCCCCCGACCGCGACGGGCACGGCCATCTCGCCCTCGGCGTGGTCCTGCACCAGCGTTCCGGCACCAGCCCGCAGGAAGGCCTGAACGCCGCCCTCGGCGCGAGCCACGCGCTGGTGGAGGGCGTACGGCGGTGGGTGGCCGGGACCGACCCCGGCTCCGCGGCTCGCGGTGCCCGGGCCGGGGCCAGGTGAGCCGGCCGTGACCACCCTCCTGCGCACCCCCGGCGCCCTGCCGGACCCCGCCGGCGAAGACCGTCCCGGCGGCCGCCCCGGCGCGTGGCGGCGCGGCCGCGTCCCGGCCGCCGTCGCCGCCGTGGCCGCACTGCTGATGGTGGGCCACGCCCACGTCCCCAACGCGGCCGGCCACCTCGGCAGCCTCCTGGAGACCTTCCTGCCGTGGACCGGGCTGGTCGTGCCGGTCCTGCTGCTGTGCGCGCTCCTGCGGCGCTCGGCCACGGCCGCGGTGGCCGTACTGCTGCCCACCGTCGTCTGGTGCGCCCTCTTCGGCGGCACGCTGGCCGACAAACGGGCGGCGGGCGGCGACCTGACCGTGGTGACGCACAACGCCAACGAGGAGAACCCGGACCCGGCGCGCACCGCCGGTGCCCTGGCGGCCTCCGGCGCCGACCTGGTGGCCGTCGAGGAGGTCGGCGACAACGCGACCGCGTACGGCGCGGCGCTGCACGCCCGCTACCCCTACCAGTCGGTGCAGGGCACGGTCGGTCTGTGGAGCCGCTACCCGCTCGCCGACGCCCGGACGGTCGACATCGCGCCCTGGCCGCGCGCTCTGCGCGCCACTGTCCGTACCCCCAAGGGCCCCGTCGCGGTCTACGTCGCCCACCTGCTGTCGGTCCGGGTCACGCCGTTGTACGGCTTCGGCACGGCCGGGCGGGACACCGCGGCACGCGCCCTGGCCGCCGCCCTGCGCGCCGAACCCCTGCCCCGCACCGTGCTCATGGGCGACTTCAACGGCACCGCGGACGACCGGGCCCTGGCCGAGGTCACGTCCCAACTGCGCTCGGCGCAGGCCGAGTCGGGCGCCGGATTCGGTCTGACCTGGCCGGCGTCGTTCCCCGTGGCCCGGATCGACCACATCCTGGTGCGCGGCCTGCAACCGCGGTCGGCCTGGACCCTCCCCTCCACCGGCAGCGACCATCTGCCGGTCGCGGCCTCGTTCCGCCTGTGAACAGCCGGCCCCCCCACGACCCGCGACGCCCCCCACGGCCCGCCCGGCCGCACCGCCGCCCCTCCGTCAGCAGTGCCGCGGTGCCGCGGTGACACGGGGGCTGACGCCGGTGCAAGGATTTCCCACGCAGGCGGCTGCCGACGACGGTCACGAACCGCCGGCCGGCCAGGCCATCACGACCATCCCCGCGAGGTAGGCACATCGGTGATCGAAATCCACCTGGCAAGGGCAGTGCTCTCCGCCATCATGCTGCTCGATCATTCGTCGCCCGATGAGATCGATCGCGACGTCGCCTCCCAAGGGCTCGAGAACATCGCGGCGGAACTGGACGCGATGGACGAAGCGGAGCGTCAGGAGTTCAGGCGCGTTCTCGGCCGCATCGCCGAGGCGGAGCCGGACGACGCGGCGTACGTCGATGAGTTGCCCAGGCTGCTGGGCTGGTGAGACCGGGCCGCCCGCGGCGGCGCGCAGGCCCCGGGCGGACGGCCCGGGGCCCACGCGGGGGGCGGAGGGCTACGCGGTGGTCCGGTAGGCGCTGTAGATCGTCTGCCGCACCGTGTTGCCGTGCGCGTCCGTGAGGACGACGCGCAGCGAGACCGTGCCCGGGCGGGCGGGGTGGCGCAGTTCGAGCCGCTCGCGGTCGGCGACCTCGGCGGGCCGCCAGGTCCTCCCCTCGTCGTACGACACGGAGACCGCCAGCTTGCGCGCGGTGCGTGCGGTGGCCGCGCCCTCGACGGTGAACGGGACGGTGAAGGCCCTGCCCGCCCTGGCGGTGCTGGCCGCCCCCAGGTCGGGCGTGAAGCGCACCGCCGACAGCGGCAGCCAGGCGACGTCGTCCCCCGCCACGTGGGCGGAGTGGAAGGTCCACTCCGCGGTGACCCGGGTGCTGACCGCGGAGTTCGACCGGGCGCGCGTGACGTCCGTGGTGAGCCGGTAGGCCCGCCGCCCGGGCGGCAGGGTGTGGGTGTCCCCGTCGAGGGGTGTGCCGGCGGTGAACACCGGGGTGCCGTCGGCGTACAGCGCGCTCCGGGCCGCGGTGTAGTCGGAGACGCCCGCGTGGCCCGCGCCGTCGGAGAACAGCGGCACGTAGGCGCTGAAGTCGTCGCCGGAACGGATCGCGCCGGTCGCCTCCCCGCCCGCGGCGTAGAGGTGCGGACCGAAGACGCCCACGTTGAACCGCTGCGCGTAGCGCCTGCCCGCGGTGTAGGCCCTGGCGCGGGTGACGGTCTGCCCGCTGTCCCACTGCGGTTCGCCGTCCGCGCCCGGAGCGCCGTACTGGTTGATGGCGTACTGCCACTTCACGCCCGGCAGGACGTAGTCGGTGACGGTGCGCGGCAGGGCGACCTCCTCGGGGAAGAAGTCGAACAGCGAGCCGTTGGGCAGCAGGGGAGCGGCGCTGAGGCTGCCGGTCTTGCCCGGGGCGGGTGCGCCGATGGTGACGGCCAGTTCGGCGAAGTCCCGGCGGCGCAGTTGTGCGGTGAATCCGGAGAGGTCGCCGGTGCGGTTCCAGACCGGCCGGTAGTTCACCGGGCCGTGGCTCCACGTGCCGTTGTACTGCGCGAACGCCTCGTCCGCCGGGAGGGGCGCCCCGAGTTGTCCGACGCGCAGGTCGTCGAAGCCGCGCATGACGTACGTGGCGGTGTAGCCCGCTCCGCCGACGGCGACGCCGAAGTTGAGCATGGCATCGGTGTGCCGGGCCGCGCGGTCGGGCACGGTGATGCGGACGGGCCGGGCCTCGCGGGCGTCCATGACCAGGGTGGTGTCCCGGTCCAGGGTGAACTTCGGGTGCAGCAGCAGGGCCAGCCCCCCGTCGTCGGGACCGGCTCCGGTGGCCACGCGGCCCTCGAGCGTGTAGCGGCCCTTGGGCAGCCGCATCGTGAACTCGCCGTCCGTGGGGTCGGCGTAGTCCCGCCAGATGTCGCCGTCCAGCCCGTACACGCCCGTCTCGGCGTCCCCGGTGGGCTCGCCCCGCAGGTCCAGGTGCCTGACCGTCAGGTCGTACGACTCGACCTCGCGGTGCACGCCGAACGCGGTCCGCACGGTGGTGTCCCCGGCCGTCGCGGTCACCGACCCGCCGAAGGCGCCGTCGGCGGTGCCCGCACGGGGGTCGGCGGTCACGGACGCGGTCGCGGTGCCACCCGTCGGCACGGTGAGTCGCGCCGGGGAGACGGTGAACATGCCCTCGGCGGCGGGCTTCCCGTCGTCACCGAAGGCCTCGGTGGCCAGGGCGAGGGTCACCGGACGGTCGCCGTCGTTGCGGTAGACGATCTCCTTGGTGACGGGCAGGTCGTCCGTGTGGGGCCAGCGCGCCGTCCCGAAGCCCAGCGAGGGCGGACTGCCGGTCACCTGGCGGGTGATGGCCCGCCGCACGTCCACGCGGCCCGTTCCCTGCGCGTACGCGGAGAGCCCGGGGGCGGCGACGGCGGAACCGGTCAGGACGGCCTTGATGCGCTCCCCGTCCCAGTCCGGGTGCTGCTGGGCGAGGATCGCGGCGGCGCCGGCCACGTGGGGGGCCGCCATCGACGTGCCGCTCATCGACACGTAGCCGTCGGCCGCCGGTTCGCCCTCGGTGCCCTCGGCGGCCCGCGCGGCGACGATGTCCACGCCCGGGGCCGTGAGGTCGGGCTTCAGGCTGCCGTCGGCCGTGGGGCCGCGGCCGGAGAACTCGGCGACGGCGTCCGTACGGTCCACCGCACCGACGGTGAGCGCGGCGGCGGCGCTCCCCGGCGAACCGATCGTGCCCGCGCCGGGACCGCTGTTGCCCGCGGCGGCGACGAACAGGGTGCCGGACTCCGCCGACAGTTCGTTCACGGCCTGCTCGACCGGATCGGTCTCCGAGGAGTCGTCGATGCCGAGGCTGAGGTTGACGACCTTTGCACCGCGGTCCACGGCCCACTGCATGCCGGCGATGATGCCGGAGGCGCTGCCCGATCCGCTGTCGCCGAGGACCTTGCCGCTGATGATGCGCGCCCCGGGCGCGACGCCCTTGTACGTCCCGCCCGACCGGGCCCCGGAGCCCGCGACGGTCGAGGCCACGTGCGTGCCGTGGCCCACGCGGTCGACGGTGTCCGGCGCGTCGGAGAAGTTCACCTGCGCGTCGACGCGGCCCTGGAGGTCCGGGTGCGTCGCGTCCACCCCGGTGTCCAGCACGGCGACGGTGACACCGGTGCCGTCGAAGCCGGCCGCCCAGGCCGCGGGGGCGCCGATCTGCGCCGTGCTCCGGTCCAGGCTCGCCTCGTACGTGCCGTCCAGCCAGATCCTCTCGACGTCCGCCGAGGTGGCGGCGGCCGCGGAACGCCCTTCCGCACCACTGCCGGTGAGCGTCCTCCACAGTGCGGCGGCCTCGGACTTGCGGGCCCGCAGGGCGTCGCCGTTGACGCTGGGCAGGTCCCGGGTGACCCGGGCGCCGGCGGCCGACAGCGAGCGCGCAGCGACGGAGCGGCCCTTGGCGTAGCTGACGATCAGCGGCATGTCGGGGCGGGAGGCGTCGTCGTACCCGAAGCCCACCAGCCGCGTCACGTCGAAGAGTTGCCGGTCGGCGGTACCGTCGGCGATCAGCCGCTCGGCGTCGCGCGGCACCACGACGGTGTGCCCGCCGGCCGCCCGGGAGACGCGGAAGGTGATGCCCTCGCGCCCTTCGGCGGCCCGGACGCCGACGACCTGGCCGGCGCCGTCCAGGCTCACCTTGTCGCCGGTGACGAGGGTGACCGTCCGCGCGGCGGGGGCGCCGGCGCCCGGTGCGGGCCCGGGAAGCGATCCGGTACGGGCCGCGCCGTCGGACGGTGCGGCCTGCACGACGCCGGCCGTTCCGCCCAGCAGGGCCGTGGCGACGGTGACGGCGATGAGCGGGGCGAACGCCGCAGCCGGCGCTCGTCTCTGGTGTGTCAAGGCATGCCTTTCTTACCGGGCACGGCGAAGCGGCCGGTGGGTGGAGGGGGACACCGCGCGAGGCGGTTGACGGGGTCGCCTCTTACCTGTCGATCCCGGCCGCCGGGTTCCCGTTCTCCCGTGCCGGGTTCGCCCGTGACCGGGTCGTCCGGAGGGCGTTGCCGTGGCTCCACACGCCAGGACCCGGCGGACCGCCGCCGACGCGGCCGGGGCACGCACCTTCGGGATCGCACCGTCCGGCCCGGAACATCGCTCGACGGGACTCGGACGCACGAGTGCGGGTAAGGGGATTATGTGACATGTTCGGAATGAACGGAGATGGTCCGTATGTCTCGGACGCAACCCGGCATCGAGCAGCACCCCGATCTGCTCGAACTGCGCGCGGACTACGAGCGCGCGACCGCCACCAACCGCGGTCAGGCCGTCGCGGCCATGGGCCTGCTCACCGGCACCTACCTGGCCGCTTCACCGTGGATCGTGGGCTTCAACTCACTGTTCGGCTTCAACGCGCTGTCGACGATCGCCGTGAGCAACCTGATCGCCGGAATCGTGTACGCCCTCCTCATGGGAGGCGTGGGACGCGGCTTCGAGCGGACCCACTCCAGGGCCTGGGCGGCAGCGGTGATCGCCCTGTGGACGATCATCTCGCCCTGGTGCGTCACGGGCAACGTCAGCACCACCCGCACCATCACCAACAACGTCGTCGTCGGCGTGATCGGGTTGGTCCTGGCTCTCGCGGCGGCGACGCTCCGTCCCGACAGCCTCCGCCGCGGTCACCGCGACGCGTCGCGCTCGACGGGAGGCCTGGGAAAGGTGTAGCAGGCCGCTTCGGTCCCCCCGGGCGCGCGACCGGCACAACTGCCCGGGCCACGCGGTGCCTTGCGCGCCTTGCGCACGCGCGACCCGGTGCCGTCCGGGCACGGCCGGGCCCGGCGCACCGTGCGGTGCACCGGGCCCGGCCGGCTCATGTCAGGGGGTGGCCCTGTTCGCGCAGACGACGACCGCGTACACGCCGGGGGTGCCCACCCCGGCGGGAACCGCGTTGACGATCCACGAGGTGGAGGGATTCCCGCTCGGGAAGCTGCCCACGACCGTGGCCGTGACGACCTTGAACCCGCCGCCGATGGCCAGCTGCCCGGCGGGGCAGGCCAGCGCGTGGTCCTGACCGTCGGCGGGGAAGAGCTGCACCAGGGTGTTCGCGCCCGCGAGACCGCCCGACGCACCCGGAACGCCGGGGGTGCCCTGAGGTCCTGCGGGCCCGGCGGGCCCGGCCGGGCCGGGCGGACCGGCGGGACCGGCCGGTCCCTGCGGTCCCGGGACGCCGGGGATGCCCGGACGGTTCAGGCAGTAGTTGGGGAGCGTCGGATACGGGTAGCACGGGTGCATGGACCGCTGCCCGGCGCTCGGCGCCGCGGTGCCGCCGTCCGCGGGGGCGGCGTACGCCGCGCCCGTCACGAAGCAGGACGCGAGTGCCGCGCTCGCGGCGACCGTCCACACGCGGACGAGGCCGAAGCGCCGCTGTGCCGATGACATGGGCCTGGTTATTCGGTACAACACGTCACCTCCAGGTATGGGTTCTCCGTGGGCGGCCTGTGCCGCCCACCCCGCCGTACGCGGCGGGGACTGTCCTGTCACGAGGGACGAACCCACAGCAAGGATCACTTTTGGTGTCGGTGTACGCACGCTGGGTAGCCGAAGGGGTGATGTGCCGTCCCCGGCCGCGCTCAGGACCGGGGCAGCCGCAGGGCGAGCAGGGCGATGTCGTCCACGTTGCCGGGCGGCATACGGGCCAGGAGCTGGTCGCACAACTCCTCCAGCGGCTCGTCGGCGAGCGCCAGGGCGTTGCGGCGGAGCCGGCTGAGGCCGGTGTCGAGGTCGACGCCGGGCAGTTCGACGAGACCGTCGGTGTAGAGCAGGAGCGTGGACCCGGCCGGCAGGGGGGTGGCGGCGTCGGGCCGGCGGTCGCGGGTGCCGACGCGGGCGCCCAGCAGCGGGCCGCGCGCCTCGTCGAGGTAGCGCCCGTGGCCGTCCGGCGTGAGCAGCAGCGGCGGCGGGTGCCCGGCGTTCGTCCAGCGCAGGGTCCAGGGGCCGTTGCGGGGTCCCTCGACGCGGGCGAGGACGAGGGTGGCCATGGGGACGGTGGTGATCGCGAGCATGGCCTCGTCGAGGCGGTCGACGACGGCACTGGGGGGCTCGGTGCGGTCGTAGGCCAGGGACCGCAGCATTCCGCGGAGTTGGGCCATGCCCGCGGCGGCGGTCAGGTCGTGGCCGACGACGTCGCCGATGACCAGCGCGGTCACGCCGTCCTTGAGCTGGAACGCGTCGTACCAGTCGCCGCCGACCTGGGAAGCGGCGGGTGCGGGCTCGTAGCGGGCGGCCATGAGCAGCCGTCCGGGCCGGGGCAGCGGGGCGAGCAGGTTGCGCTGCATCGCCTCGGCCACGTCCCGCTGGCGGCCGAACCGGCGGGTGTTGTCCAGCACCTGGCCGACCCGGCGCCCGATGTCCACGACCAGCTGGAGTTCGTCGTTGCCGAAGGGGACGGCGGGGTCGGCGCGGACCAGGGTCAGCGCCCCGGTCGCGTGCCTTCCCGAGCCCAGCGGCACGGTGAGCGCCGATGCCGCCCCGACCGACTGCAGGAAGCCGTTGTGCAGCGCGGCCAGCGGGGAGTCCGGACGTGCCGCCGCCCCGGCTTGCTCGTGGAGCACGGGCACCGCCCCGCGCACCGCCTGGACCAGCGCGGAACGCGACTCACCGGCGGAGGGGAGGCGGGCGCGCCAGCCCTCCTGCCCGCGGTCCCGGCCGTCGGGGCCGGTCACCGCCACCCGGTGCGTCTCGTCGTCGCCGACGAGCAGGTCGACCGCCACCCAGTCGGCCAGGCCCGGGATCAGCAGGCGCCCGAGGCGGGCGAGCGCCTCGTCCGTCTCCAGGGTCTGGCTGAGCACCGCGGTGATCTGTGCGACCAGCGTCAGGCGGCCGGTCAGGTCCTCCAACGCGTGCATGTGCTCGGCTCGTTCGGTGCGGTCGTCGGAGAGGGCGGCGAACACCACCGCGGTGCCCTTGAACGCGTCACCGTCCGCCACCGGTGCGGCGGACCAGGAGACCTCGACCAGCTTGCCGTCGGCGCACAGGTACCTGTCGCCGTCCGCGCGGCCCGCGTTTTCGCGGCGGGTCAGTGCCTCGAGCAACGCGCACCGCGCCCCGGTGCGCCCGGGGTCCGCGTGCCGGTGCACGAGGTCGTGGAAGTCCTCGCCGGCCATCGCCTCGGCCGTACGGTTCAGCAGCCGTTCGGCGGCCGGGTTGGCCGCGACGACGCGCCCGGACGGGCCGACGACGACCAGCGACACCACCAGATGGTCGACGACCTGCCGCCAGAAACCCGGCTCGGAGGCCCACTGCCGGCCCCCGTCGGCCCCGTCCGACACCGCGCCCTCCATGATCGTCCCTGTTCGCCGTGCGGCGCCGGCCCGTGCGGGGCGTGCCCGTGGACGGCGACCGCCCCTCCATGCTCCCGCGTGAGCGAACCCGGCCGCGGCCGACACGACGGGACGCGGGGCACGACGCCTCGGGGCGGCGTGCCGCTCGCCGCCATGGCCGTGAGCACGATCGCGGTGAGCGTCGCGAAGGCCCCGCACGCCGCCGGTGGGGGTCGCCCCCGGCGGCCTGCGGATGCCGTGACGCGCGTCGTCCTCGGTGGTCGTGGTGGGTGCGGTGTGCGGTCCGGCGCGCCGTGGGGGCGCGAGGCCAGGTCGTCTCCCAGGCCGCGGGGCGCGCCCCCTGCTGCCAGGGAGGGCCCGTCCTGGTACCGACGGGACCAGGCACGACGCCCCGCCCCACGGCCGTACGCGGCTACGCTCCGAGGCATGACCACGGCATCCCAGGAGACGGCTGGCCACCGGCCGCCGGTACCGCGCCTGGAGCGCGGCTCCGTCCACGACGAGGCGTGCCCCAGCTTCCAGGGCGCGGTCGAACTCGTCGGACGTCGCTGGACGGGGGCGATCCTGTCCGCGGCGGCCCAGGGCGCGCGCCGCTTCGGCGAGTACCGCGCCGTCATCTCCGGCATCTCCGACCGGCTGCTCGCCCAGCGGATGAAGGAGCTCGAGGCCGAGGGCCTCATCGTGCGCTCCGTCATCCCGAGCACCCCCGTGCAGGTCCGCTACGAGCTGGCCCCGGACGGCGAGGCGCTCATCGCCGCCCTGCAGCCGCTGGCGCAGTGGAGCGTGCGCCGCCTGAGCCGCACCGGAAGGACCTGATCAGGAAAGACCTGCCCCGGGAAGGGTGTATTCCGGTGCAGATGGGTAATAACTACGCAAAATCTCCGGAGGTAGCACAGAGGGGTGCCACATGACCCGAGGAGCCGAGGGAATCCCCTACCCCACTCCCCGAGCGGACGTCGACCTGGCCCGCGGGTGCGGTGCGTGCTTCAGCTGGGGCACCGTCGTCACCGACCAGGGCCGACACGAACTCTGCCCCGACTGCCAGACCGGCCGGCCCGAGGCTCCCCCGCGCGCCAGGGCCGTGCGGCTGCGCCCCGGCTCGCGCTACGTCTCGCCCCGCTGAGCCCGCCCGTCCGCCCGTCCGCCCGTCCGCCCGTCACGTCCTCACCATGCCTCCGGCCCGCCCCCGCGCCACTCCACCTGCGCGGGGTCGGTGAGGCTGACCGCGCCGGCGTCGTACCCGGCGAGCCACAGGAACCGCAGCAGGTCCGAGAGCGCGTACGCGGTGCCGAAGTAGTCTCCCCGGATCACGACCCTCCGCCCGTCGAGCGGCGGTTCCACGATCACCGGCGGCCCCTCGGTGCGCATGTCCCCAGCCTGCCCATTCGCCGGCGGGAACGCACCGCGGAAAGGTCCGGCGGCGTGGCGGGGGTCGCCGAATTCGGCCACGCCGGCTGGTCCCCGCAACGGTGTTCGCTGCGACGTGTGGGCAGCCGAACCCTGACACCCGTGCTGCTCCCGGACGCGTCCGGCTCGTGCCCCGGCCCCTGTCGCCGTGCTCCCGGGTGCCGACGGCCCGGCGGGGTTGAACACGGCTCGGAACATGCTTTAGCATCATTGTCTAAAGATGGAATGTGAGTCCAGCGTCGAGGAGGGTGGGCCGTGGAGCATCCCGTGGCCGAGGAGCCGGAGGGCGACCGCAGGGGTCCCGCGGCCGTTGCCGCGGCCGAGGGCGATGAGCACCTCGTCCGCGAGGCGGAGAAGATCGCTGTGGCCTTGGGCCGCATGTTTCCCGGGCTGTGCGAGGTGGTGCTGCACGACCTGCGGGACCCGCGGCAGGCGATCCGGGTGATCGAGAACAACCTTTCCGGCCGGGAGGTCGGGGATTCGGCCACGGAACTGGGCCTGGCCCGCATCGCGGATCCGCAGTACCCGAGCGTGATCCAGAACTACCCCAACCGGTTTCCCGACGGTCGGCCGGTGAAGAGCACGTCGATCGGCATCAAGAACGCCGAGGGCCAGTACATCGCCGCCCTGTGCCTGAACCTCGACGTGTCCGTCCTGTCGCCGGTGACGCTGGCGTTGTCGAACCTCGTGGCCACCGATGTCGAGCACCGCGAGCACCCGCTGGAGAACTTGCGGGACCGCAACGTGCGCGAGCTGCGCCGAACGGTGGAGGCGCTGGCCGCGGAGCGCGGTGCCACCCCCCGGTCGCTGAGCCGGGACGACAAGAAGGCGCTCGTCCGGCAGCTGCAGGGCGAGGGCTACTTCGAAGGGCGCGACGCCGCGCAGACCATCGCGGACCTGCTGGGCGTGTCCCGGGCCACGGTCTACAACTACGCCAAGTAGAGGGGCCGTACATGACCGACACCGGACCGGCCGCACCCTCCGCCCCTGCCCCTTCGCCCGGTTCCGGCCCGCCGTCGGACGCAGGCCGTGGCCTGCTGTTCATCCCCGAGGAACAGACGGCCACGCTCGTGGACGAGGAGCTGGCCCTGGAAGCGGCACGCACGGCCTTCGCCGCGACGGTGCACGGCGTGGTCTTCCCTTCCCTGGCCGTGCACGGCTCTGATCCGCGCAACCGGTTCACGCTCAAGCCGTCCGCGTCCGGGACGCATGCCGGGGTGAAGATCGGCTCCTACTGGCCGGACAACCTGCAACGTGGGCTGCCGCGTCACCACTCCACCGTGCTGCTGCTCGACCAGAGGACCGGCCGGATCGCCGCCGTCCTGGAGCTCGGTGCCGCGAACGCCTACCGGACCGCCGCGGCCGACGCGCTCGCCGTCGATTTGCTCACCCCCACCGGCGCCGCCACCCTTGCCGTCTTCGGCACCGGCCATCAGGCCGCCCATGAGGCGCGGGCCGTCGCCCGGGTCCGGCCGATCGGCGAGATCCTGATCGTGGGACGCGACAAGGCCCGTGCCGCGGCCGTGGCCGCCGCACTCACCGCAGAGGGACGCACAGCACGTGCGGCCGGTGCCGAGGAAGCCTGCGCGAGCGCCGACGTGATCGTCACCGCCACCACCGCACGGGCCGAAGACCCGCCCCTGTTCGATGCCGAGTGGGTCCGCCCCGGCACGCACCTGTCCTGCATGGGAGCCGACGCCCCCGGAAAGCGGGAGCTGCCCCCCGCCCTGTTCGCCCGCGCACGGGTCTTCTGCGACCTGCCCGAGCAGGCGCGCCGCATGGGCGAGAGCCAGCACGCACCCGAGGACACCGTCCTCACCCCCCTCGGCGAGGTCCTCACCCGGCGCGCCCAAGGACGCACCGACCACCGTGACATCACGGTCTTCGACAGTTCCGGGATCGGACTGCAGGACCTGTACCTGGCTCTGGCCCTCCTGAAGAAGATGGACATCTCCCTGTGACCACCACCTCCGCCCCCGCCGCACAGACCCTGATGGATCCGGACACCCCGTTCGCCGTCGTCGACGTGCACAAGGTCCTTCGCAACATCGAGCGCCTGCGGGCCAGGGCCGGCCGGCTCGGGGTCACCCTGCGCCCGCACATGAAGACGGCCAAGAGCCTGGACGTCGCCGCGCTCCTGAACGACGGCGACACGTGTCCCGTCACCGTCTCCACCCTCGCCGAGGCCGAGGCGTTCGCCGACGGCGGCTACACCGACATCACCTACGCCGTCGGCATCGACCCCCACAAGCTCCCCCGCGTCATCGCTCTCCTGCGCCGGGGCGTGACCGTGCGGGTCCTGCTGGACAGCACCGAGCAGGCCGTCTTCGTCGCCGAAGCCTCCGGGCGGGCCGGCCTGCCCGTCCCGGCCCAGATCGAGATCGACTGCGACGGCCACCGCGGTGGCATCAAGCCCGACGACCCCGCCCTCACCGAGATCGGCCGCATCCTGCACGACGCGGGCTGCCTCGACGGCGTGCTCACCCACGCGGGCGAGTCGTACTACGCCTACAGCGCCGAGGAGCAGCGCCTGGCCGCTCGGAACGAACGTGACGCCGCGGTTGCCGCGGCCGAACGTCTCCGTGCGGCCGGTCTGCCCGTGGCCTGCGTCAGCGTCGGCTCCACCCCCACCGCGCACGCGGCCGAGGACCTCACCGGGGTCACCGAACTGCGGGCCGGCAACTACGTGTTCTTCGACCTGGTGATGGCCGGCCTCGACGTCTGCCAGGTGCAGGACCTCGCCCTGTCGGTGGTCGTCACCGTCATCGGCCACCGCCCCGAGTACGGGTGGATCGTCACCGACGGCGGCTGGATGGCCATGTCCCGCGACTGCGGCACCGCAGCCCAGGCCCAGGACCAGGGCTACGGTCTGGTCACCGACATGGCCGGCCGCCTCATCCCGAACCTGGTCATGACGGCCGCGAGCCAGGAACACGGCACCCTCACCGCCCGCGACGGCACCGGCCTGCCCGACCTGCCGGTCGGCACCCGGCTGCGCATCCTGCCCAACCACGCCTGCGCCACCGCCGCCCAGCACCACGGCTACCACGTCGTCGACAGCGGCAAGAGCGCGGAGCCCGCCCCGGTGATCCACGCGCGCTGGCCCCGCATCACCGGCTGGTGATCTGCCCCGGGCGTCGTCAGGTCTCCGGCGGAAGCCCACTCCGACCCGACCGGAAGTCGCGGGGGCTGACGCCGTACGCCGTCTTGAAGACGCGACTGAAGTGGGGTGCGCCGGCGAACCCCCACCGGTGGGCGATGGCCTCGATCGTCATGAACCGATGTACTGGCGACGCCAGTTCCCTCCTGCATTGTTCGAGGCGCTGGGTCCTGATCCATTCACCGAGGGTGATTCCCGCTCGGGACAGGGTCAGGTAGAGCCAGCGCACGGAGACGTCGTGCTCCGCTGCGATGCGCTCGGCCGTCAGATCGGGGTCTGCCAAATGGAGGCGCACGTATTCCTGGACACGCTCAAGAAGCGTGCTGTTCAGGAGCCTTCCGGTCGGGTCGTCCCCGTACAGGGCCATGGTGACCACAGCCCTGATCAGGTCGACGCCGGGTTCCGTGATCAGGGCGGTATCGGCTTCACCGGCAGCGCCCCGATGGCGGGCCAGTCGGGTGAAGAACGCCGCTGTGGCGCCCACGGCCGGCCGCTCCGAACTGAGCGGACCAGCCGTGATCCGATCGAGCAGGGACGGCCGCAGCCCCAGGACGTGCGTGGGAACGCTCACCAGAACTCCACGTACTGGGCCGTGGAACAGGACCTCGTAGGGCTTCGCGTTGTCGAGCACCATGAGGTCCCCGGCCTTTATCAATCCGTGCCGGCCCGCCTGGTGGAACCGGGAGACCCCCGCTTCCCGGATGGAGACGAGGATCTGCGGCACCGTGTCCCCGTCCGCCGGGGCACCGGTGCGCCGGATACGGGTCACGTTCCAGCCGATCTCCGAGACCTTCACCGAGCCGAGCGCGCTGGTGGTCGCATGGGCCCGCTGGCGATTCGGGTCCGACGGAAGGTCCACCTCCGCGCGGCCGTTGACGACGAACCCCGAGAGTTCACGGATCGCATTCGCTCGATCGCCGGGAGCCAGCGACGCCACGTCAAGTCGATCTGCCATGCGGGCTTCCTCCTGAACCGGTCGCGGAGCCTGCATTGGGCGGCGGATTCCCACCGTACTGCGGCAAATCATCCATTCCTGGTGGTTTTGCTGAACTTTGAGCAGACTGGCGTCGGCCTAACCCTGCCCGAGGGTGGCGAGGTCGATCACGAAGCGGTAGCGCACGTCGCCGCGGTCCAGCCGGTCGAGGGCGCCGTTGACCCCGTCCGCGGGCACGGTCTCGACGTCCGCGGCGATGCCGTGGCGCGCGCAGAAGTCCAGCATGTCCTGGCACTCGCGGAGGCTGCCGTTCTTCGTCGAGGTGATGATCCGGCGCTGTGCGCCGAGCAGCATGCCCTGGTAGGCGGCGGGCTCGGCGGTGACCCCGGCGTTGACGAGCACGCCGTCGAGGCGCAGGAGGCCGAGGTACGCGTCGGTGTCGATGCCGCCCGACACGGTGTTGACGATCAGGTCGAAGCCGCGCGCGTGGTCCCGGAACCAGGACGCGTCCTCGGTGGAGACGTAGTCGCGGGCGCCGAACCGCAGGCCGTCCTCGCGCTTGGACAGGCTCCGGCTGAGGACGGTGACCTCGGCGCCCATCGCGTGCGCGAGCTTCACGCCGATGTGGCCGAGCCCGCCCATGCCGACGACCGCGACCTTCCTGCCGGGCCCCGCGCCCCAGCGGCGCAGGGGCGCGTACATCGTCACCCCGGCGCACAGCAGCGGGGCGGCGACGTCCAGACCGAGGCCGTCGGGGACGCGGAGGGCGTAGTTCTCGTCCACGACGATCCGGCGGCTGTAGCCGCCGAAGGTGGGCCGCCCGTCGTGGTCGAGCGCGCCGTAGGTGAGCACCTCGCCCTCCAGGCAGTGCTGCTCATGGCCGGCGAGGCAGTTCTCGCAGGTACGGCACGAGTCGACGTAGCAGCCGATGCCCACCCGGTCACCGACCGCGTGGCGGGTGACGCCGGGGCCGGCCGCGACGACGGTCCCGGTGATCTCGTGCCCGGGGACCATGGGGAACAGGCCCTCCATCCAGTGGTTGCGCAGGAGGGCGATGTCGGTGTGGCAGATGCCGGTGTAGGCGATGTCGACGACGACGTCGTGGGGGCCCGGGTCGCGGCGCTCGACGGTGGTGGGTTCCACGGGTGCGTCGGGACCGGCGGCGGCGAGGGCGGCAACGGCGAAGGGCATGCGTGTCTCCTGGTGGGGCGGGATCGGTCGGTGAGGACGTCCGGAGGGTCACCGCGAGGGACTTCCGGGAGGTCCTCCCCTTCGACTGCACCAGGTGCGGGGCCCCCGGCGAAGGGGCAGCGTGACCGTGCCGAGGGTGCTACTCGCAGAGCCACCTTCGGCGCCCCGCGGGCGCGCGCCTCGGCTATACCTGGGGTATGGACGCTGAGCGGGCCCTGCGGGACTTCCTCGTCACCCGGCGGGCGGCGATCGACCCCGGGCGGACGGGACTGCCCGTCGGCCTCGGCAGCCGACGGGTACCGGGACTCAGGCGGGAGGAGGTCGCGGCCCTCGCGGGTGTGAGCGTGGCGTACTACACCAAGCTGGAGCAGGGGCGGATCGGCCGGATCTCCGAGGAGGTCCTCGGCGCGGTCGAAAGGGCCCTGCAGCTCGACCCACTGGAGTGCGCGCACTTCCGCACGCTGGTACGGAACGCGGGGAGCCGGCCCGCCCCCGCGACGCCGCCCGCCGTGAAGGCCAGGCCCGGCGTCGTCGCCATGGTGCACGCCTTGGACCTGCCCGCCATGGTGCACGGGCCCCGTCTGGAGGTGCTGGCGGTCAACCACGCCGCCAAGCTGCTCCTCGCCGACTTCGACGCCATGCCCGTCAAGGAGCGCAACCTCGCCCGCTGGACGTTCCTCGACCCCCGGGCCAGGGCCGTCTACGCCGACTGGAACACGATCGCGCCGCAGGTCGCGGCGGCGCTGCGGCAGGTGGCGGCGGACCGCGTCGCGGACCCGGTGCTGGAGCAGCTCGTGGGGGAGATCGCGGTCGCGTCCCCGGACTTCGCGCGGTTCTGGGCGGAGTACCGGCTCTACGAGCACTCCTACGGGGTGAAGAGGTTCCGCAACGAGACGGTCGGCGAGCTGACCCTGCACTACGAGGCGATGACGCTGCCCGGCGGCAAGGGCCAGAGCGTCGTCGTCTACAGGGCGGACCGCGGATCCCCGTCGGAGGAGAAGCTGCGCATCCTGGCCAGCTGGAACGCCCCCTCCACCGAGGAGGACGAGCAGCGGGCCCGGGGCATCCGCCCGTAGTCCGCCGCGCCACGTGGGGCCGGAGTGAAAGGCGCATACTGGACAGATCGAGGCCGCCCGGCCGCGGCCTCCACGATCGTCGCAGCGCCGGAGGTCGGCATGTTCAACACCCCCCTGTGCGAACTGCTCGGCATCGAGCGGCCGGTGGTCTGCGCTCCGTTCGGTCCCTGGGACGAGGTGGCCCTGGCGGCCGCCGTCTGCGAGGCGGGGGGACTCGGCAGCATGGGCACCGCGGCGCGGACCGTTCCCGAGCTCCGGGAGCAGTGGGCGAGGCTGCGCGAACTCACCGGCCGCCCCTTCGCGATCAACCACACGACACGGCCGTTCGACGAGGAGGCCTTCCAGGCCACGCTCGACGCGCGCCCCGCCGCGATCTCCTTCCACCTGGCCGTACCGGACGACCTGATCGCCCGGGCCCACGCCGCGGGCATCACGTGGATCCAGCAGGTGACCGACGCCCGCCAGGCGGCCCAGGCCCTCGAAGCGGGAGCCGACGTCATCGTCGCGCAGGGCGGCGAGGCGGGCGGCCACGGCGGCGACGTCAGCACGATGGTGCTGGTGCCGCAGGTCGTCGACATGGCGGGCGACACCCCGGTCGTCGCCGCGGGCGGCATCGCCGACGGGCGCGGCGTCGCGGCGGCCTTCGCCCTGGGCGCCCAGGGCGTGGCGATGGGCACGCGGTTCCTGGCGTCCACCGAGATGAACGTCTCCGACGAGTGGAAGCGGCGGATCGTCGACGCGGACTCGGGTGACGCCGTCAAGGCACTCAACAGCGAACGGGTCCTGCCGCCCTACTCCCGGCCCGGCAGCACCGGCGTCCCGCGCGCCCTGCGCACGGAACTCGTGGACACCCTCCGCGACCACCCCGAACGGGTCGACCCCGGCGAGGCCGTACCGCGCCTGCTGGCGGCGATCCGCCGCGGACGCGGCGACGAATACCTGCCCTTCTCGGGCCAGTCGGCCGGACTCGTCCACGACATCCGCCCCGCCGCCGACATCCTGCGCGGCGTCCTGCGGGAGGCGGAAGCCGTCCTGGCCGCACTGACCGACGGAAAGCCCGTGCCCCGTCGGTAGGTTGGGCGCATGACGAGCCACCACGGTGGACGGCGGTCGTGGTGTACCGGGGCGGCGCGTCATGAAGCGTTCGGTCGATGCTTGGCAGGGTGCTGAGCGCCGGCGTGGGTTCCCGTCCCGCGCGCCGCGTGGGTTCGTCGACGTACCGGATCCGCACGCGACTCGGCTGGGACGAACCGGGCCTCGGTGCCGCCGCGCACTGCGCCCTGCCGCCCGGGCGGATGCGCCGGGTCCTCGCCGACGCCGGCCTGTGATTCGGGAGGGCGACGCGGGGCTCAGCGGCTCCGGGTGCGTTGAGCGCCGTACTGCTCGTCGCGGACCTTCTCCGGCCAAGGTGGTCGCCGGGCGGTCGTCGCCCGGGCAGGTGGGCGCCGGGGGAGAGGCGCACCGTGTTCGCGCACATCCGCGAGGGCCCGGAGCCCGCATGGACCGCGTCGAACCACACGTCCCCGGTGGACCGGTCGGCCGGGCCCTTGGCGGTCGGCCGGGGCGTCACGGATTCCATGCCGTCCAGGGTGGCGCCCCCGGCGTGACCGTCCCGGGAGGGAACGTTCCCGCCGGGTCGTGCCCGCGCCGGTGCCACACTGGATCCATGGCCCCGGACGCACGGCTCAACGAGTTGGGCGAGTTCCTCAAGGCACGCCGGGCCGAGCTCAGCCCCCGGACGGTGGGCCTGCCCGACGGCGAGGGGAACCGCCGGGTGAGCGGGCTGCGGCGGGAGGAGGTCGCCCGGCTCGCGGCGATCTCCACCGACTACTACACGCGCCTTGAACAGGGCCGGATGCAGGCCTCCGCCCCGGTCCTGGTCGCCCTGTCCGAGGCCCTCCACCTCGACGAGGACCAGCGCGACTACCTCTTCGGCCTCGCCGGCAAGGAGACCGCGCGCCCCCGGCCCCACGCGCGCCAGAAGGTCCAGCCGCAGTTGCGGCGGCTCCTGGACGACCTCACCGCCGTTCCGGCGATGGTGCTCGGTCGGTGCATGGACGTCATCGGCTGGAACACCCTCGCGGCGGCGCTCATCACCGACTTCGGGAAGCTGCCGGAGGCACGGCGGAACTATCCCCGGATCCTGTTCACGGACCCCGCCATGCGGACGCTGTACACCGACTGGAGGACCATCGCCCGCTCCTGCGTGGCCCAGTTGCGCATGGAGGCGGCCCGGTATCCGGGCGATCCCGGGCTGACCGCGCTCGTCGGGGAACTGTCCGCGCGGGACGTGGACTTCCGTACGTGGTGGGCCGCCCACAACGTGGCCACGCTCACCGTCGGGACCAAGGTGCTCGACCACCCGGTGGCCGGCGAGCTGTCCCTGGACTGGGACACGCTGACCGCCACCACCGACCCCGACCAGAAGCTCGTGATCTGGACCGCCGAGGTCGGCTCGCCCACCCACGACGGGCTGCGCATCCTCGCCTCGTGGGCCGCCGACCGGGCGCTCTCCGCGACGCCCGCGGACTGAGGGGCTGGAGCGGCCGCCTCAGGGCCGCCGGAGCAGTTCCCGGCGCGCGGCGCGCGCCGTCCAGTCCTGGGCGCGGTCGAAGGTCCAGCCGCGTTCGCCGACGAGGGTGATCCACGCGTGCGGGCCGAGGTGGAACCAGAGCAGGTCGGCGGCCTCGGCGCGGCTCAACTCCGTACGGAGCGCGTCGAGCGCCGCGAGGCGGTTCGCGACCCGGGTCAGGGCCTGGACGTAGTCGTCCGCCCCCTTGTCGAGCACCGCCTTGACGGCCGGTTCCCCCGGCGGGTTCCGGTAGAAGAGCCCGTACACCAGCTCCCAGTGGCGTTCGTGCGTGAGCCGGGTGCCCTCGGCGGTCAGCTCGACCACGGCGCGCGGGTCGTCGCTGGCGTCGACGGCGGTGAGGGAGTCCGCGATGGCGGGGTCGGTGAGGGCCGGTTCCAGCAGGGCGGTGAGGATCTTCGGCTTGTTGCCCACGCTGCTGTACACCGTGGGCACGGCGACCCTCGCCGCCTCCGCGATCTCCCCGATGGTCACCCCGGCGTAGCCCCGCGCCAGGAACAGCGCCTGCGCGCCGCCCAGGATCGCTTCGCGCGTGGCGGCCGCCGAGTGGGCGCGGAGGGGGGAGTGGTACTTCCGGCTCGTCACCGGCGCAGCATACCCCTCCACCGTAAGTGATTATATTGACAATAATTCCCTCTAATGAATATGTTCCGCTCCATGAACCACTCCCCGCACGAGCCCATGGCCGTCATCGAGACCCGGCTCGCCCACGAGGTCCACCGCGTGGGCACCGCGCTGCTGGCGGAGGCGGCCCTCCGCCCCTCCGCACCCCTGGGCGACCTGGCCCAGCTGAGGGACTTCCTCGTGGTGAACCTGCGCCACCACCACGAGACCGAGGACGAGGACCTGTGGCCGCGGATCGTCGCGACGGCGCCGGCCACCGCGGTCGCGCTGAAGGAACTCAGCGCGGAACACGACCAGCTCGACGAGGCCCTCGACCGGCTCGCGGCCGTCGCGCTCGGCGACGACGCGGACGGGGCCCGCACCGCGCTGCACGAGGCGGCGGTCGCCGTACGCGACACCGTGCACGCGCACCTGGCCCACGAGGAGCCCGTCCTCTTCCCCGCCCTGCGCCAGCACGTCACGCCCGAGTACTGGGCCGACTTCTCGCAGCGGGTGATCGCCACGACGCCGCCCGTGGCCGGCCACCTCATGATCGGCCTCCTCGACGAGGTGGGCACCCCCGAGGAGGTCGGGCTGATGCTCGCGGCCCTGCCGGAGCCGGTGCGGCCGCTGCTGCCCGCCATGCGCGCGCAGGCGGCGGACGACCTCCGGACCCTGCGCGGCGCCCAGGCCTGACCCCGCGGCGCGGCCCCGCTCCGAGGGCGGATTCGGCAAGCCGGAGCGGGGCCGCACTTCCAGGGTGCGCCCGCGGCGCGTCCGGCACACGCCGGGCGGGCAAGGGCGGGCGGACGGGGGGATAGCCGAAGGTATAGGTGCCCAGCGCCTCCGCGACTTCCGTCGCCCGCGGAACGCAGACTTTCTGCCGAAGCCCGGCCCCCGCCCCGCGCCATAGCTTCGGGGACATGAACCGAACCCCGCACCCGCACACCGCCCCCGTCAGCCAGCGCCCCGCACAACTGCTCGCCGGTCTCGCCGGCCTCGCGCTCCTGCTGCTGGGCGCCGTGCCCCTCACCGGACGCCTCCTGGCCCACCTGACGCTGTGGGGCGCCGCCCTGCCCGTCCCCGGACTGCCCCACCTGGTCCTCCTCGCCGTGGGCGGCGCGCTGCTCACCGTGCTCTGGCGCCTCCGTCACCGCGCGGCCCCGGCCGCCCACGACCACTGACCGACGGACCAGGACAGGAAGACCACACGGGCCACCACGTCATGACCGATTCCCCCGACCTCCCCGCCATCGAGACCGTCGGGCTGGGCCGGCGCTACCGCCGCGGGTGGGCGCTGCGCGACACCTCGTTCCGCCTGCCCGCCGGCCGCGTCTGCGCGCTCGTCGGCCCCAACGGCGCGGGCAAGACCACCCTGCTGTCCTTGGCCGCCGACCTGATCGCACCGACCACCGGCACCATCACGCTGTCCGGGCACCGTCCCGGCAGCGTCGAGGCCCGCCGGAGCACCGCGTTCCTGAGCCAGCAGAAGGCCCTCTACCCGCGGTTCCGCGTCGGCGAGATCCTGCGCATGGGCCGGGAGCTCAACCCCACCTGGCACCAGGAGACCGCCGAGTCCGTCATCGACGCCGGCGGGGTCCCCCTGGACGCCAGGATCGGCACCCTCTCCGGCGGCCAGGCCACCCGCGTCGCCTTCGCCCTCGCCCTGGGCAAGCGTCCCCGGCTGATGCTCCTGGACGAGCCGATGGCCGACCTGGACCCCCTGGTGCGCCACCAGATGACCGACATCCTGCGGGCCGAGGCCCGGCGGCACGGTTCGACGGTCGTGATGTCCTCGCACCTGGTCTCCGAGCTGGAGAGCGCCTGCGACTACCTCGTGCTCGTCAACAACGGCACCGTCCGGCTGGCGGGCGAAGTGGACCTCCTCCTCGCCGGGCACCGGCAGCTCACCGAGCGCCGGCGGCAGGAACTGGACCCGGACGCCCACCAGGTCATCGCCACCTCCGGCGGCCAGGACGGCGGGGACGGCGGCAGCACGCTCGTCCGGACGACCCACGCGCCGGCGGCCGACGCCGGCCTGCGCACCCCCACCCTCGAGGAACTGGTGCTCGGTTACCTCCGGACGCCCGACGCGCCCGCCCTCCTCACCCCCAGCGCGCAGGTCGCCGACGGCATCGAGGTGGCCGCATGAGCACCGCAACCACCCGCCCCCGCACCGCTGTTCGCCGCGGACCGCGGCTGCGCGGACTGACCTGGCTGATCTGGCGGCAGAACCGCACCGCCTTCTGGACCGGACTGGCGGTCGCGGCGGCCGTCGCCGTCTACGCGGCCGTACAGCACCAGCACGCCGCCGCGGCCGTCACCGCGCAGCACCTCGAGACCTGCCACGGCCAAGAGTTCACGACCCCCTGCCTCGGCAGGATCAACACCTTCGGCCAGCAGTACCAGTTCCCGATGCGGCGGCCGCTCCAGGCCATGCTGCTGCTGCCGTTCCTCTTCGGCCTCTTCCTCGGCGGGCCGCAGCTCGCGCAGGAGCTGGAGTCGGGGACGTACCGCACGGTGGCCACCCAGTCGGTGACCCGGACGCGCTGGTTCGCGGCGAAGCTGGGCGTGCCGCTCGCCATGACCGTCGTCGTCAGCGGTGTCATCGCCGCCGCGATGACGTGGTGGTGGCACCCCGTCGCCCAGGCGATGGGGCCGATGTTCCCCTGGCACCTGTGGTACCCGTTCTACGGGGTGGGGCCCGTCGTGGTCGGCATGAGCGTCCTGCTCTACCTGCTGGGGGCGACCCTGGGGCTCGTCCTGCGCCGTACCGTCCTGGCCATGGCCGCCACGCTCGCCGTCGGCGCCGGTCTGTTCGCCCTGCTCGATGCCGTACGGCCGCACCTGTGGCCCGTCCGCACGGTGTACGCCCGGCACGCCGCGGACGCACCGGTCCCCGGCGACGCCTGGCAACTGGCGGACGGCCCGCTGTCCACGGACGGGCACCGCGTCCCCGACGCCCTGGACTGCTACGTCGCCGGCACGGACACCAAGCGGTGCCTCGCCTCGCACGGCATCACCGGCCACTGGGCGGAGTACCACCCCGCCTCCGACCTCTGGCCGCTGCAGTGGACGGCGACGGGCCTGTGCCTGGCGCTGGGTGCCGTCCTCGTCGCGGTCGCCGTGTGGTGGACCCGGCGCAACCCCGCCTGACCATCCGGGATCCGGTCCGGGGCGGCCCCTCCGAAGGCCCGCGCGCCCAAGGAGGGACCGGCGCTCCCTGGATCGGTGATGCCTTCATCGGCGCCGCGCCCACGCCGAACCTGGTGGTGAGCGGTTCGGGGCCCGACCGGGCCCCGGCCGCGGACCGAGGAATCAGGAGAGCTGGACATGAGCGTGAACACGATCGCGGTGATCACCGGCGGCAACCGGGGGCTGGGCCGGGCCACCGCCCTCGCGCTGGGCGCCGCGGGGACGGACGTCGTCCTCACCTACCGCGGCAACGAGAAGGAGGCCGCGGAGGTGGTGGAGGAACTGACCGCGATGGGCCGCAGGGCGGCGGCGCTGCGGCTGGACACCACCGCCTTCGAGGACCTTCCCGCCTTCGCCCGGACCCTGGCCGGGACCCTGCGCGCCACCTGGGGACGCGAGACCTTCGACTTCCTCGTCAACAACGCGGGCTCCTCGGCGTTCTCCCCGCTGGGCGCCACCGGGGCGGACGCCTTCGACGTGATGGTCGACGTGCACTTCAAGGGGGTGTTCTTCCTCACCCAGGAACTGCTCCCGCTGCTCGCGGACGGCGGCCGGATCGTGAACACCTCGACCGCGCTGACCCGCTTCGTGGGAGAGGGCTGGTCGGTGTACGCGGCGGTCAAGTCGGCCGTCGAGACGTACACGCGCTACCTGGCCAAGGAGCTGGGCCCGCGGCGCATCAGCGTCAACGCGGTCGCACCGGGACCGGTCGCGACCGACTTCGCGGGCGGGGCGATCCGTGACGACGAGGAACTGCGCGCCGTGATGGCCTCCCGGGCGGCGCTCGGCCGCGTGGCGGAGCCGGAGGACATCGGGCCGGTGGTCGCCGCGCTGCTGGCACCGGGCACCGGCTGGATCACCGGCCAGCGCGTCGAGGCCTCCGGCGGCACGCTGCTCTGACCCCCGCGGGGCCCTGGCCGGCCGTCCCGTTTCCGGCCGTCCCCGCCGGAAGCCCACCGGGCCCGGGCCCCCGCCGCCCGCCTCCGGCCGGGCGTACCCTTCGGACCGAGCGGCCGGGCGCCCCCGGCCGCTCCACCGCGACGAGGACAGATCCCCCATGGACCGAGCACAACTGGCGGACTTCCTGCACACCCGGCGGGAGGCGCTCCAGCCGGAGGACGTGGGCCTGCCGCGCGGCCCCCGCCGGCGCACCCGCGGCCTGCGCCGGGAGGAGGCCGCCGCGTTGTGCGGCATGTCCACGGACTACTACGCCCGGCTGGAGCAGCGGCGCGGCCCGCAGCCGTCCGAGCCGATGCTCGCGGCCATCGCCCGCGGGCTGCGGCTGTCCCTGGACGAACGCGACCACCTGTTCCGGCTGGCCGGGCACAACACCCCCAGCCGGGTCCCGGGCGCCGACCACGTGAGCCCGGGCATGCTGCGCATCCTGGACCGGCTGGCCGACACCCCGGCCCAGGTGACCACCGCGCTGGGCGAGACCCTGCTGCAGACACGGCTGTCCGTCGCGCTGATCGGCGACGAGACGCGCTTCACCGGACCGGCCCGCAGCATGGTCTACCGCTGGTTCACCGACCCGGCCGCCCGGGTGGCCTACCACGAGGACGACCGCCCGGGGCTGGCCCGCCGGTTCGTCGCCGACCTGCGTGCCGTCTACTCCCGGCTCGGGGCGGACTCCCGGGCCGGCGCCCTCGTCGAGGACCTGCTCGCGCGGAGCCCGGAGTTCCGCGAGCTGTGGCAGGCGCACGAGATCGGTGTGCGCTGCGGCGAGGTCAAGCGGATCGTCCACCCCGAACTGGGCCTGCTGGAGCTGCAGTGCGAGGTGCTGTACGACGCCGACCAGGCCCAGTCCCTGCTCGTCTACACCGCCACCCCGGGCTCGGAGAGCCACGAGAAGCTGCGACTCCTCCCCGTCGTCGGCGACCGTCCGCCGGGGCTCTGAGCGGGCCGGCCGTCCGGCGGGGACGCATCATGGTCGACCTCGCCGTGCCCGCGGAGATCGCGGGCACGTCCGGGGCGGCCGCCGGGCTCACTGTTCGCCGTGTCCGTGGCGTCCCCGGCCGGGCAGCATCTCCTGGACCTTCGCCTTGAAGCCCTGCCGGACCATCGCGGCCCGGTCGGAGTCGCCCTTGAGGACGGAAGCGGCCGCCGCCTCGATCTGGTCGAGCGTGGCGTGCGGCGGGATCGGCGGGACGGCCGGGTCGGTGCGGAAGTCCAGGACGAAGGGCCGGTCCGCGGCCAGCGCCCGCTTCCAGGCGTCCTCGACCTCGTCCGGCTTCTCCACGCGCATGCCGTCCAGTCCGACGGAGCGCGCGAAGTCCGCGTAGGGGACGTCCGGCAGGTCCTGCGAGGGCAGGAACTGCGGGGCGCCGGACATGGCGCGCATCTCCCAGGTCACCTGGTTGAGGTCGCCGTTGTTGAGGACGGCGACGACCATGCGGGTATCGGACCAGTCGCGGAAGTACTTGGCGGCGGTGATGAGTTCGGCCATCCCGTTCATCTGCATCGCCCCGTCGCCGACGAGCGCGATCGCCGGCCGGTCCGGGTGGGCGAACTTCGCGCCGATCACGTACGGCACACCAGGCCCCATCGTGGCGAGCGTGCCGGACAGGGAACCGCGCATGCCGCCGCGCATCCGCAGGTGCCGGGCGTACCAGTTGGCCGCGGAACCGGAGTCGGCGGCCAGGACGACGTCCTCGGGCAGCAGCGCGTCGAGGGCGTGCACCACGAACTCGGGGTTGATCGGGTCCGCCGCGACCCCGGCGCGGCGTTCCATGACCTCCCACCAGCGGGCCGTGTCCTTCTCGATCTTCTTCCGCCAACTGCCGTGCTTCTTGCGCTCCAGCCGCGGCAGCAGCCGCGTCAGGGTCGACTTGGCGTCGCCGACCAGGTTCACCTCGAACGGGTAGCGCAGGCCCACCATGAACGGGTCGATGTCGATCTGCACGGCGCGCGCCTTGCCGAACTCCGGCAGGAACTGCGTGTAGGGGAAGCTGGAGCCGATGACCAGCAGGGTGTCGCAGTCCCGCATCAGCTCGTAGCTGGGCCGCGTGCCCAGGAGGCCGATCGCCCCGGTGACGTAGGGAAGTTCGTCGGAGAGCGCGTCCTTGCCGAGGAGTGCCTTCGCCACACCGGCGCCCAGGGTGTCGGCCAGCTGCTCCACCTCCGGCCGCGCGCCGCGCGCGCCCTGGCCGATCAGCATCGCCACCTTCTCGCCCGCGTTGAGCACCTCGGCCGCCCGGTCCAGGTCGGCGTCGCCGGGGACGGGGGCGAAGGACGGCATGCCCAGGCTGGACGGCACCATCTTGAACGCGTGCTCGGGCGGCGAGTAGTCGAGTTCCTGGACGTCGGCGGGGATGATCACGGCGGTGACGGTGCGCTTCGCGGCCGCCACCCGCATGGCGCGGTCGATGACGTTGGGCAGCTGCTCGGGAACGGTCACCATCTCGACGTACTCCGAGGCGACGTCCTTGAACAGGCTCAGCAGATCCACTTCCTGCTGGTAAGAGCCGCCCATGGCACTGCGGTTGGTCTGCCCGACGATCGCCACCACCGGCACGTGGTCGAGCTTCGCGTCGTACAGGCCGTTGAGCAGGTGGATGGCGCCGGGGCCGGAGGTGGCCGCGCAGACGCCGACGCTGCCGGAGAACTTGGCGTAGCCCACCGCCTCGAAGGCGGCCATCTCCTCGTGACGTGCCTGCACGAAGCGTGGCTTGTCATCCGCCCGCCCCCAGGCGGCGAGCAGTCCGTTGATGCCGTCACCCGGATAGGCGAAGACGTGGTCGACGTCCCATTCCCGCAGTCGCTGCAGGACGTAGTCGGAGACCTTGAGGGACACGGGGGACTCACCTTCCTTGTTCGGCTTGGTTCGGCTTCAACGGTGTTGTCGTCGGTGACGGCGCAGTACGGCGGCGGCCACCGGCTGCGATCCGGCGGCGGACGGGAGGGCGCACGCTGCGGCGAACGACCGTCCGTCCAGCGGGTCGGCCGTGTGCAGGTCTGCCGCCCCGTCCGGCCCGGTGGCCCGGGCCTCGGGGATGTCCGCGTCGCGAGCCATGTGCGTCGTCCGCCCTTCGCTCGTCGGTGGACCGCTTCGGCGCCCCACCCACGCGTGCCCGGACCGTCCCGTCCCTAACGCCTCCGGCGGCGCGGATCGGCGGGATCACCGGCGCGCGGTTCACCCCCTGCCCCTCGGGTACCCGATGGTCCTGCCGTGAAAAGACAACCGCGAGGAAGTGATCGGTCATGCGGGCCACCGTGTGGCACGGCAAGCACGACGTCAGGGTCGACACCGTGTCCGACCCCCGGATCGAGGAGCCCACCGACGCGCTGGTGCGCATGACCTCCACCGGCCTGTGCGGCTCCGACCTGCACTTGTACGAGGTCCTCGCCCCGTTCATGACGCCCGGCGACATCCTCGGGCACGAACCCATGGGCATCGTCGAGGAAGTCGGCCCGGAGGCCGGCGGCCTCGCACCGGGAGACCGCGTCGTGGTGCCGTTCCAGATCGCCTGCGGCACCTGTTACATGTGCCGCGAGGGGCTGCCGACGCAGTGCGAGACGACCCAGGTCACCGAGTACGGCAGCGGGGCGGAGCTCTTCGGCTACACCAAGCTGTACGGACGCGTCCCCGGCGCCCAGGCCGAGTACCTGCGCGTGCCGCAGGCCCAGTTCGGGCCGATCAAGGTCCCGGACGGCCCGCCCGACGACCGGTTCGTCTACCTCTCCGATGTCCTGCCCACGGCCTGGCAGGCGGTGCAGTACGCCGACGTCCCCCGGGGCGGCAGCGTGGCCGTCCTGGGCCTGGGGCCGATCGGCGACATGTGCTGCCGGGTCGCCCGGCACCTGGGCGCGGGCAAGGTCATCGGCATCGACCACGTGCCGGAGCGGCTGACCCGCGCCCGTCACGACGGCGCCCAGGTCCTCAGCCTCGACGAGTACGAGGACCAGGACGAACTCGTGCAGGCCGTCCGGGACGCCACCGACGGCCGCGGCCCCGACGCCGTCATCGACGCCGTGGGCACCGAGACGCACGGCAGCACGCTCGGCAAGCTGGTCCAGCAGACCGCCGGCCTGCTGCCACGGGCCTGGGCGGCCAAACTGATGCAGACCGCCGGCGTCGACCGCCTCGGAGCCCTGCACCTGGCGATCGAGATGGTCCGGCGCGGCGGCACGATCTCGGTCACCGGCGTGTACGGCGGCATGACCGACCCGATGCCGATGCTCAGGCTCTTCGACAAGCAGATCCAGCTGCGCATGGGCCAGGCCAACGTCCGCACCTGGAGCGATGAGATCCTCCCGCTCCTGACCGACGAGGACCCCCTCGGCGTGGACGGGTTCGCCACCCACCACGTCCCCCTGGAGGAGGCGCCGCAGGCCTACGAGATGTTCCAGAAGAAGGTGGACGGCGCCATCAAGGTGCTCATGGTCCCGTGACGCCCGCGCTCACCCGGGCGCCGTCCTGTGGACTGGTGGTACTGCTGTGCGAGGCCGTCGGTTCGGGAGCGTGTGGAGGGCTGGGGTACGGCTACAGGTCCCGTTCTCGTGCTTCCCTGAGCGCCGCGCGCAATTCCTCGCGGTGGCGACGTGACTCGATCACGGTCCCCACCTCGTCCCGCAGGCGCGGTGGCACGAGGAAGCGTGGCGGGTTGAACCAACGGACGGTCGCGTGCGAAGCGGCACCCAGCACGAGGACCGGTCCTCCCAGGGCCAGGAGGACGAGAGCCGGCACCGCCACCGCGACGCCGAAGCGGGTGGCCAGGAACGCCCCGGTGAGGCAGCACGCCAGTCCCAGGTGACCACCTGCCCGGGGTACCAGTCCCCGGCGGCGGCCACGTGCGTCCGCCGGGTCGTAGGCGTGGAAGCGGCCCGCCGGCACGGCTGCCGAGGCCGGGCGCTCGTGCCACACCAGCCATGCCGTGCGGGCCGAGACCCCAGCCGCCGTCCAGCTGAGGAGGATCAGACACACGAATCCGAACTCACCCACCACGCACCCCCCCGCGGCACGCCTTCGGCCCGGGTCGGGCTCCGACGGCACCTGCGATTTTCGCGGGCGCATCGAAAAGCCTCCGGAACGTGGGCTCAAAAACTCGCTAAAACTTCCGAAACGAGAGCATTTGCCGCAGTACGGTGAAAATCTCTCCCCGGAACGCCGTCCCGCGACCGGTTCAGGAGGCCTCGCATGGCTGACCGACTCGACGTGGCGTCGCTCGCCCCCGGAGACCGCGCGGAGGCGATCCGCGAATTCTCGCGGTCCATCAACGGCCGGATAGAAGTGGACCTTCCACCGGACGTGAACGACCTGAGGGCCAGTGTGAGCAGCAACGCGATGGGGCCTGTGAAGATCACGGAAATCGGTTGGAACGTGGCCCGCCTCCGCCGTCTCGCCGCCCCGGTCGACGAGGACTTGGTGCCGCACTTTCACGTCCATCTCCAGGAGGCGGGGGTCGCCCGGTACCGCCAGGGGGGCAGGCAAGGCGTGATACGGGCGGGGGATCTCGTGCTGCTGCAGAACGCGAAACCCTACGAGGTCGTCTTCCACGGCGCGGTGCGCACGGTCCTCGTGCGCGTCCCCACGCATGTCCTGGGGCTGCGACCCTCCCTGCTCGACCAGGTCACGGCCGTGCGGCTGAGTTCGGAGCCCACGGCCCTGGGTGCCACAGCGGCGTTCTTCACCCGGCTCGTCCATGACCGGACCCCTCTCAGTGAGGCCGAGACCGGCCTGTTCGCGGAGCCCGGTGTCGATCTGATCAGGGCCGTGGTCACTTTGGTCCTGGGTCGCGACGACCTGGCCGGAGCGTATCTGAACAGCACGCTTCTCCAGCGTGTTCAGGAATACGTCCGTCTCCATCTCGCGGAACCCGACCTGAGCGCCGCACGCATCGCCGCCGAGCATGAAATCTCCGTGCGCCAGCTCTACCTGATTCTGTCCCGCGCGGGAATCTCCCTGGGCGAGTGGATAAGGGCGCTGCGTCTCGAAGAGTGCAAGAAGGAACTGACGTCCCCGGTGCACCAACTGATGACGATCGAGGCGATCGCCCACCGGTGGGGATTCGCCAGCGCTCCCCACTTCAGCCGCGTTTTCAAGGCGGCGTACGGTGTGAGTCCCAGCGAGTTGCGGTTGAGCGGGAGCGGGGTTTCACCGGGCTCGGCGAGTTGCCGGTGAACCGGTGGGCAGGGCCGGCCCGGTGCAGGACCGCTTGACGTTTCACTTCGCGGTGATCCTCGCCTGGTGCTTGCTGTGCTGGTTCGTGCTGTCCGTGTGGGCCCGGCTCCGCCCCACCGAGGACTGGACGGTCCGGCCGCGTCACCCGGATGCCGCATCAAGACGGATGCCGCGGTGCCGATATCGCGGAAGTGCGCTGAGGATCTCCGTGACCAGACGGCCCGTGTCCCGCGGCCGCGGGACGTGTCCCCCGTGGAAGCCCTGCCGCCCCTGCCGCCGCCGGGGGATCACGACCTGGACGGAGGCAACGTGTTGCTGCTCGTCGTCCGGGAACTCTGCGCCCGCGGGCTGCTCGCGCTGAGACCCGCGGACGCCGGGAAGGTGGCCGACCGTCGCATCTGAGGCGTGCTCATGACCGGTCGGCGGGAGCGGGGCGGGTTCACTCGGCGGGCTCGCCATACAGGTTCCCTCCCGGCGCACGAGGCGGGTCCGAGCCGGTACGGCTCGGCACGCGGCAAACCCGGCGACGTCGGCGGTCGCCGCCGGGATACTGGGCGCCCATGGATGAGGTCGAAGTCGTCGTCGCCCATTCCGAGCGTGCGACCCTGCGCGTCGGCGATGTGTTCCTGAAGGTGGACGCCGATCAGGAGCGCGTCGACGTCGAGGTCGGCGCGATGGCCCTGGCGCCCGTCCCGACTCCGGAAGTCCTGTGGCGCAGGCCGCCCGTGCTCGCGATCGCCGCGGTCAAGGGGACGGTGCTCGGCCGGCTCGGTGAGCCGTCGACCGCTTCCCCGTCGGCGTGGGCCGCGGTGGGTGCCGCCCTCCGGACCCTGCACGAGGCGCCGTTGCCGCCCTGGCCCGGCCGGCGCCGCCGGAGTCCCGAGGAGTTGGCGGCGGAACTCGACGCCGAGTGCGGGTTGCTGGTCACGAACGGCGTCCTGCCCGCCGACCTGGTCGCCCGCAACCACCAGGTCGCCGAGGCCGCGCTCCGGCCGTGGACTCCGGTGTTCACGCACGGCGAGCTGCAGATCGAGCACGTCTTCGTCGACGGCGGCGAGGTCACCGGCATCATCGACTGGTCCGAGGCGGGCCGGGGTGACGCCCTGTTCGACCTCGCCACCCTGACGCTCGGGCACGAGGAGCACCTCGCCGACGTCCTCTCCGGCTACGGCACCGACGTCGACCGCGAGGTGATCCGCGCGTGGTGGTCCTTGCGAAGCCTGCTGGGGGTCCGTTGGCTCGCCGAGCACGGCTTCGACCCGTTCGCCCCGGGCTGTGAGGTCGACGTGCTGAGGTCCCGGATGTGAGAGCGGCTCGCACGCGTTTCGAACCGTCAGTCCTCGCGGGCCGCGGACGGGCGGGCGCGCCGGCGGTGACTGGTGTCGCACCACGGGTACTTCCGGCTGCGGCGGCAGGCGCACAGGGCCACGACGAAGCGGTCGGAACGCACCACGCGGCCGTCGTCGAGGACGACCTCGACGGGGCCCTCGATCAGGATCGGGCCGTCCCGGGTGAGCGTCACGCGGGTCCGCGACGGTTCATCGTCCACGTTCGGCACGGATCACCACCAGCTCTTCCTTCTCCTCGCCCGGGGCTATCAGCCCCCGCGCCTCCAGCCATGCCGACCGGTCGCGCAGCACCGGCCCGAACGGGATGTAACGCCGCTCGGTGACCACCGCGCGCAGCCCGGCGCGGCGCAGCCGGCCGAGGGTGTGGTCGGCACCGCAGAGGCCGGAGTGGACCAGCAGCAGGACGCCACCCGGCGTGAGCAGGGGCGGGGCGTCGGAGCAGATCCGGTCCAGCAGCACACGGCCGTCGGTCCCGGCGTCCCACGCCACGGCGCGGCCCCGGGTGGGAGGGCGGGCCCGCGGTGACGGCACGTACGGCGGATTGGCCATGATCAGGTCGAAGCGCCGGTCCGTCACGGGTGCGGTGAGGTCGCCGCGCAGCACCTTGACGCGCAGGCCGTTGAGCCGGGCGTTGAGCCAGGCCGTGAGCACCGCGCCGACGGAGGCGTCGACGGCCGTCACCTGTGCGGCGCCGCGTTCCGCGGCGGTCAGGGCCAGCGTGCCGGTGCCCGTCCCCAGGTCGAGGACGTCGGCGTCGCAGGTGAGGGGCTCACGCTTCAGTGCGTCTTCCAGCAGGAGCGTGTCGTCCTGGGGGTGGTAGACCCCTGGTGGGCACAAAAGCCACATAACGCGCGTCTACCCCGCGATGCGCGGGCTAACGTTCTTCGCCCGGACCGTGCGGCGTCCGCCGGACACCACGGTGCGGGCCCCGGCGCCACGACGGGTCGTCGCGGCGTGCCGCATGGGATCCTGGTGCCTGGGTAGGCCCAGGGACCGAGGGTCGCACCTGAGGACGGGAGAGCATGGACGCCGTCGTACCGGACACCGGACCGCCCTTTCCGGCCGGACACCGGGCCGTGGCAGTAGCCGCGCCCGGCGGGCTGCTGGAGGGTGTGACGGCGCCTGCCTACGTCGTGGACGGCGAGGGGTTGATCGTCGCGGTCAACAGCGCGGTCGAAGCCCTCGTGGGACGGTCCGCCGCGGAACTGCTCGGCCACGACGCCCATGACCTCCTGCACCGGGACAGCCACGGCCGCACCCTGCCGCGCTCCCGTTGCGAGATGCGCGACGCACTCCTCGCGGAGCGCACCGGCCACAGCGACGTGGGGTGGTTCGCCCGCGCCGACGGCACCCTGCTCGGGCTGTCCTGGTTCCTGACCCCCTACGTCCTCGGCCCGGGGAGGCGCGGCGCCCTCGTCATGCTCTACCAGCGGTGCGAGGCCCCGGAGCACCACGCGGAGGGCGATGAGCGCCCCAGGGCCCTGACGGAGCTCGACCGCCTCGCCCTGCTCGCGGAGACCACCACCCGGCTCACCTCGACCCTGGACGTGACCGAGGCGCTGCACCGCCTGGCCGCCCTGACCGTCCCGCTGCTCGCGGACTGGGCGGTCGTCGACCTGCTCACCGAGAACGACGAGGTGCGCCGCGCGCTGGTCGTGCAGGACAAGGACGGCGTCCTGATCGAGCGCGCCGACCTGCAGGGGCCGATGCCGCCGCTGCCGCGGGAGTCGCCGATGCCGCTCTCCCGCGCGCTGCGTGGCGCCGCGTCCACCATCGCGAGCGCCTCCACCTACCACGGCCCGCCGGACTCCGGCATCGCCGTCGAGCAGCACCGGCTCTTCGAGGAGACCGGCATGCACTCAGCGGCCATCGCGCCGATCCGCGGCCTGCGGGACGTGCTCGGAGCGCTCACGCTGGGCCGAGCCGCACGCCCGGACGCCTTCACCGCCTCCGACCTGCCGCTGCTGGAGGACCTGACCCGCCGGGCCGGCCTCGCGCTCGACAACGCCCGCCTGTACCAGCGGCAGCGCAAGGTCTCCGAGACGATGCAGCGCCACCTGCTGCCCCAGATGCCCACGATCCCGGGGCTGCAGATGACGGCCCGGTACGTGGCGGCGCCGCAGGCCTCGCAGGTCGGCGGCGACTGGTACGACGCCTTCCCGCTCGCCGACGGCGCGACCGCCCTCGCCATAGGCGACGTCGTGGGGCACGACCTCGACGCCGCCGGCGGCATGGCCCAGGTCCGCAACATGCTGCGGGCCTTCGCCTGGTCGCACCCGGAGTCGCCGAGCGACGTCGTCACCCAGCTCGACCAGGCCGTGATGCACATCGCCGAGGTGCCGATGGCCACGGTCCTCCTCGCGCGCCTCACCAGCGGGGACGACGGCCTGTGGCGACTGAGGTGGACGAACGCGGGCCATCCGCCGCCGCTGCTGGTGGACCACGACGGACGGACCCGCTTCCTCACCGACGGGCACGGAATCCTGCTGGGCACCGGCACCACGCGGCCGCGGGAGGACGCCGTCGTCACCCTGCCCCCGCGGTCCACGCTCGTGCTCTACACCGACGGTCTGGTCGAATCGATCCGGCACTCCATCGACGACGGCCTGGACCGCCTCCGCAAGCACGCAGCCTCCCTCGCCCGGCGCCCCCTCGACCCCTTCAGCGACGCGCTGCTGGAGCGGGCCCGGCCCACCGACAACGACGACGACGTCGCCTTCCTCGCCCTGCGCACGCCCGACCCCACGGTGTGAGACCGGCCGTGCCGTGGCGGCGGGTGATCGCGGGCGATCCGGGGAAGGCGCCGGGATGAGCGAGGGAGATCACCGTGTCGCACGACAAGCTCGGACTCGACGACGTCCTCGCCGCGGCGGAGGCCGCCGCGCCCGTGCAGTCCCTGGACGTCGTGGCGCACAACCTCCGGGAACGGTTCGGGGCCAGATCGGTGTCGTTCCTGTTCCCCGACATCGTCGGCCAGAAGATGGTGCGGGTGGGCGAGGACGTCGCGTCGCAGCAGGGCACCGGCGCCGATCAGGTGCCTCTGCACGGCAGCGTCTACCACGATGTGCTGCGCAGCCAGCGGCTGGCGCGGTTGCCGGCTGACGGACCGGGTCACCAGGTGGTCGCGCCGGTCACCAACCGCGGGGACACCGTCGGCGTGCTGGAGCTGACCCTGCCCGAGGTCACCGACGAGGTGCTGACCGAGGTGGCCGAGGCCGCGCACGCGCTGGCCTACATCGTCGTCACCGACCGCCGCTTCACGGACCTCTACCACTGGGGCAGGCGCACCACCCCGGTCACCCTGGCCGCCGAGATCCAGCGCCAGCTGCTGCCCTCGGCCCCCAGCTGCGAGGCGGACCCGTTCACCCTCGCCGCCGCACTGGTGCCCGCCGACTCCGTCGGCGGTGACACCTACGACTACACGCTCGACTACGACACCCTGCACCTGTCCATCACCGATGCCATGGGGCACGACGTGGCGTCCGCCCTGCTGGCCACCGTCCTGGTCAACGCCTCGCGCCGTGCCCGGCGCGCCGGGCAGGACCTCGCGGAGCAGGCCCTCGAGATGCACACCGCGCTCCGCACGTACGGGGGCGCCGGCCACGCCACGGGGCAGCTCGTACGGCTCGCCACGGACGGCTCCGGTTGCCGGCTGGTCAACGCCGGGCACCCGTGGCCGCTGCGCCTGCGGGACGGCACGGTGGAGGAGCTGCACCTCGGTGTCAACCTCCCCTTCGGAGTGCCCTCCGCGCCTCCCTTCCACGTCCAGGACATCGACCTGCGGGCCGGCGACCGGCTCGTGCTCTACACCGATGGCATGCAGGAACGCGAGGCCGCCGGCGTGGACCTGGCCGCCGTGCTCCGCGAGTCCGCCGCCGAGCATCCCCGCGAGGTGGTCCAGGTGATGACCGCCGCCGTCTCCGTGGCCTGCCACGGCCACCTGGAGGACGACGCCACGGTCATGTGCCTCGACTGGCGTGTGTAGGCGCGGGCGGGCGCGGGCGGCGCACGGAAGCGTCGTATGCCGGGTTTGTGCCGGTACGGGGCGGAAAGCCGCTCCACATGAGGCTTATGAGGCTTACGAGCGAAAAGCAGGGCTCCCCGAACGGCCCGGTCCCCGCCGTGATGGACGCCCTGGAAGGCCAGGAGTGGCTCGATGCGATCGCCGCGGGCGTCCGCCGGGCCGTGCGCGCCGTACCCCTGGGCGGCGGCCGCGACGTGCTGCGCGGACTGTGGCTGGGCCACCCGCTGCACCCGGTGCTCGTCCAGGTGCCGATCGGCGCCTGGACCTGCGCCGGGATACTCGACCTGCTCCCCGGTGAGGGCCGCGCCGCCCGCCGCCTGGTGGCGGTGGGCCTGGCGTCCGCCGGGCCCGCGGCCCTGGCCGGATGGGTGGACTGGGCGGAGCAACGTCCCCGGCAGGCCCGCGTGGGCCTGGTGCACGCGACCGCGAACCTCGCCGCCGTCACCGCGTACGCGGCCTCCCTCGTCTACCGGATCAAGGGCCGCCCCGTACTCGGGCGGGCCCTCGGCTTCGGCGGCATGGCGCTCGCCACCGCGGGCGGTGTGCTGGGCGGCCACCTCGCCTACCGGCAGGGCGCCGGCATGAACCACGCGGAGGCGGTTCCCGTCCTGGTGGAGCCGGGCTGGCACCGCGTCGGGGCTCCGGAGGAGTTCCCGTTCGGCGAACCCGTACAGCGCATGGCCGACGAGGTGGCGGTGGTCGTGGTCCGGGCGGACGACGGGCGGTTCCACGCCCTGGCCGGCCGCTGCAACCACGCGGACGGCCCCCTGCACGAGGGCAAGGTACTGGAGGGCTGCCTCGAATGCCCCTGGCACGGCAGCCAGTTCCGCCTCACGGACGGCGCCAACGTCCAGGGGCCGGCGACCGCGCCGCAGCCCCGCTTCGACTGCCGGATATCCCCGGACGGGCAGGTCGAGGTCCGGCTCGCCCGGGCCTGAGCGACGAGGAGGAGCCGCCATGAGTCAGGAAGCCCTCGAGATCTACCTGAACGACCATCTGGCCGGATCCACCACCGGGCAACTCATGTCACGTCACCTCGCCGAGCACCACAAGTCCTCGCCCCACGGCGACGAACTGCGGCGCGTGGCGGACGAGATCGAGGAGGACCGGCAGAGCCTCCTCGACCTGATGACGTCCCTCGACGTCCCGGCACACCGGCACAAGGTCTACGCGGGGTGGCTCGCCGAGAAGGCGCGTCTGCTCAAGCTCAACGGACGGGTCATCCGCCGCTCCGGCCTGAGCACGGTCATCGAACTCGAGGCGCTGCGCCTGGGCATCGAGGGCAAGAGCCTGCTGTGGCAGTCGCTGCTGTCGCTCACCCCGGAGAAGGACCTGGACGAGGACCGGCTCCACACCCTCCTGGACCGCGCGCGCGAGCAGATCGACACCGTCGAGACCGTACGCCGCGACGCCGTGGGCGCGGGTCTCGGCTGACGGGCGGAGGCGACGGAGTGGAACCGGTGATGATCCGCCCGGGACGGGGTAGCCGTTCCATAGGACCAAGCTGAGCAAATGGGGTGAAAGGGATGCCCGCAGGGTCGAACCGCAAGCGTGAGCGGCAGTACGAGCACATCAAGGAGAGCGCCAGGGAGCGCGGCGAGAGCGAGAAGCGGGCCGAGGAGATCGCCGCCCGCACGGTGAACAAGGAACGCGCCCGCGCGGGCGAGTCCAAGACGGCCAGTCGCAGTTCCACCGAGGACATGTCCTCGGGCAGGCGCGGCGGACAACGTTCCGGCAAGGGCCCGCAGGGACCGACCTACGACCAGCTCTACGCCGAGGCCAAGCGCCGCAACGTCGACGGCCGCTCTCACATGAACAAGGCCGAACTCCAGCGCACCCTGAACGGCGGCTGACGGAGCGAGGGCGGGGGCGGGGCAAGCAGACCAAGCGGAGCAACCGGACCAACGGAGGACACCATGCTCATCCTCGGCATCATCCTGCTGATCATCGGCTTCCTCACGGGGATCTCGATCCTGTGGACCATCGGGATCATCCTCGTGATCATCGGCCTCGTGCTCTGGGTGCTGGGCGCCGTGGGACACCAGGTCGGCGGACGCCGGCACTACTGGTAGGCGGCGCCTGCCACCCCGTCAGGCACCGCGCAGGCCGCGCGCGACCGCCGGCCAGGCGGCCGCGGCGGCCACCGCTGCGACTCCCGCAGCCCTGTGGTGACGTGACGCCACCTCCGGCGAGGGCGGGCAGTCACGCCATTGTCGTCCCCACCCGCGAGCCCCAGCACGGCAGTTCGCGGCACAGTGACCCACGTCAAGCGCAGCAGTCGCACCCGGGGCGGCACCCGCACGTGTCCGGCTCGACGGTGGCCGGCGACCCGAGGGGCGTGACGGCTGTGGGTGCGCAACAGCCCTTGCCCTGCCAGGCGTCGCGGCCTTCCTTCACGGCGATGACGGCGATCACCAGGGCCGCAACGGGGTCCGCCCACGACCAGCCGAGGGTGGCGTTGAGGACCAGGCCGGCCAGCAGCACGGCGGACAGGTAGGTGCAGAGCAGGGTCTGCTGCGAGTCGGCGACGGCCGAGGCGGAGCCGAGTTCACGTCCGGCGCGGCGCTGGGCGGCGGAGAGGAACGGCATGACGGCCAGGGACAGGGCGGCGATGACGATGCCGGGGAGGGAGCGTTCGGCGTCGCCGGCCCCGGTCAGCGCGCGGACGGCATCGACGGACACGTAGGCGGCGAGCGCGAAGAAGGAGACGGCGATGATCCGCAGCGCGGTCCTCTCGCGGGCTTCCCGTACGGCGTGGTCGCGGGCGGAGAACTGCCAGGCCACGGCGGCTGCGGAGGACACTTCGATGACCGAGTCCAGGCCGAAGCCGATCAGGGCGGTGGAGGAGGCCGTGGCGCCGGCGGTGAGGGCGACGACGGCCTCGATGACGTTGTACGTGATGGTCCCGGCGACCAGCAGGCGTATCCGGCGGGTGAGCGTGTCCCGGCGTGCCGGGCCGGGGCCTAGGGACACGGGCGTCTCGACCGTCATGGTCAGCAGCACCCCTTCGCGTCGGCGTCCGGGCAGGTGCGGTCGGTCTCGACGGCGACCACGGCGGTCCGCAGGTCGTCGAGCGCGTGGCCCAGGCGTTCGTCGGCGAGTTCGTACCGGGTGCGGCGCCCGTCGGGCACGGTGACGACCAGGCCGCAGTCGCGGAGGCACGCCAGGTGGTTCGACAGGCGGGTGCGCGAGACGCCGAGTGCGTCGGCGAGGTCGGCCGGGTAGGCCGGGGCCTGACGGAGGGTGAGCAGGATGCGGCAGCGGATCGGGTCGGCGAGCGCGCGGCCGAAGCGGGCCAGCACCTCGATGTCGGAGGCAGCAGTCAGCACATCCGTGAGAGTACACGGATTCCTGAATTCATGAAGTCGTGGACGCTCCGGCCGGTCGGCGGGCTGCCGTGCGGCCTTGGGGGTGAGGGCCCCGAGGTGCGGCACGGGCGCTGCATGTATGGCGCCAGGCATAGTACTGAGGGTGCGATGCGGCTGGGGGCGACCGCAGCGCGGTAAAGCTGGGGCCGCATTGACCCACCCCGCGATGCTATGTAGGTTGACATACCTACTGAGCGGAGCGGTCGGCTTCCTCGCACTGCGAGCAGCGGATCACTCCCACCGCCTGAGGGCGGCGGTGCTGCACCGACCGCGGCCCGGAGTGGGGGAGCGCAGTCCTTCCGCTGCGTCCATCCCCGGGCCACGGCCGGGCGACAGCTCCATGCGCAGATGCATCCTCCTAGCGAAGGCACGTCCTTGACCGAGCCCACCATCCGACGGCCGCGACGTCACCACCCGGCTGTCCTGCTTGCCGTGCTCTGCACGGCCACGTTCATGACCACGCTGGACGTGTTCATCGTCAACGTCGGCCTGCGCCCCATCGGCGCGGCCCTGCACCACAGTTCACTCGCGGACCTGAGCTGGGTCCTGAACGGCTACGCGATCGTGTTCGCAGCCCTGCTCGTCCCCGCGGGGAGGCTCGCCGACCGCTACGGAACGAGGGGAACGTTCCTGCTGGGGTTGGGTGTCTTCGGCGCCGGCAGCCTGGGTGCGGCCCTCTGCGGCAACGTGTGGCTGCTGGTGGCGATGCGCTGTGTCCAGGCGGTCGGCGCTGCCGCGATCGTGCCGACCAGCCTCGCCCTGATCATCAACGGCATGCCGAAAGAGCGCGTCAGCAGGTCGGTCCAGATCTGGGCGATCAGCGGGTCCCTCGGCGCGTCGGCAGGGCCGACTCTCGGCGGGCTCCTGGTCGAAGCGTCATGGCGTTTCATCTTCATCGTGAACATCCCGATCGCGCTGGCCGCGCTCGCCCTGGCGGTGCGGGTGGCACCAGACCCTCGGCACAGCATCGAGGCCCGCATACCGGACCTGCTGGGTGGCGCGCTCCTGATGGGCGGAATCGGCGCGTTGACCCTCGCACTGGTTCAGGGGCCCACCTGGGGCTGGGGCAGCGGCTCGATCATCGGTGCCCTCGCAGTGGCGGCCGTCGCGCTCGCCGCCACCGTACTGCGCTCAGCCCGCGCGGATTCACCGGTCATCGATCTCACGCTGTTCAGGGACCGGACCTTCACCTGGGCCAACGTCGGCATGTTCCTGCTCTCCCTCGCCTTCGGGCTGCAGCTCCTCGGGCTCGTGTTCTGGATGCAGGAAGGCTGGGGGTGGTCGGCCATCCGTACCGGCCTGGCCATCTCGCCGGGGCCGATCATGGTTTCGGCCACCTCGCTCGGACTGCGCCGCTACACCGCAAGGCTGCCGGCGGGTCTGGTCGCCGCACTGGGCGGAGTCGCGCTGGGCCTGGGGGCCCTGCTGATCGGAACGTCGTTGGGCGCGCAACCCGACTACTTCGAGGTGCTGCCCGGCTGGCTCCTGTGCGGGATCGGGACCGGCCTGTGGACACCCACCCTCGTCGGCGCGGCGACCACCGGCCTGGCCCGTCACCAGACCTCCACCGGCAGCGCCATCGTGCAGATGAACCGCCAGATCGGCCTGACCCTCGGCGTGGCGGTCCTGGTCGTCGTCGTCGGCTCCTCGCAGATCGACCTTGGTGCCCTCGACCACTTCACGCACGCCTGGTGGTGGTCGGCGGCCGTGTCGCTGGTGGGCGCTCTCGCCTGTCTCTTCCTGCTGCGGCGCGATGATCCGACCGCAGCGCCCTTCGAGGCCGCGGCAGGCGCCGAGGCTGTTGCCGCCGAGCACAACTGAGGCAGGCGACTCCGTAGTCGGCCTCCGCAGCCTGGACGCATCGGCGGCCGCGATCCGCATGATAGATAGGTCGGCCTGCATACCTCCGAAGGGCAGGGGCGACGCCGAGGCGAGCCGAACCGCTGCGCGCGAGGACGGAGCAAGGCATCGGTGCGGCGTCGCCGCCCTCCGGCCCGACGGCGGCCGGCCGGCGGTGCGGCGACGTGACGACCCACCCCTCCGCGGGAGGGGCGGCACATGACCCACACTCCGGCCGCCCCGGGGCCGAGCCGGTGACGCGTCCGACCGTCAGGTGCGGACGCGTCCGCCGCTCTTCGGTGAAACGCTCACGGCATGGCCGACCAGTACGGCGCGTACGGACTCGTACGGCGCGGGGCTGCGCAGGGCGCGCGAGGTGATCATCGCTCCCTCGATGCCCGCGATCACGGCCTCGGCGAGAACCCTCGCCGAGGCTCGCGGGACGTCGAAGGCGACGAGGTGGAAGGCGAGCCTGTCGGTCATCTCCGAGAAGGCCCGGCGCCCGGTCTCGGCGATCTCGGCCGACTCCTGTGTGGCGCCTTCGGTGATCAGCGGTGCGATCGCGCAGCCGCGCCCGTATTCGCCGGCGATCATGCCCTCGCGGCCCATGTCGATGTAGAGCCCGACCAACTGGGCCGCGGACGTGGCCTGGTGGGCGGCCTGGTCGATGATCTCCACCTGCTCGAAGGCGTGGGCTTCGGCGGCTTCGATGGCCAGTTGCGTCTTGCCGCCGGGGAAGTGGAAGTAGACCGAGCCGCGAGACGTACCGCTGAGTTCGAGCACGTCGGAGAAGGCCGTGCCGTTGTAGCCACGCTGCCGGATCAACTGTTTGGCGGCCTGCACCATCTTCTGCTTGGCGTCCGTCCGCTTCCCCATCCTGCGCCCTCTCCTTGTGCCATGTATGATGACCTGTATAGTATCTGGTCGTGGACGAAATCCCAAGAGCATGGCCGTCCTGGCCCTCTCGAGGAGGTCCTCCTCATGTCCCTCGTCGACAGTCCGCTGGTTGACGGCCGGCCTCCCGCTTGCCTCGAAGCCGCCTCACGAGCCGCCCACGAGGCGTTCGCCCGCGCATGAAGGACCTCCTGATCATCCACCGGGAAGGCCTCGGCGAAATGGCCCCGAGTGTCGATGGCCGTGCCCCACTCGCAAGCAGCAAGGCAACGGCAGACCGGTTCGGACGGAGAGCGGACCGGCCTGGAAAGGACGCATCATGACCACCGACCTGAACTACGCCGATGCGAACGAGCTCGCAGAGCTGATCCGTGCCGGGAAGGTCTCCTCGGTCGAGGTGGTGCAGGCGCATCTGGATCGCATCGAGGCCGTCAACCCGCGGCTCAATGCGATCGTCACGCTCGTCGACGGTGCGCTGGCGGCCGCGAAGGCGGCGGACGACGAGCTCGCCCGGGGCGGGGACCTAGGACCGCTCCACGGCGTGCCCTTCACGGCCAAGGACTCGTTCGACACCGCAGGGGTGCTCACCCAGCGCGGCTCGCCCATCTTCGCCGGGCGTGTCCCCGACACGGACGCCACCGCTGTCGCGCGCGTCAAGGAGGCCGGCGCGATCCTGCTGGCGAAGACCAATCTCCCGGAGTTCTCGTACTGGATCGAGTCCGACAACCTCCTGACGGGCAGGACGAACAACCCCTGGGACGTCGACCGTTCGCCCGGCGGTTCGAGCGGCGGTGAGTCCGCCGCGATCGCCGCCGGGATGTCGCCGCTCGGACTGGCCACCGACCTGTCCATCTCGGTACGCGGGCCGGCGGCGGACACCGGCGTCTCGTCCTTCAAACCGACGCACGGGCGCATCCCGATGACCGGGATCTGGCCGCGCGAGCCCCGCCGCAACTGGCACGTCGGCCCGATGGCCCGCAGCATCCGCGACCTCGCACTCGCCTACACCCTCCTGGCCGGCCCCGACGGCGCCGACGGATTCGCCACCGTCCCACCCGGGTTCGACACCGGCCTGGGCGACTCCCCGGACCGGCCCCTGCGGGTGGGCTGGCTCGTCGACTCGGGACTCGGCCCGACCGACCCGGAGGTCGCCGCGACCGTCCAGGCGGCCGCCGAAGCCCTGCAGGGGGTGGGAGCCCGGGTCGACGCCGTGGGTATCCCGGCCTTCGAGCAGGACAATCCGCTCGAACTGTGGACCAGGCTGAGCACCATGGAGGTGAAGCCGGCCTTCCGCCAGGTCACCGCGGGCCACGAGGACCAGATGTTCGGCTACTCCAAGTTCGTGGCCACCATGCCCGACACCTCGGTGGAGGACTTCGTCCTGGCCGAGCAGGCCGTCGAGCGCCTCCGGGACGCCATGGCGAACTTCTTCCAGCAGTACGACGTCCTCCTGCTCCCCGTGACGACGATCCCGGCCCACAAGCACCAGCTCGAGGAGTTCACCCTCGACGGCCGGACCATGGGCGCCTTCCACGTGAGCTCGACGACCGTCCCCTTCAACCTGACGGGGCATCCGGCCCTGTCGATGCGGTTCGGCACGAGCAGCGACGGCATGCCGATCGCGGTACAGCTGGCGGCCGCCCCGTACGCGGAATCGACTGTTCTCCACACCGCCTCGCTGCTGGAAACACTCAGCTCGGTGCACGACCGGCACCCCGCCCTCTAGCGGCGGGGGAGAGCGGAAGCCGAGCGGACGCACCGACTCCGACCCACCCCAACCGCGTGGCACGAGCCGCCCCGACCGACCGGATGGTCATGACCACCCCCTTGCATGACGCCTCAACGAGCCCTGACACGAGGGTGCTGGTGAACGTGGTGTTCGCGGCGCTGAACAGCCGGCACGCGCGGTTCGCGGACGGCGAGGGCCGGGCCGTGCGATATCTGGACTCGGTGGCCCCCTTCGCCGCGGTTCCGGACGAGGCCACCGAACAGGACTGGCGTGACCTCGCCGGACTCACCCGCCGGACGGGCGGCGCCCTCCTGCACCGGGAGCCAGGGGCGTTGCCCGAGTCCTGGGCGGCCGACCACCACATCGATCTCCACCGGCTGAACGTGGTTCAGTTCTCCGGAGCCGGACTGGCCGCGGGCCCCGAGGACGCGGAGGACCCGGAGATCAGCGAACTGACCACCGACGACGTTCCGGCCATGGCGGATCTGGCCGCACGGACCAAACCGGGCCCGTTCCTCACGCGCACCATCGAGTTGGGCGGCTACCTCGGAATCCGCCGGAACGGCGTCCTGGCCGCGATGGCCGGCGAACGCTTCTCCGCACCCACGGGCGACCCGCAAGGGTGGACCGAGGTCAGCGCGGTGTGCACGGACCCGGCCTTCCGCGGCCAGGGGCTGGCCACCCGTTTGATGCGGGCTGTCGCCGCCCGCATCCGTGCCCGGGGCGACGAGGTCTTCCTCCACGTCATCGATACCAACACGGGCGCCATGGCGCTCTACGAGCGCATCGGGTTCCGCCGACTGACCACGATCGAAGTCACCAGGCTCACGCCCCGCCCCTGACGGCAGGGCTGACCGGCACCGGCCGAGGCCACGGCGCCGACCCCGGAGGTCCACGACGTGGTGCGAACGCAGCCGACGGCAGGCGTGCCGCGCACGCCGGCCGTCGCTTCGGCCGCGACGGACGGCAGGCGCAGGCGTCCGATTGCGGTGGTACTGGCCAATTCGGCGGTGTCGCCACCGTGCTGGACGTGGGGGCGTCGCGCGACGTGCCGCGCGTACCCCCGCAGGAGCCGCCCGACGGGGACCCGGCAGGGCCCGTGGGTGTCCCGGACGCCGGAGGGGGGTCCGGCGTCCGGGGCGTTCACCCACCGTGCGGCTGCCTCACCGCACCTTCCGGGTGCCCCCGATCCGCCGGCGCACACACGCGTGCGCGGCCGTTTCCGCGGTGATCGACCGGGCAGCCGCCCCATATGACGCAATTCGGATACACGATGATGACCGAGCAGGCCGGCCCCAAGGACCTGGTGTCCCACGTAGTCCGGGCCGAGGAGGCCGGATTCGACTTCTCGGTGACCTCCGACCACTACTTCCCCTGGCTGGACGAGCAGGGCCACGCACCCTACGCCTGGAGCGTGCTGGGAGCGGCGGCGCAGGCCACCTCGCGGATTCCGCTGATGACGTACGTGACCTGCCCGACCGTGCGCTACCACCCCGCCGTGGTCGCTCAGAAGGCGGCGACGGTGCAGTTGCTCTCCGACGGCCGCTTCCGGCTCGGGCTGGGATCGGGCGAGAACCTCAACGAGCACGTGGTGGGCGGCGGTTGGCCCGCCGTGGACGTCCGCCAGGCGATGCTCGCCGAGGCCGTGGAGATCATCCGGGCGCTCTTCGGCGGAGGGTACGTCAACCACCGCGGCGAGCACTTCGACGTGGAGTCGGCGAAGCTGTGGGACCTGCCCGACCGGCCGCCGCCGATCGGGGTCGCGGTGTCGGGGGCGCAGTCCTGCGAACTGGCGGGCCGGCTGGCCGATCTGATGATCGCCACGGAGCCGGACGCGGATCTGGTGGCCGCCTTCGACGGGTCCGGCGGCGCGGGCAAGCCGCGCGTCGGGCAGCTGCCGGTGTCCTACGACCCCGACCGGGACACGGCCGTACGGCGGGCGCACGAGCAGTTCCGCTGGTTCGGCGGCGGGTGGAAGGTCAACTCCGAACTGCCCGGCACGGCGGCCTTCGCGTCGGCGAGCGAGAACGTACGTCCGGAGGACGTCGCGGAGTCCATTCCCTGCGGGGACGACCCGCAGGCCTTCGTGGAGGCCGTCCGGCCCTACGCGGAGGCGGGGTTCACCGAGATCGCCCTCGTCCAGGTCGGCGGCGACGCACAGCCGGCCTTCCTGGACTGGGCCGAGAAGACCCTCCTGCCCGCGCTCCGTGAACTCTGACGCGGGTCGCTTCCGGCGGCCGAGGGCCGACGTGGGCGGCGGTACCCGACATGGCGGGCGGCGTCAGGACGTGCCGCGGCCGGTGACGACGTCGCAGGCGCGGCATTTTGCCGGCCGACCGACCAACCGACCGACCGAACGGCCGGACGGCGGTGCCCGGCCCGGGCCCGCGGCGCGGGGGTCAGGCCAGGCCCGCGGCGATGGCGCGGCGCACGGCGTCGGCCCGGTCCCGGATCCCCGCCTTGGCGAAGAGGTTGTTGATGTGCGTCTTGACCGTGGCCTCGCTGATGAACAGGTGCTCGGCGATGGCCCGGTTCGGCAGGCCCTTCCCGATGAGGGCCAGTACCTCGCGCTCGCGGGGGGTGATGTCCCCGGGCAGCGGTCGCGCCGGCTCCGGCGGTCCGGTGCGGGCGGTGGCGAGGAGCCGGTCCTGGACCTCGCGGTCGAGCACGGACTGACCGGCGGCGGCCGCCCTGATCGCGCGGAGGATGTCCTGCCGGCCGGCGTTCTTGGTGAGGTACCCGCGGGCCCCGGCGCTCAGCGCGGCCAGGATGGAGTCGTCGTCGGCGAAGGTGGTCAGCACGACCACGGCCACCTCCGGGTGCTCCGCGCCGAGCCGGCGGGTCGCCTCGGTCCCGTCCATCACGGGCATGCGCAGGTCCATCAGCACCACGTCGACCGGCCCGGTGGCGACGGCCGCCAGGACCTCGGCCCCGTTCGCGGCGGCCGCGACGACCTCGATGTCCTCGGACAGCGCGAGGACGTCCGCGAGCGGCTCGCGGACGGCGGCCTGGTCGTCGGCGACGACCACCCGCAACGGCTCGTGGTTCTCGTCCTGGTCACTCATCGGGGATCACTGCCTCCACCTGCCAGCCGCCCTCGTCCGGTCCCTCGGTGACCGGGCCCGCGGTGATGGTGCCGCCCAGCAGGGCGACGCGTTCCCGCATGCCGATCAGTCCCATTCCGCTCCCGCCACCAGGGGCCACCGTACGGGTCCCGGCACGGTTGCGGATCGTCAGTGCGGTCGAGGAGGCGGCGAACGCCAGCTTCACGCGGACCTCGCCGCCGGGTGCGTGCCGGGCGGCGTTGGTGAGGGACTCCTGGGCGATCCGCAGCAGGTTCTGGGTCACCGGGGCGGGCATCTCACGGACGGCGCCGGTGACGGTGAGTGCGTCGCGGTGGCCGGACGATTCGAGCATCGCGGTCAGGCTCTCGACCAGCGGCAGGGCGTCCTCGCGCAGCGCGTGCACGGTCCACTGCGCCTGCTTCAGGCTGTCCCTGACCATGGCGTGCGCCTTGGCGTTGGCCTCGCGGACCTTGTCCAGGTCCCCGGTGTCGAGGAGCGCGTCGGCCAGTTCCAGCTGCATGTTGATGCCCGCCAGCGAGTGCGCCAGCACGTCGTGGACGTCCCGGGCGATCCGGCCGCGCTCGGTCAGCACGGCGGTCCGCGCCTCGGCCCGGGCGGCGCGTTCCGCCGACTCGGCCGCCGAGAGCGCCGCCTGCACGGCCTGGTGCCGGCTGCGGTTGAGTATCCCCGCAAGGACCGGGGCGCCGGTGGCGAGACCGAGCGCCCAGGGCAGTACGTCGTGCCCCTGCCCGAGACGGAGGTACAGCACGCCGCCGCACAGCAGGCTGCACAGCAGCGCGAGGGCCAGCGCGGGCCGGGTCTCCAGCCGGTATCCGATGTGACCGCTCATGAAGAAGGCGAAGAGGTAGGTCGTCCCGGTGGCGCCGACGCCGATCAGTGCCGCCGCCGCGACGATGCCGAGCGTGAACCACACCAGGGCGGCCCGCGGGGGCAGCTTCGCCTCGGGCAGCGCCCGGACCAGCAGAGCGGCGCAGTTGACCACGAAGAGCGCGAGCACGAGCAGGCCGTGGCCGCTGAGGCCCATGGGCCGGATGGTCAGCGCCCCCGCGACGACGACCGCTGCCGGGATGATCCATCGCGTCCGGGGGTCCCGTCCGGGAACCGGCCGTGGGCCGCTCCCCGCGGACGGGGCCGCCCCCGGCGACGGGGTCGTGGCTGCGGGCATGGCCCGACCATAGCCCACCGCCGTCCCGCGCGAGCCCGTCGTCACACCAGGTGGTCGAGGGCGGGCGCGGCGGGCGCGGTCCGGGGGGAGCGGCCCACCGTCCGGCTCCGGAGGAAGATCGTGGCCAGCCGCGTCACGACCTCGGTGAGGGCCATGAGGACGAAGGCCGCGACCCATGCCTGACTGCCGGTGATGTCGTGGGCCACGCTGAACCGGGCGACGTCGTCCCCACCGCCGCCGTGCTCCACCCACAGCTGGAAACCCATCCGCGCGCCCATGCCGAGCACCCACAGGACCGCCGAGACCACGCCGGCCTTGATCAGGACGTCCTCACCGCAGACCCGGACCCGGGTGTACGCACCGCCGGCGACACCCAGCACGGCACCGACGCCCATCAGGGAGCCGATCAGCACCAGGTCGTTGCCGGCGGTGGGTATCGAGTCGAGGTACGTGTGGGCCACGAAGGCCACGATCCCCAGGGGGAGGAGGAACGACAGGGGGCGCAGCCGGCCCTCCCGCAGCTGCCGGAAGACGACGAGGATGAGGGCGATGTCGGTGATCCACTCGGTTGCTGTCATGCCCGCAAGCTTGCTGCGACACGGCCCACGGCACCTGGACCCACGGGTGGAGTCCCGGGTGGAGATCGGAGGGCGCCGGTGGGGGACCTGGTCAGGCGTGGCCACGCCGCGCGCGGAACGCTGAGCGCGCTGTCACCCTCCGCATCTGTTTGGGCGCCGGGGGTGACCGTCGTCCAAGGGGTTCCCCCGGGGCTGACGGCGCACGCGGTCGTGGGTCAGGCCGGGGCGTCGGCGTCCGGCACGGAGGCCGCGAACGCCTCGGGGCCCTGCTCCGCCGCCGCCGGGTCCATCCACATGACCTGCCAGCCGTGGCCGTCGAGGTCGAAGAAGCTGCGCGCGTACATGAAGCCGTGGTCCTCGGCGCCGTCCGCCTCGGTGCCGCCCGCCGCGAGCGCGGCGCCGCCGACCCTGTCGACCTCGTCGCGGGACGACACGCTGAAGCAGTACAGCGCCAGCGCGTGCGTGCGGGGATCGGCCATCGGCAGTTTCGAGAACTCCGCGAACTTCTCGCGGCCGAGCAGCATGACGAAGGCGTGCTCGCCGACCAGCATGCAGGCGCTGCTCTCGTCGGCGAACACCGGGTTGAAGGCGAACCCGAGCCCGGCGAAGAACGCCTTGCTGCGCTCGAGGTCCGCCACGGGGAGGTTCACGAACAGCATGCGGCCGGGGTGTGCGGGATAGGTCATGGCGGGTCTCCAGTGTGCGGCTCGATGGCGTACGTCGTGGTGGACCGGCCCAGTCGGCGAAACTCATCGGTGGGCCTCGGCCACGGCTACGGCTACCTCGCGGTCGTGTCGACCGTCCATCGCGGCTTCAACAGGCCCGCGCGTCGGGCCGGTTGCCCGAGGGCGTACCCTGCTGCTCCCGTTGCGCGTCGGTGAGCACGCCCGAGTGGTCCGGACGCACGACGCGGGTGATCGCGCGTCGGCGTCGTCCGGGGGCGCGTGACGGCAATGGATCTTGCTATGGGATGATCTTGATTCGTGGCTCGTGGAGATCTGACGGACGAGCAGTGGGCGGTGCTGGAGCCGCTGCTGCCCGTGCGCAAGAAGGTCGGCCGGCCGGCGACATGGACCCGGCGGCAGTTGATCGACGGCATACGGTTCCGGGTCCGCACCGGGGTGCCCTGGCGCGAGGTGCCGGAACGGTACGGGCCGTGGGGCCGGGTGTACGACCTGTTCCGCCGCTGGCAGAGGGACGGCACCTGGCAACGGGTCGTCACCCAGCTCCAGGTCGGGGCGGGGGCGGCGGACGTGATCACCTGGGATCCCGCCGCCGTCGACCCCGGCGTCAGCCGGGCCCACCGGCACGCGGCGGGCGTGCGGAGAAGGGCGAGTTTCGCGAGGAGCCGCATGGCGGCGCCGGCACAGAGCCGGACGGCAGCGGCCGGACGCGGCCGTCCCGGTGCGCCGGCTCCCGCCTGGCCACCCGTTGCGGAGGCACCGCGTCGAGGTGACGGGATACGGTTGTGACCAGCGCATTCGGCAGCGGCCCCGGCGCCCGCGTGCGCCGGTGCCGAGGGGGAAGGCGTGGCGCGGGACCGCGTGCCGATTCGACCCGAGGAGACACGTGTCCCCGCCGGACAGCGCCCGTCGCCGAGGCGTGCGACCGCCGGTGAGTTCGGGGAACCGGGGACGAAGGCCCTCGGGGCCCTGACGCGCCGCTGCGCGACAGGCCTGGGACGGCGGCGTACGCGTCCGCGACGTCGCCCGGCCAGTGATCGACGCCGGCTTCGCCGTCTACCGGCCGCACACCGGGTAGCAGACCCGACGAGGACCCTGCGCTTCCCGAGAAGGTGATGCGAGATGACCGGGACGACCCGGGACCGGGACACCACGAAGGACAGGGCGACCGTCAAGGCCCTGCTGGACCACGAAGGCCACACCTACGCCGAGGACGCCGGCGTCAAGCTGAGGAACACCCCGCAGCCGCTGTACCAGGTGCTGGTGGCCGCGTGCCTGCTCAGCGCCCGCATCAAGGCGTCCGTGGCCACCGCCGCGGCGCACGAGCTGTTCGCCGCCGGGATGCGCGACCCCCGCAGGATGCGCGACGCCACCTGGCAGCAGCGCGTCGACGCCCTCGGCCGGGGCCACTACCGGCGCTACGACGAGCGCACGGCGACGCAGCTCGGGGACGGCGCACAGCTGCTCCTGGACCGCTACGGAGGCGATCTGCGCCGCTTGCGGGACGCGGCGGACAGCGACCCGGACGCGATCCGCCGCGCCCTGCGCGAGGTTCCCGGGCTGGGACCCGTCGGTGTGGACATCTTCCTGCGCGAGGTGCAGGCCGTCTGGCCGGAGACCGGCCCGCTCTTCGACGACAAGGCGCTCAAGGGCGCGGAACGACTGGGACTGCCCGCACGGCCGGAGGCACTGGCCGACCTGGTGCCGAAGACCGCGTACGCGGTCTTCGCGGCCGCCCTGGTGCGGGCCGCGCTGGACCGCCACGTGGCCGAGGAGGTCGCCGGGGCGCGCCCCTGAGCGAGTCGCCACCGTGCCCCGCGGCCGCCCGCGCGTCGCGGCCACCGGCCACCGTCCGGCAGCCGGAGGCACGTCACGCAACTTGCCGCCCGCGCCGTAGACGCCTGCCGCCCCTCACCGGCCAGGCGGCGGTGAGCAGGGTGACGATCCACGAGGCGGTGCCCGCCCACATCAGGGGCGGGGACGTGGTCAGCGTGGCCGACAGCAGCAGGGCGAGGGTGGTGCCGGCCAGGAAGGTCACCAGCAGGGCACGCGGCCATCGGGCGAACCGGGCGGCGGCCTCCCGGAGGGGTGTGTGGAGGCGCATCGTGCGCAGTCGCCGGGCGAGGGCCCGGTCGTCATGGCGGAGCAGGCGCTCGATCCCGTCGAGCGCCGTGCGTTCCCGGACGGTGAGGCGGCAGTCCTCCCGCATCGGCGTCTCCTGGCAGGCATGGGCCGGGCTGCTCCGGCCTTCTGTGCCCCGTGTACCCCGCCGGACGGCAAGGACCGCTGCCGCAAGGGGATTGACCGGATGACGCCGCCACGACGAAGTGGCCACGACGAACGGGGTGCCGGCCGCGAACCGCGGCCGGCACCCCGGCGTGCTGCGTGCGTGCGTCAGGTCACCATCGGTACCAGCGGCGCCGCCCGCCACCCTCCGCGGCCCGGAACACGAAGCCGAGCAGCCACACCACCAGCACGACCAACGCGATCCACCACAGGGCCTTGAGGGCGAATCCCGCCCCGAAGAGGATCAGGGCCAGCAGCAGGACAAGCAGCAAAGGAACCATGTCCACAACCTCCTGACCCCGCGTGTGCCCCGCCGTCGCACCGGCATGCACGGCGCGTTCGGGGCGGCGGGCCGGACGCGCTGTCCGACCCGGGTGGCATGATCCGGCCATGAGTCTGACCACGCGGCAACTCGCCCTCGCCACCCTGGACCGTCAGCTCCTGCTCGAACGCCGGCGCCTCGACGTGGCCGAGGCGGTGCGCCGGGTCTGCGCGCTGCAGGCGCAGAGCCCGGCCTCGCCGTACCTGGCGCTGTGGAACCGCGTGCGGGACTTCGCCCCGGAGGACCTGGACGCGGCGTTCGCGGACGGCCGGATAGTGAAGTCGACCCTGATGCGGATCACGCTGCACGCCGTCCACGCCGAGGACCACGCCGGCCACCACGCCGCCATGGTGCACACGTTGCGGGCGTCCCGGCTGTACGACCGGCGCTACGGCTCGACCGGGCTGCGCCCCGAGGACGCCGACGCGGTCCTCCCCGAACTCGCCGGTTTCCTCGCGCAGCCCCGCACCGGCCCCGAGGTCGAGGCCGAGGTCACGGCGCGGTTCGGCGAGCACGCCCACCGGGTGTGGTGGGCGCTGCGCACGTACGCGCCGACGCACCATGTGCCGGCCGGCGGCCCCTGGTCGTTCGCGCAGCCGAACACCTACCGCGCCGCCGCGGCCGTCCCCGCGCCGACGCAGGAGGAGACGGACGCCGGGGTGCGGCAACTCCTGCTCTCCTACCTGCGCGCGTTCGGTCCCGGCTCCGCCCAGGACTTCGCACGGTTCACGCTGCTCCAGCGTTCCGTCGTCACCCGGGCGCTGCAGGGCCTCGGCGACCAGGTGGTGCCGGTGGCGGGCCCCGGCCGCACGCCGCTGTACGACCTCGCGGGCGCCACCGTCCCGGACGAGGACACGCCGGCGCCTCCGCGGCTGCTCCCCATGTGGGACAGCGTCCTGTTCGCCCACACCGGCGCCGGCCGGGTCGTGCCGGAGGAGTACCGGCCGGTGGTCGTGCGGCGCAACGGCGACACGCTGCCCTGTCTGCTTGTCGACGGGCAGGTCGCCGGGGTGTGGCGGGCGACCGGCGGCGGACTGGAACTGACCGCCTTCCGCACGCTGGGCAAGGCCGCGTGGGACGGCCTCTGCACGGAGGCAGTGAAGCTCCGCGCGCTGCTCGCCGATCGCGATCCGGCCGTCTACCGGCGCTACGGGCACTGGTGGGACAAGGGGCTCCCGGGCGTGGAGCGCCGCGTCGTCACGGGGTGACCGCGCATCCGGCCGCGGCGCCCGCGGCTTCCGACTCGCTGAGGCGTCCGGCCCCGTTCCCCTGCGTCCCACCTGTCACAGGACCCACCTCGGCCCCACGTCCCCCTCAGGACGCGTGCGTTGCCCGAACCCGCGGACCCTGTGTGCCCGGCCCGTCGCATGGGGGAGCGGGGCGCCGCCCCCGTGGGGGTGAGGCCCCGCTCGGCCGGACTCAGGTCGACAGCAGGCGGTTGAAGAAGGAGCGGTAGCGCCGGAGCGCCGTGCGCAGCTCCTCCGTGTTCACCTCTTCCCCGCGGGTCCACTGGCCCTCCAGGCCCTGCTTGTGCTGGGCGAAGGTCGACGCCAGCTTCTGCATCACGTCGGCGACCAACTCGTCGGCGGCGTGCACGGCGTCGCGCGGGTCGTCGACGAACTCGCTCTGGATCCGCTGCCAGCGGTCGCGGAAGCCCTCCTCGTCGTCGGAGCCCAGCAGTTGCGGGGCCTCGTCCGCGGCGCCGTCCCGGGCCGGGGCGCCGACCGCGTCGTCCGGGGGCGGTCCGCCCCGTGTCCCGGTGCTCTCGCCCGGGTACTCCGGTGCCCTGGGGGCCGCCTCGGGGCTGTCCTGCGGGGTGCCGGGGGGCGCATGGGTCCCTGCGAGGTCTTCGGTGGCCAGACCGCTTCCGCGGGAGACACGCTCGCGTTCCATCGTTTCTCCGCCTTTCCGGTGGGTCGTGCGGGTTGTGCGTGCCGGGCGCTACGTCAGGCCCGGGCGTGGCGCCGCCCACCGCCGTCGGTGAGCAGGTCGTCGAACAGGGCGCGGTAGTGCACCATCGCGCCGCGCAGCTGTTCGGTGGTGGCCTCGTGCCGGGTGCTGAGGTCGTTGACCTCATGGGCCGCGCGGTAGTGGTCCAGGGTCCGGCCGTGCTCCACCGAGAGGTCCTTGACCTGCTGGTCGAAGCCCTCGGTCGGGTAGCCGCGGTCGCGCATCAGGGAGGCCACGAGGCTGTCGGCGTCGTGGACGGCGTCCTCGGGCCGGTCCACGAACTCCTCCTGGACGCTCGTCCACTCCCGCGCGTAGCGGTCGCGGACGCCGCTCGGCAGCGGCTTGATGTCCAGCGAGTCGTGACGCCTGGCGCGGGCGGCCAGGTCGCGCTCCGCGTCCTTGCGGCTGCCGGCGTCCTCCACCGTCCGGTCGTACTCCGGGCCGAAGCGGCCCTTCAGGCGCCGGTGCCGGATGAAGAGGGTGGACGCGACCGCGATCAGGGCGAGTACCACCACCACGGGGATGATGATCGCCAGAAGTGTCCCTGTTGACATGGGGTCGACTCCCTAGCACTCACGGGAACGGAAACCCCCCTCATCCGTTCGCCTGCCCCGGGCCGTGCCCGTAAAACGCCACATGCGTGGACATTCGTCACGTGCGGCGTCAGGGGCCCCTCAGGTCGTGCCGCGTTCCGCGCGCAGGTGCTCGGCGACCGGGGTGAGGGCCCTGCGGAGGGCCGCCTGGTCCTCGGCGGGGAGCAGGTCGATGAAGTGCTCGCGCACGGCGGCGACGTGGTGCGGGGCGACGTCCCGCATCGTCTGCCAGCCGTCCTCGGTGAGGACGGCGAACAGCCCGCGCCGGTCCGACTCGCAGTTCTCGCGGCGGACCAGGCCCGCGGTCTCCATGCGGCTGATCTGGTGGGACAGCCGGCTCTTGGACTGCAGGGTGGCGCGGGCCAGGTCGCTCATCCGCATGCGGTGGCCGGGCGACTCCGAGAGGTTCACCAGGATCTCGTAGTCGTTGATGGTCAGGCCGAACGGCTCCAGGTCGCGTCCGAGTTGGTTGAGCAGCAGTGTGCCGACGTCCAGGTAGGTCCGCCAGGCGCGCTGCTCGTCATCGGTGAGCCATTCCTCGTTCTTGGCCTTCTCCATGCCGCCAGCATATCCAGCACATCAATTGCGCTGGAAAGCTCCACATTTCGGCCCCCGGTGTCCTGAACGCCACGCCGCCTGGCGTCGCCCCGCCGGCGCTCAGAGGTTCCGGTCCTGGTGGATGTGGCCCAGCCCGAACCTCTCGGGCGTGCCGGACTCGCCGGGGATCACCCGGGCGGAGGAGTTGCCGCGGCGGTTCAGGACGACCAGGAGCGCCACGATGACCGCGACGACGAACAGGGCAGCCAGAAGGTAGAACATGTCGGTCCCCCATGAGCGTTCGCCGCCGCCGTGGCGGCGGCAGTGGAAGGCCATTGTGCACCCGGCAGCGGCCCGGGTCACGAGGTCGTTCCGCCGGGACGCGGCGCGGGGACGCGGTGCCGGGAAGGCGCGTCGCGGTCGCGGGCCACGTGCCCGGGCGGCCGCCACCTCGGCGCGCGCGAGGTCCGCGGCCGCCCCGCTCGCCCACCGCGGTGCCTGCCTACGGACGGGCTCCGTGCGCCCCCGGGGGGAGAGGTCCGGACCCGATCACCGACTTCGACCGACCGACCGACCCGCCGGTCCGCGCGCGACGCGCCGGGCGGACGGGCCGACCGCGCAACTCGCCCGGTGGTTCAGGAGCTTGGCCCCGCCGCGCCCGCCGGGTGCCCGTACCGGGCAAATCCGGGCGTCACACACCCGTCGGTCCACTGGTCTCCCTGAGGAGTCCCCGTCACGGACGCACGGCCTGCGGGTCCGCCGGGCGGGCCCAGAGCCGGGGTGTCCCGTACGAGGAGGTTCCATGAACTGGAGATACGAGGCCGCGTGCCAGGAGGAGGATCCGGAGCTGTTCTTCCCCATCAGCGACAGGGGCCCGGGTCTGGCGCAGATCGCCGAGGCCAAGGCCGTGTGCCTGCGGTGCCCTGTGACGGCGCGGTGCCTGCAGTGGGCGCTGGCGGCCGGCCGCCTCGAAGGGATCTGGGGCGGGACCACGGAGGAGGAGCGCCGCACGATCCAGCGGCGCGACTACGTCGAGCGCTGGCAGAAGGCGCGGCAGGCCGGCGCCTGACCCCGATCGGACGGTCATGTGCGTGCGGACCGGCTCGGCGACGCGCAGGATCCACTCCGCGACGTCCCCGGGCTCTGCGAGGCGCCGCATCGGGATGCGGTCGCGGCCGGGCACGCGCGGCGACCCTGACGTCCGTGTCGGTCGGCCCGGGGGCGGCCGTGTGCCCCGCACCCCTTCGGGCGCGAGCTCCGGCGCGCTCTCGGTCGCGGGCGTAGTGCCCGCCGCCGGGCAGCGGGCAGTGGCCGTAGGTGCCGACACGTTGACGAGGAAGCCCGAGGTCTCCCGCCGGTGCGGCAGGGCGGTGTGGGCGAGCAGGCTCGGCGCGGTCACGTTGAGCGCGAACAGTCTCCGCGCCCCTCGTCGCCGGCCGGGCCCCGGCTCAAGCCCCGCCGCGGCGGCCCGCCCCTCGGCTTCGGTGCCTTCCACCCCCTGCGCGACCGCCTCGCCCGCTGGACGGGCACGGATCCCGTCGGCCTCGTACGGCACGTCCGGGAGGACCTGTGCCGGCACCTGCGGGGCGCGCTGCGCGACGACGTCGCCATCGTCGCGCTCCAGCGGGCGGCCGTCCCCGCGCGGGCGGGCAAGGCCGGAACGGCGTCTGCTGAGGGCACGGGCGGAGCGGTCCTGCGCACCCCCGGCCGCCCCGTGGCAGCCCAGGCGCGGCGACTGCCGCGCAGGTACGTTAAGCAGTAGAGGCATGCACCGGTCATCAGCATCGGGAGATGGGCAAAGCCATGAAAATCGCAGTCATCGGCGGAACCGGGCTCATCGGCTCCCAGGTCGTGAAGAACCTCGAAGCAGCCGGACACGAGGCCGTGCCGCACTCCCTGTCCACCGGCGTGGACCTCCTGAGCGGCGAGGGCGTCGTGGAGGCCGTCGCGGGCGCCGACGTCGTCGTGAACCTCACGAACTCGCCGACCTTCGACGAGGCCTCGCCCGCCTTCTTCCAGACGTCCATGGACAACCTGGTCGCGGCGAGCGAGAAGGGCGGCGTCGGCCACATGGTCATCCTCTCGATCGTGGGCGTCGACGAGGTGCCGGAACTCGACTACTACCGGGCGAAGGTGCTCCAGGAGGACATCCTCAAGGCGAGTTCCCTCCCGTACTCCATCGTCCGCGCCACCCAGTTCATGGAGTTCATGGAAGCGACCATGTCCTGGACCACCGACGGCGACACCGTACGGCTGCCGCGGACCAGGCTCCAGCCGATCGCCGCGGCCGACGTCGCGCGGATGGTCGCCGAGGTCGCCTCGGGCCCCCCGCTCAACGGGACCGTGGACATCGCCGGGCCCGACGTCTTCCCCCTCGAGGAGATCGGCCGAATCACCATCGCCGCCAAGGGCGACGGGCGCGGCGTCGTCGTCGACGACACCGCGGGCATGTTCGCCGTCGCGCGGGGGGACGTCCTCGTCGGCGGCAGCGACGCCCGCATCGCCCCCACCCACTACAGGGACTGGCTGTCCTGAACCACCGGCGCGCCCTTCCCGGACGCGGCCGACGCCGACCGAGGACGAAGCAGTGGATGACGCCGAGGACCTCCGGGCAGCGCAGGAGGAGTTCCAGGCCGCCCGCGGAAGCCTGTTCGGCATCGCCTACCGGATGCTCGGCAGCGTGAGCGAGGCCGAGGACATCCTGCAGGACGCCTGGATCCGCTGGCAGACCTACGACCGTGCCAAGGTGGAGAACCCCCGGGCGTTCCTCGCGACGACGGTGACGAGGCTCGCCATCAACGTGCTCCAGTCGGCCAGGGCCCGCCGTGAGACCTACGTCGGGCCGTGGCTGCCGGAGCCGGTGGACACCGAGAGCGATCCCGCCCTCGGCGCCGTGAACGGCGAGGCGCTCGAGGTCGCGGTGCTGATGCTGCTGGAGAAGCTCACACCGGCCGAGCGTGCCGCCTACGTCCTGCGGGAGGCGTTCGAGTACCCGTACGCGCAGATCGCGGAGATCCTCGGCCAGTCGAACGCCAACGCCCGCCAACTGGTGAGCCGGGCGCGCAAGCACCTGGCGAGGGAGAAGCGGGTGGGCGTCGTGGCCGCCGACCACCAGCGCTTCCTGACGGCCTTCGTGGCCGCCGCCAAGGCGGGGAACGTGGGTGTGCTGGAGGAGATGTTCGCCGAGGACGTCGTGTCGTACTCCGACGGCGGCGGCGAGGTGCGGGCGTCGAAGTTCCCCGTCGTCGGACGGCAGCGCGTGGCCAAGTACATCCACGCCTTCGCCGACCGGTTCTGGGTGGGCGCCGTCGTCGAGCCCGTGCACGTCAACGGCCGCCCCGCCGCGAAGCTGTCCCGCGACGGCACCGTCTTCGCCGTCCTCACGGTGAGCGTCACCCCGGAGGGCATCGACCGCGTGATGTGGATGATGAGCCCGACGAAACTCGCCGTCCTCGCCGCATGACGCCGTCCGCCCGTGACGCCGTCCGCCCGTGAGGCCGTCCGTCCCGTGGTGCCCCGTCCGCGGCGGGCACCACGGGACCGGCACCGGTCAGTCGACGAAGTAGGAGTCGTGCTCGTCCAGGAACGCGGCGCGCTCCTCCGGCGTCGCGTCGCCCATCTGCGCCACCTTCTCGAAGTACTCCTCGCGCGGTGCGCCCGGCGTGAAGAGCAGCAGCATCTCGGCCGGGGCGTCGGAGTCGTTGCGGAAGGCGTGCAGCCCGCCCTGCGGGACGTGCAGGAAGTCGCCCTCCCGCGCGTCGACCCACTTCTCGCCGTTGTAGAGGCGGACGGTCCCGTTGAGGATGAAGAAGGACTCGGAGATGGTCCGGTGGAAGTGGGTGCTGGGACCACCCGCGTTCGCCTTCATCATGACGCGGTAGAGCCCGTACTCGCCCCGCGTCATGTCCGTGGTCGCCAGGTAGTGGATGCCGTCTCCGGCCCGGCCGACGTTCGGCGGGGTGCTCGCCGGGCGGAAGTTCGCGTTGATCTCGCCCGTGTCCCCGAAGTACACCTGCTGTGGGTACGACATGCTTCCATCCCTTGCTCGCGTCGTGTGCGCCGCGGCGCACCGGCGGGGCGGGTGCCGGCCGCTCCTGCCGTCCGCGACCGCGCCCCTCCGAGGGGAGACCGCGGTCCCCGCGCACTTGTGACAGCGGGTGTGACGGTGCTTGCGACCGGCGCCTGTGACGGTGTGTGCGCGACGACGGCCTGCGGCCTCAGGACACGGCCGTGACGCCCACCGCCGCCACGCCGTCGTCCGCGCGCAGGAGGATGTCGTAGAGGTAGGTGTCGCCCGCCCGGGGCGTGAGGACCTGCACGGCCCCGGAGGGCAGGGTGCGGGAGACGGTCTCGTGCCTCTCCCCGGGCTCCGATCCGCTGACGGCCACGAGCCTGACCGGCGTTGTGCCGATGTTCTCCAGCGTAACGGAGCGGGTCCTCGGGCACGTACCGGTGGGCCCTCCGGCGCAGTGGTGGCGCACGTCGCCGAAGTGGGTCAGCCCGCACGAGACGTCGGTGGCGAAGCTGAAGCGCGCCGAGCAGACGGCCCCCACGCGCAGGTCCGTCGTGGCGGTCGGGGAGGCGTGGGCGTCCTCGGGGGGAGGGGCGTCCGCACACGCCGCGGCGAACGGCGCGAGCGCGACGGTGCTGACGAGAACGGTGGACAGGAGCGCTGAGCGCACGGGGGCTCCAGGGGAAGGGTGGGGGGCAGCCGGGTGCGGCACCGGTAGGGCGGTGCGGGCGGGTGTGGGGCGGGCGCGGGCGCGTGGGGTCGCCGTGGACGTCGGTCAGCCCGTGCCGGCCTGAGGTCGAGTCCTCCGGAACGTAGCAGACAGTGTTGATCCATTCGGCCGCCGGAGGGGGTGCACAGGGACCCACGGGCGACCGTTCTGGCATGTTACGCCCCGATATGCGTGCCCGGTCATCACAGTGTTCGCCACTCAGCGGGCATGCCCTGTCACATCGACGGGAGCTGTGCTGTCTACCTGGTGACGGAGAGAAACAGAGGGAATCATGCGCGAGATCCTGATCGTCGGCGGCGGCTACGCGGGCTTCTACACGGCCTGGGGGCTGGAGAAGACGCTTCGGCCCGGGGAAGCACGGGTCACCGTCGTCGACCCGCGTCCCTACATGACCTACCAGCCGTTCCTGCCCGAGGTCACCGCCGGCTCGGTGGAGGCCCGCCACGCCGCCGTGTCGCTCCGGCGCCACCTGCACAAGACCCGTCTCATCGCGGGAAGCGTGACCGACGTCCGCCACGCCGACCGGACGGTGACCGTCCGGCCCGTGAACGGCGAGGAGTACGACCTCCGTTACGACACCCTGGTCGTCACCGCCGGTGCCGTGACCCGCACCTTCCCCATCCCGGGCCTGGCCCACAGCGCCATCGGCCTCAAGCACGTCGAGGAGGCCGTCGCCATCCGCGACCGGCTGCTGACGGCGTTCGACCAGGCGGCCTCGCTGCCCCCCGGGCCCGAGCGGCGCAAGCTGCTCACGGTCACCTTCGTGGGCGGCGGGTTCTCCGGTGTCGAGGGTTTCGGCGAACTGCTGTCGCTGGCCACCGCGATGCTCAAGTCCTATCCCGAACTGAGCCTGGACGAGCTGTCGTTCCACCTGGTCGAGGCCCGCGGCCGCATCCTCCCCGAGGTGGGGGACAAGCCCGGGGCGTGGGTCGTGCGCCACCTGGAACGCAGGGGTGCGCACGTGCACCTGAACACCCAGCTCGTCTCCGCGGAGGACGGTCACGTCGTGCTGTCCAGCGGTGAGGAGTTCGACTCGGAACTCATCGTCTGGACCGCCGGCAACGCCTCGAACCCGGTGGTGCACAAGCACACCGACCTGCCCGTCGACGAGCGCGGACTGCTCGTCGTGCGCCCCGACCTGCGGGTGGGCACGGACGACGAGCCGGTGCCGGACGCGTGGGCGGCCGGGGACGACGCGGCCGTGCCCGACCTGGCCTCGCCCGTGCCGGGGGCGCACACGGTGCCGAACGCCCAGCACGCGGTGCGGCAGGGCAAGCGGCTGGCCAAGAACATCCTGGCGAGCCTGCGCGGCGGCCGGGTCAGGGACTACCGGCACAGCAGCCTCGGCGTGGTCGCCACGCTGGGCCTGGGCCGCGGGATCTTCCAGTACAAGGCCATCGTCATCAAGGGCTTCCCGGCCTGGCTGATGCACCGCGGCTACCACGTGCTGGCCGTGCCCACCTGGGAGCGCAAGGTCAGGGTGCTCACCGTGTGGGTCACCGCGGCCCTCTTCGGCCGCGACCTCGTCTCGCTCGCCTCGGTGCAGCACCCCCGGGACGCGTTCCTCACCAGCGCCGCCCCCGGGCGCCGCGCGGAGCGGCAGGCGGGCGACCGCGCGGCGGTATGAGTACGGGGACGACGGCGGGGCGGTGGAGCGCGCTCGACCGGCTCCACCGCCGCGTCGAGATCCGCGTCGAGCGGGTGTTGCACCGGGAACTGGGGGTCAGCGCCCGGGAGTTCCACGCGCTGACGGTGCTCAGGGACGGCGTCCGTGACGCCGGGGGCCCGCTCCACTTCGACGAACTGGCCGATGAGATCGGACTGTCCCAGTCGGCGACCAGCCGGCTGGTGACCCGGCTCCGCGACCGCGGACTGATCACCACGCGCACCTCGGCGCACGACCGGCGGAGCGTGGACGTGTGCCTGACCGCGGTCGCCTGCGACGTGCTGCGGCTGGGAGCGCCCCTGCTGGAGCGAGCCGTCCACGACGTCGTGGAAGCGCTCGGCGAGGGGGATGCCGACGGGACCCTCATCCGCTACCTCCAGGGGCGCGGGTAGCCGCCGCTCGTCACCTTCCGTGACGTCCGGCCTTCTGAGGGCACAGTGTCCACCCTGAGTGCGGAGCGTGTCACTGTGTCTCCGAACACGATGGCATGCCTTCTGTGCGTTTTTTGCTGAAGTGTCGCAATCACCGTCTGATTTACGGCTTTTGTCGAGCGTATGATGTGAACCAACGGTGGGTTCCGGATCCTCCAGAACACACCGCGCATTCGCCCGAGGCTTGTTGTTCCGGTGGTCGTCGACGACGCTCTCCCGCATTTCCTGGCACGTGATCGGGTGTCTGCCGGTCCATGCCGTGGATGCGAGGGGAGAAAACGTGACGTTCGGTGACCGGAGTCCCGGTGGTGGCCATCCAGGTGACGCATCGTGTGACACCTTCGTGTCGCGCGGCTGGGGGCTGCCCGTACATGACCTCTGACCGGATGGGTGACGTGTGCGCCCGCCGGCCGCCCGCCGACGGTGAGGGCGCGCGGGCGGACGGAGTCCCGGGGCGGGCGGACGCCGGGCCCGCCGCCGCACCGCGGGCCCTCGACGAGGCCGCCTGCGCCTTCATGGAACTCCAGCCTCGTCTGTTCGGGATCGCCTACCGCGTGCTCGGCAGCGCGGTCGAGGCCGAGGACGTCGTGCAGGAGGTCTGGCTGCGCTGGCAGCGGACCGACCGCTCCGCGGTGCTCAGTCCGGCCGCCTTCCTCTCCACCACGACGACCCGGCTGGCCATCAACGTCGCCCGGTCCGCCCGGGTGCGCAGGGAGACCTACATCGGTCCCTGGCTGCCCGAACCCGTCGACACGAGTGCGGACCCCGAGGCGGGCGTCCAGCGGGCCGAGGCCGTGGAACTCGCCCTCCTGCTGGTGCTGGAGCGGCTGGGCCCGACGGAACGCGCGGCCTACGTGCTGCGGGAGGCGTTCGACTACGCCTATCCGGAGATCGCCGAGATGTTGCAGCTCAGCCTGGTCAACGTACGCAAGATCGTGAGCCGGGCCCGGCAGCGCGTCACGGCCGGGGCCCCCGGGACGGCGGACGCCGCCGAGCACCAGCGCCTGCTGGAGGTCTTCGTCTCGGCGGCCAGGACCGGTGACCTCGCCCCGCTGGAGGCCGTGCTCGCCCCGGACGCTGCGGCCGCCCCGGACATCGCGGGCCGCCCGGGCGGCAGCGGCGGCCCGCCGGACACACCCTGAAGGGCCGGGTGGCCCGCCGCGTCGCGCGCCCGCCCCTTCAGGAGTCAAGGGCGGGCCGGGCGGGGCCGACGACGCGATCCGGGACGTTCCATGGCCGGAGCTTGTCGGGGTTGAGTACGACCCAGGCCTGCGAGACGCGCCGGTCGGCGACGTCCAGGCTCACGACCGCCACCACCCGGTCCTCGTAGCAGGCCACCAGACCGGTGCGGCCGTTGACCGGGTGGACGGACAGCGACACCCGCGGGTGGTGCGCGAGCAGGGTCAGCAGACTGCGCGCGACCGGCTCGGCACCGTGCACCGGCCGGACCAGCGCCCGCAGCTTCCCGCCCCCGTCGAAGAACGCCGCGGCGTCGGGACACAACAGTGCGGACAGCCGCGCGGGGTCACCACTCAGGCACGCCGCGCGCACCGCGCGCGCCACGGCGTCGTGCTCCTGCGGCGTCGCGGGACGCGACCGGCAGGCGCGGATCGTGCGGCGCGCGCGGTCCGCGAGCTCGGCGCACTCCGGTTCCGGCCGGCCCACCACGTCCGACACCTCGCTCAACGTCATCCCGAAGCAGCCGTTGAGCACGAAGGCCGCCCGCTCGGCGGGCGACAGCGCGTCCAGGGCCGTCAGCAGGACCTCACCGATCTCCTGCTCCAGTTCGGCCGCCAGGCGCGGACGCGCCGGATCGCCCGCGACCGGTCCGGTGGCCCCGGCGGACCGTGCCAGCCGGGACAGGCAGATCCCGCCCACCGCCCTCACCAGCCACGCGCCGGGCGACTCGATCGTCCCCCGTGCGGCCTCCGGCAGCTCGAACCACCGCCGGTAGGCCTCGTCGACGACCGCTTCGGCCTCCGCCGAACCGCCCACCATCCACAGTGCGACGTCCAGCAAGTGCCGGCGCTCGTCCAGCAGCTCCGTGATCGGCACCGCGTCATCGGAGAAATCCATGGCCCCTGGCCTCCCACCTCGCACACACGGACACGGCACCGCTCTTCCTGTCCTGCTGGTGAGACAGGGCGGGCACGGACCTTGTGACATTGCGCCCCGCCTCCGTCGCCGTTCCTGCGATGCGGCTCACACGGTGCGCGTCACAAATTCATCGTCTGATCAGTCATATATGCGGAAGGTGCACGAGAGTGCCGACCTGCGACCCGCCATGGGTGAAACATGAATGGTGACAGCAACATGGGAAGCGGTAGCCGGCCCGCCGAATCGCAACAGCCGGGCAGGGGCACGAGGGTCGCGGAATGGTTCAGAGTGCGCACGGGCGCCGAAACACGTTCCGGGCCGTCCCTCCGGCAGAAAGTGATCCCCAGCCACTGGTCCTTCATGCTGGGGGAGATATCCCTCTACAGCTTCTTCATCCTCGTCCTCACCGGGATCTACCTGTCGTTGTACTTCCACCCGTCCATGACACCCGTGGAATACCACGGCAGTTACGTGCCGCTGCAGGGCCTCACGGTCTCCGAGGCCTTCGACTCGACGATGCGCATCTCCTTCGAGGTGCGCGGCGGTCTGCTGATCCGCCAGGCCCACCACTGGGCGGCGCTGATCTTCGTCGCCAGCATGTTCGCCCACATGCTGCGGGTCTTCTTCACCGGCGCGTTCCGCAAGCCGCGCGAACTCAACTGGGTGCTCGGCTTCTCGCTCCTGGTCCTGGGCATGTTCGAGGGCCTGACGGGCTACGACCTCCCGGACGACCTGCTGTCGGGGACCGGGCTCGTGGTCGTGAACGGGACGATCCTCTCCATCCCGGTCGTCGGCACCTACCTGTCGATGTTCCTCTTCGGCGGCGAGTACCCGGGCAAGGAGCTGATCGCGCACTTCAACACGTTGCACGTCGTGGTGATCCCGGCCCTCATGGCGGGCATCGTCGTCGCCCACCTGGTCCTGGCGCGCCGGCACCGGCGCGCCCAGTACCCGGGCCCCGGGCGCACCGAGCGGAACATCGTCGGCCTGCCCTTCCGCGTGTACGCCGTGAAGTCGGGGGCGTACTTCCTCCTGGTCAGCGGCGTCATCCTCATCATCGCCTCGACCACGCAGATCAACCCCATCTGGATGTACGGCCCCTACCGGCCGGACCAGGTCACCGCGGGCTCGCAACCCGACTGGTACATGGGCGTCCTGGACGGACTGCTGCGCGTCATGCCGGGCTGGGAGCTGACCGCCTGGGGCCACACCCTCGCCCTGGACAACCTCGTGCCGCTGCTGGCCGGCGCCGGGCTCTTCCTCGCCCTGGGCGCCTACCCGTTCGTCGAGGCCTGGGTCACCAAGGACGGCGGGCGCGACCACCACCTCCTCGACCGGCCGCGCAACCGCCCGGTGCGCACCGCCCTGGGCGCGGCCTGGGTCAGCGTGTACGCGGTGGCACTGCTGGGGGCGGCCAACGACCTGATCGCCGTCCGGCTGCACATGTCGGTCAACGCCGTGACCTGGACCGTCCGGATCGGCCTGTTCGTCGTGCCCTTCGTCGTCTACGTCGTGACCAAGCGCTGGGCGCTGGCACTCCAGCGCAAGGACCGCGACGAGGTGCTGCACGGCCGGGAGACCGGGATCATCAAGCGGCTGCCGGACGGTGAGTACGTCGAGGTGCACCAGCCGCTCCGCCGGGAGAAGCTCCACCTCCTCACGCAGCACGAGCAGTACGCGCCCATCCGCCTGTCCCCGGACGGCAGGGCCGGGCGTGCCGAGAGATTGCGGGCGCTGCTCAGCCGGGGCCTGTACGGAAAGGGCACCCAGATTCCCAAGCCGACCGTGCGGGAATACCAGGAGATCACCCACGAACACGGCGACGACGGAATTCTCCGCTGAGGCGTCACAGATTCGTCCGCTCCCCGGTCGAATGTGCGAAGGAACAACGCACCGGAATGACGAACTTGGGAGTTCGACGATGATCAAGCCCGTTCTCGAGCCCGCGGCGCAGGAAATAGCGGTCGCCACCGCGAAGCCGCCCCTGCTCCACGAGCTCGGTCCGGAAGGCGCCCGCAAGGTCCTCGACGACATCCAGGCGGCGCCGGTCGATAAGTACGACGTCCAGGAGAAGTGGCTCACCGTGCCGGCCGAGGTGGGCGACGTACGGGTGCGCGTCGTCAAGCCCGAGGGCGCCGAGGAGGTCCTGCCCGTGGTGCTGTACGTGCACGGCGGGGGCTGGGTGCTCGGCAACGCCGGCACCCACGACCGGCTCGTGCGCGAACTGGCCTTCCTGGCGCACACCGCGGTGGTGTTCGTGGAGTACGACCGCTCGCCCGAGGCCCGTTACCCGGTCGCGATCGAGCAGGCGTACGCCACGGCCCGCTGGATCACCGCGAACGGCGCGGACGAGGGCCTGGACGCCTCCCGCATGGCCGTCGCCGGCGACTCCGTCGGCGGCAACATGACCGCGGCCCTGACCATCATGGCCAAGCAGCGCGGCGACGTGAGCTTCGTCCACCAGTCGCTCTACTACCCCGTGACCGACGCCGCCCAGGACACCGGCAGCTACCGGGAGTTCGCCGACGGACCGCACCTGACCGCGGCGGGCATGGCCTGGTTCTGGGACTGCTACACCACCGACCCCGCGGAGCGGGCCGAGATCACCGCCTCGCCGCTGCGGGCGAGCCTGGCCGACCTCGAGGGGCTGCCGCCGGCGCTGGTCATCACCGACGAGAACGACGTCCTGCGCGACGAGGGCGAGGCCTACGCCCGCAAGCTGACCCAGGCCGGCGTTCCCACGGTCAGCGTCCGCTACAACGGCACCCTGCACGACTTCATGATGCTCAACCCGGTGCGCTCCACGCAGGCGACCGCCGCAGCGATGGAGCAGGCGACCCGCACGCTGCACACCGTGCTGCACACCCACTGACCCCACCTCGCCCCCGGATCGCGGGGCGGCGGCGCAGCGCACCGCCGCCCGCGAGCACCGGTGCAACCCAGGTGGCCCGGAACCGCACGTCCTTCACCGGCCGCGGCCACCTCCTCCAGACGTACGGCAACGACGCCGTACCCACCGCCGGCCTCCGTCCCGAGGCCGGACGGCACCATCAACACCCGCCTCGAAAGGGCCAACCCGTGAACCGTCACGCCCGTTACCGGACCATCCGCACCCCGCTCGCCCTCATGGCGACCGTGACCGTCGCAGCGGGGCTGCTCGCCGCGACCGTCGGTCCCGCCAGCGCCGCCAAGGGCGGCGGCGCGTCCTCGCACCACCGCAAGCCGACCGTCGTCCTCGTGCACGGAGCGTTCGCCGACTCCTCCAGCTGGACCGACGTCGTCGCGAAGCTGAAGCGCGACGGCTACCCCGTGGTGGCCGCGTCCAACCCGCTGCGCGGGCTCAGCAGCGACGCCGCCTACGTCAGGGAGCTGGTGGACAGCATCAAGGGCCCCGTGGTCCTCGCGGGCCACTCCTACGGCGGTGCCGTGATCTCCAACGCGGCCCGCGGCGCCGGCAACGTCAAGGCCCTCGTCTACCTGGCCGCGTTCATGCCCGACAAGGGCGAGGACGCCTTCAACCTGTCGCTGAAGTTCGAGGGCAGCACGCTCGGCGGCGCGCTCAAGCAGGTGCCGGTCACGATGCCCGACGGCTCCAAGGGCGTCGACCTCTACATCGACCAGGCCAAGTTCCACCACCAGTTCGCCGCGGACGTCCCGGCGCACACCGCGGAGGTCATGGCCGCCACCCAGCGCCCCGTGTCCGGCGCCGCGCTCAACGAGCCCTCCGGCGAGCCCGCCTGGAAGACCATCCCCTCCTGGACCCTCGTGGCGTCCAAGGACCTCAACATCCCCCGCGAGCTGCAGGTCTTCATGGCCAAGCGCGCCAAGTCGCACGTGGAGGAGGTCCGCTCCTCCCACGCGGTGAGCGTCTCCCACCCGAAGGAGACCGCCCGCATCATCGAGGAAGCCGCACGTTCGGTCCGCTGACCGCCGGCCCGGCGACCCCACGGGCGGGGCGGCGCACGACGCGCCGCCCCGCCCGCGCGATATCGCGTTGCCGCCCGACCCACCGCCGCGAGAGCATCCCGGGCATGGACGAGCCCGCCGAGACCCTCCCCTCCGGCCCGGCCGAACTGCGCCGCTGGCGCACCGGCGACCTCGACGCCCTGGACCACGCCATCAGCGAGTCCTTGGATCACCTCCTCCCCTGGATGCCCTGGGCGGTCGGCCACAGCAGGCAGCGCGCCGCCGACTTCCTGGCCCGCGGTGAGGAGGAGTGGCGGAGTGGCGAGGCCTTCGCCTACGCGATCACCGCGGAGGGCACCGTGATCGGCGGCTGCGGCCTCCACCGCCGCATCGGCCCCGGCGGCCTGGAGATCGGGTACTGGCTCCACCCCCGGTGGACCGGCCGCGGCTTCGCCACGGCGGCCGTGGCCGCCCTCGTCGGCGAGGGCTTCTCGCTGCCCGGCGTCGAGCGGCTGGAGATCCACCACGACGCCGCCAACGCGCCCAGCGGGGCCGTCGCCCGGCGCCTCGGTTTCACCGAGGTCGCCCGCGGCCCCCGGCCGGAGGGGCCCTCCGCCCCCGGCGAGGCGGGGATCGAGGTCGTCCGGCGGCTGACCGCCGGCCAGTGGCGTCACCTGGCGCCGGGCCCCGCCCACGGAGCGGTACGGGGATCGGTCAGGAATGGAGAAGCCCCCGGGAGCGGGCCGCGGCTAGCGTGACGGCCATGGACATCACCATTCACTGGACCTTCCTCCCGCACACCGACCCCGAGGCCTCGCTGGCCTTCTACCGCGACACCCTCGGCTTCAAGGTCCGCAACGACGTCGGCTACGGCGGCATGCGGTGGATCACCGTCGGCCCCGCCGACCAGCCCGGTACGTCGATCGTGCTGGAGCCGCCGGCCGGCGACCCGGCGATCACGGAGGAGGAGCGCGCCACCATCACCGCGATGATGGGCAAGGGCACCTACGCCCGCCTCGTGCTGGTCACGCCCGACCTCGACGAGGTCTTCGAGCGGCTGGTGGCGGGCGGCGCCGAGGTCGTCCAGGAGCCGACCGAGCAGCCCTACGGCGTCCGGGACTGCGCCTTCCGCGACCCGGCGGGCAACATGATCCGCTTCAACGAGGTCCGCTGACCGCACCCCGCACCCCGCACCCCGCCTCCCGCAGACCCGGCGCCCGGGAACCCGGCCCGGACCCGGTCCGTTCGACGGGGACCGGTCCGAAGCGGGAGCGGGGCGGCCCGGTGGCCGGTTACCGTGGCCGACGTCCGCACCCTCGGCAAGCGCCGGACACAACGCTCCGCAGCGGGTCGGACCCGGTCGGACCGGGCCGGGCGACGACGGCGGATCGCGCGGGCGGCCGCCCCGCACACCCCGGACAGACAGATGGAGAGACGACGAACATGGCCAAGAAGGCGGACGCGCAGTCGCCTGCGCCGCACGTTGCCGACAGCCACGACATGATCCGCGTGCACGGCGCGCGCGAGAACAACCTCAAGGACGTCAGCATCGAGATCCCGAAGCGCCGGCTGACGGTCTTCACGGGGGTCTCCGGCTCGGGCAAGAGCTCGCTCGTCTTCAACACCATCGCCGCCGAGTCGCAGCGGCTGATCAACGAGACCTACAGCGCCTTCGTGCAGGGCTTCATGCCGACGCTGGCCCGCCCCGAGGTGGACGTCCTCGACGGGCTGACGACCGCGATCACTGTCGACCAGCAGCGGCTGGGAGCCGACCCCCGCTCCACGGTCGGCACCGTCACGGACGCCAACGCCATGCTGCGCATCCTCTTCAGCCGCCTCGGCACCCCGCACATCGGCCCGCCCAGCGCGTACGCCTTCAACGTCCCCTCCGTCCGCGCCAGCGGCGCGATCACCGTCGAGCGCGGCGCCGCCAAGGCCGAGAAGGTCGCCTTCACCCGCACCGGCGGCATGTGCCCGCGCTGCGAGGGCCGGGGCACCGTCTCCGACATCGACCTGAGCCGGCTCTTCGACGACTCCAAGTCGATCAACGAAGGCGCCATCACCGTCCCCGGCTTCAAGGGCGGCGGCTGGAACTCCCGGCTCTACGCCGAGTCCGGCTTCTTCGACCCCGACAAGCCGATCAGCACGTTCACCGAGCAGGAACGGCACGACTTCCTGCACCGCGAGCCGACCCGGATGAAGATCGCGGGCATCAACATGACCTACGAGGGCCTGATCCCGCGGGTCCAGAAGTCGATGCTCGCCAAGGACAAGGAGGCGATGCAGCCGCACATCCGCGAGTTCGTGGACCGCGCCGTGGCCTTCACCACCTGCCCCGATTGCGACGGCACCCGGCTCAGCGAGGGCGCCCGCGAGTCGCGCATCGGCGGGACCAGCATCGCCGACGCCTGCGCGATGCAGATCAGCGACCTGGTCGAGTGGGTGCGCGGGCTCGACGAGCCCTCGGTCGCGCCGCTGCTCACCAAGCTGCAGCACACCCTCGAGTCGTTCGTGGAGATCGGGCTCGGCTACCTGTCGCTGGAGCGGCCCTCGGGCACCCTCTCCGGCGGCGAGGCGCAGCGCGTCAAGATGATCCGCCACCTCGGCTCGTCCCTCACCGACACCACCTACGTCTTCGACGAGCCGACCACCGGTCTGCACCCGCACGACATCCAGCGGATGAACGGCCTGCTGCTGCGGCTGCGCGACAAGGGCAACACGGTGCTCGTCGTGGAGCACAAGCCGGAGACCATCGCGATCGCCGACCACGTCGTGGACCTCGGCCCCGGCGCCGGCACGGCGGGCGGCACGGTCTGCTTCGAGGGCGACATCGAAGGGCTGCGCGCCAGCGGCACCATCACCGGCCGGCACTTCGACGACCGCGCCTCCCTGAAGGAGACGGTGCGCAAGCCCACCGGGCACCTGGAGATCCGCGGCGCCTCGGCGCACAACCTGCGGGACGTGGACGTCGACGTCCCGCTCGGGGTGCTCACCGTCGTCACCGGCGTCGCGGGCTCCGGCAAGAGCTCCCTCGTGCACGGGTCCGTCCCCGCCGGCGCCGGGGTGGTGTCCGTCGACCAGAGCCCCATCCGCGGCTCACGGCGCAGCAACCCCGCGACGTACACCGGACTGCTCGACCCGATCCGCAAGGCCTTCGCCAAGGCCAACGACGTCAAGCCCGCCCTGTTCAGCGCCAACTCCGAGGGCGCCTGCCCCACCTGCAACGGCGCCGGCGTGGTCTACACCGACCTGGCGATGATGGCCGGCGTCGCCAGCACCTGCGAGGAGTGCGAGGGCAAGCGGTTCCAGGCGTCCGTGCTGGAGTACCACCTCGGCGGGCGGGACATCAGCGAGGTGCTCGCCATGTCGGTCACCGACGCCGAGGAGTTCTTCGGCGCGGGCGAGGCGCACACCCCCGCCGCGCACCGCATCCTGCGCCGGCTCGCCGACGTCGGACTCGGCTACCTCAGCCTCGGCCAGCCCCTCACCACGCTCTCCGGCGGTGAACGGCAGCGGCTGAAGCTGGCCACGCACATGGCCGACAAGGGCGGGGTCTACGTCCTCGACGAGCCCACCGCCGGCCTGCACCTCGCCGACGTCGAGCAGTTGCTCGGCCTGCTGGACCGCCTCGTCGACTCCGGGAAGTCCGTCATCGTCGTCGAGCACCACCAGGCGGTCATGGCGCACGCCGACTGGATCATCGACCTCGGCCCCGGCGCCGGCCACGACGGCGGCCGGATCGTCTTCGAGGGCACCCCCGCGGACCTGGTCGCCGACCGCACCACCCTGACCGGCCGGCACCTGTCCTCCTACGTCGGCGCCTGACGCGGGGCCGCTCGCCGGCACGGGGGCCGGGACGCGGTCGTCCCGGCCCCCGCGGGCCCTTCAGTAGCGGGCGTCACTGGCGCGCAGCAGCGGGGAGGGCACGGCGGGACGGCCGTCGACGACCGCCCCGGCGAACTGGAGCATCGGCGCCATCGTCGCGTTGTTGTGGGCGGGGAAGTTCAGCGCCGGCGCGGACACCTCGTCGAGCACGGCGAGCTGGTCCGGCGTGAGGGTGACGTCCAAGGCCCGCAGGTTGGCCTCGAACTGGTCCATGCGGCGTGCGCCGATCAGGGTGGACGTGACCCCGGGGCGGCCCTGCACCCAGGCCAGGGCGACGGCGGCGGGGTCCGCGCCCGCGTCGGCGGCGACGGCGCCCAGCGCGTCGATGACCTTGTAGTCGGCCTCGCCGGGGACGCCGACCAGGTGCGTGCGCGTGGTGTCCACCGGCCCGGTGGAGCCGCTGGAGTACTTGCCGGACAGGAAGCCGCTGCGCAGCGGCCCCCACGGCATCACGGCCATCCCGAGCGCCTGGGCCATCGGGATCAGCTCGCCCTCCGAGGTGCGTTCGAGCAGCGAGTACTCCAGTTGCAGCGCGACGATCGGGGTCCAGCCGCGGAACCGCGCGATGGTGGCGGCCTCGGCCGTCGCCCACGCCGGCACGTCGGAGAACCCGACGTAGCGGACCTTGCCGGCGCCGACCAGGTCGTCCAGCGCCCTCAGGGTCTCCTCGACGGGGGTGGACGGGTCGAAGTTGTGGAGCCAGTAGATGTCGACGTAGTCGGTGCGCAGGCGCCGCAGCGAGTTCTCCAGCTGTTGCACGATCGCCTTGCGGCCGGGCCCGCCGCCGTTGGGGTCGCCCTCGAAGAGGTTGCCGAAGAACTTGGTGCCGAGCACCACCCGGTCGCGCAGTGAGGACCGGCCGGCGAAGTAGTCGCCGATGATCTTCTCGGAGTGCCCGTTGGTGTAGATGTTCGCGGTGTCGACCGAGTTGCCGCCGCGGTCGAGGTAGGCGGCCAGGATGTTCGCGGACTCCTCGGGGCCGCAGCCCCAGCCGTGGTCCTCACCGAAGGTCATCGTGCCGAGGGTGAACGGGCTGACCCGCAGTCCCGAGCGGCCGAGCGTGACGTAGGAATCGAGCGGCATGACAGTGCTTCCTCACGGAGGACGGGGATCGGGGACGCCGTCCGGGCCGTCCCCCTGTGCTCCTCCATTCGATCCCGCCACCCGCCGGTCCCCTAGACCGATCGGCGCGCATCGTTGCACGATCCGCTCGACCTCGCCCTGATCATGCGTGCGCCCGGCGCCGTTCCTGTGGTCCACTGGAGGGATGGGGAGACTGGACGAGATCGGTGAGCGGATCACCCGACTGGCCGCGGGGAGCCCGCGGCCGCGGTGGATCGAGGACATGGTGGTCTTCGCGAGCGGCCGCGTCACCGAGCCGATGGGCACGGTCAACGCGCCGATGATGGCGCTGACCGTCCAGGGGGCGAAGCGTTCCGTCCTCGGCGACCGGATCTTCGACTACCGGGCGGGCCAGTACCTCGTCGCCACGGTGGAGCTGCCGTTGACCTCGCAGATCAGCCGCGCCTCGGCCGCGGAGCCGTTCATCGGGTTCGGGCTCCCGCTGCGGCCGGCGACCATCGCCCAGCTGCTGCTGGAGACCGCCACCCTCCCGGCCCTGCCGTACGAGGGCCCGGGCCTGGCCACCAGCGACGCCGACGACCGGCTGCTGGACGCGGTCCTGCGGCTGCTGCGCCTGCTGGACGAGCCCCGTGACGTGCCCGTGCTGGCCCCCGGGGTACGGCGTGAGATCCACTGGCGGCTGCTGACCGGGCCGCAGGGCGCGCTGATCCGGCAGATCGGGCGTGCCGACAGCCGCATGTCGCTCGTGGCCCGCGCGATCGAGTGGATCAAGGCCCACTACGACCAGGTCATCCGGATCGAGGAGGTCGCCCGCGAGGTGGGCATGAGCGTGTCCTCGCTGAACCGGCACTTCCGCGCCGTGACCGCCATGAGTCCGCTGCAGTTCCAGAAGCAGATCCGGTTGCAGAAGGCCCGCCTGCAGCTGATCGCGGCCCCGGACGACGTCGCCGCGGTCGGTCACGCCGTCGGGTACGACAGCCCCTCGCAGTTCAGCCGCGAGTACCGCCGCATGTTCGGGGCCCCGCCGGGCCAGGACGCGGTCCGCCTGCAGACCGCGGTGGTCGTCCAGGAGTAGGGACGCCCCCGTCGCCCCTCACACGGACCGGGACGCCCGCGCGTCGGCGAAGCGGTCCCTCGCGGAGCGGATCATGCCGTCCTGGAGACGGACGGTCGACACGACGTCGTACGACTCCATGGGCTCTCCCCGGTCGTCCAGCAGCGTGTCGGTCCTGCGCACGGAGACGGAGTCGCCGTCGGCCCGGATGTGACGCACCTCCGTACGGAGACCGCCGGCGCGGAAGGTCTCCAGGGCGCGGCGCAGATCCCCCAGGAGCGCGTCCGGGCCGTCCACGGGATGGTCGTTGAAGATGACGGAATGCCAGGTGACGTCGGGGTGGAGGAGCCGCAGGCAGGTGGCCGCGGCATCGTCGAAGCTGGGTCCGAAGTTCGCGTAGAACTCCCGGACGGTGTCGACGGGCGACGCATGGCTCATGTCCTGGGTTCCTTCGTGCGGTGCGGGATCACCGGGCGCGACGACTCTTCCAGAGGAGCGCCGGGCCGTTCCACGACGCGTTTCCTCCCAGCTGGTAGGCGCAGCCTCATGAACCGTCGTCCGCGACCCGGCCGCGATCCGCCCCGCGCCGCGGGGCTGGTCCGGCAGATCCCGGCACGGCCCTGACAGGATGGCGGCATGGAACATGTGCTTGGCATCGGCGGACACTTCCTGCGCGCCGCCGACCCGGCGGCCCTGGGCGCCTGGTACCGCGACTGCCTGGGCCTCGACGCCGACGAGAACGGACTGTGGCGTCAGGAAGCCGGGCCCACGGTGTTCGCGGCCTTCGAGTCCGGGACGGACTACTTCGGGTCCCCCACCCAGCAGACCATGCTCAACTTCCGGGTCCGCGACCTCGACGCGATGCTCGCGCAACTGCGTGCCAAGGGCGCCGACGTCGCCGGGGAGACCCAGGACATGGACGGCGTCGGCCGCTTCGGCTGGGTCACCGACCCCGAGGGCAACCGCGTCGAGCTGTGGCAGCCCGCCTGACGACGTGCCGCCTCAGTGGTCGTCGCCCGGGTCCTGCCCGGGCAGGAGACCGGAGCCGCGCAGGCCGCTCAGGGCCTCGGCGACGGCGAGCATGCGGTCTGTGACGTCCGCGAGTTGGCGGCGCAGTTCGACGACGCGCCGCTCCAGGGCGACGGCCTGGGCCGTCAGGGCCGCGGCCGTGGCCGCGGGATCGGGGCGCCGGCCGGGGGAGCGGGTCATCACGGGACCTCCGGGCCGAGCCGTAGCGCTGAGACGCCGAGTTCGAGCCGCACCGTGTCCCCGAGCAGGACACCCCCGGACGCGAGGGGCGCGCTCCAGGTGAGGCCCCAGTCGGAGCGGCGGAGGGTGGCCGCGCCCTCGAAGCCGGTCCGCCGCTGCCCGTCGGCGTCCCGGACGGTCCCGCCGTAGCCGAGGTCGAGGTGCAGCGGCAGTTCGACGTCCTTGATCCTCAGTTTCCCCGTCAGGCGGAAGGTGTCCCCGCCCAGGGGCACGACCGCGGTGGAGCGGAAGACCATCAGCGGGAAGGCCGCGGCGTCCAGGAAGTCGGGGCCGGTCAGGTGGGAGTCCCGCGCCGGGACGCCCGTGTCGAGGCTGCCGGTCTGCACGCTCACGTGGGCCTCGGAGCGGGCCGGCCGATGGGCGTCGAGCCGCAGGAAGCCCTCGAAGGCCGTGAACCTGCCCCGTACGGCGGCGACCACGGCGTGCCGGACGGAGAAGCCGACCGCGCTGTGGAGCGGGTCGATGACGTACGCACCGGTCACCCCCTCCCGCGGACGGGAGCGTGGGACGGTGGTTTCCGCGCGGTTCCTGGGCATGGCGGGTCGACCTCTTCGTACGGGGTGGGTCTCGGGGCCGCGGTGGCCCCCGCCGCCGGGCAGGGGCCACCCGCGGGGCTCACCGGTGCGCTTGCGCGAACCAGTCGGCGAAGCGGGTCGCGCCGAGCTGCGCGCCGGAGCCGGGGACGAGGGAGCCGTCCTGCAGCTCGGACCCGTAGTACGTGGCGTGCGGGTCCGCGACGACCGTGCGGGGGTCGTTCTGGGAGGTCAGCACGTCACGCACCAGCTCATCGAACTGGAACACGTCCGGGCCGGCGATCTCCACCACGCCGTTGAGGGGCTCGCCGGCCGCGGTGCGGGCGACGGCGGTGGCCACGTCGTCGGAGAAGATGGGCTGGAACTTGACGGGCGCGATGCGCACCGTGTCGCCCTCGGTGCCGGCGTCCGCGATGCCGTTCACGAACTCGAAGAACTGCGTGGCGTGGACGATGGAGTAGGGGATGCCCGACGCCTTGATCAGCTCCTCCTGGGCCAGCTTGGCGCGGAAGTAGCCGTTCTCCGGGAGCCGGTCGGTGCCGACGATGGAGAGCGCGACGTGGTGGGTGACGCCGGCCTCGGCGTTCGCCTTCATGAGGTTGCCGGTGCAGGTGCGGAAGAAGTTCATCACCGCGTCGTCCTCCCAGGAGGGCGAGTTGGAGACGTCGACCACGACCTGCGCGCCCTGCAAGACCTCGGCCAGGCCCTCACCCGTCAGGGTGTTCACGCCGGTGTTGGGGGAGGCCGCGACGGCCTCGTGCCCGTGCGCGTTGAGCTTGGCGACGACCTTCGAGCCGATGAGCCCGGTTCCGCCGATGACTACGACCTTCATGGAAATGGAGTCCTCTCGGATGGTGTCGTGCGCGGGGCGCACGCTGTGGTGACCCGCTCCACCGGCACCGGCAGGCAGGTGCACGCCGGTATAGACCGGGCGGCGGAGCGGTTTGTGACAGGGGCCCGGCGTGGGTGGGCCCCGGTGCCTCGTCCGGTGCGGCGGCCCGCCGCTACTCGACGAGCTTGCCCTCGGTGGAGACGTCCTGCATCAGGGCGGCGATCTCCTCGGGGACGGCCGGGATGGACTCGCGGGTGACGCCGGTCGTGGGGGACCAGACCAGGTTGACCCGCAGCGCGGGGTCCGTCTCGGGGTGGTCGCTGCGGTTGTGGCAGCCACGGGTCTCCCGCCGCTCCAGCGCCGACTCCAGCGTGGCGCGCGCCGCCAGGGCGGCCGACTTGAGGTCGAAGGCGTGCGCGAGGTCCTGGTAGCCGGCGATGTCGGGGTGGATCCCGACCGACTCCATGCGCTTCTCGATGGAGTCGAGTTCCGCCAGGCCGGCGCGCAGGCCCTGCTCGTCGCGTACGACGCCCGCGTGCTCGGTCATCGTGTTGCGGATGGCGCGCTGCAGGGCGCGGACGTTCTCCGGGCCGTCCGCCGCCAGCAGGTCGTCCACCTCGGCGCGGGCCCGTGCCACCGCCTCCGCCGAGCGCGGCAGCGAGGTCAGCCCCAGCGAGTAGGCGGCGGCCGCCCGGCCCGTGATGCGTCCGAAGACCAGCAGCTCGATGAGGCTGTTGCCGCCCAGGCGGTTCGCGCCGTGCAGGCCGCTGGACGCCTCGCCGATGGCGTACAGGCCGCGGACGTCGGTGCTGTGGTCCTCGGGCCGCACCCAGACGCCGCCCATCGAGTAGTGCGCGGTCGGCGCGATCTCGATCGGATCGCGGGTGATGTCCAGCATCTGCAGGTCCAGCAGCGTCTGGTACACCCGGGGGAGCCGGTTCATGATCGTCTGCCGCGGCAGGTGGGAGACGTCCAGCCACACGGCGCCCTTGGGCGTGCCGCGGCCCTCCTTGATCTCCGTGTACGAGGCGAGCGCGACGCGGTCGCGGGTGGACAGCTCCATGCGCTCGGGGTCGTAGCGGCTCATGAACCGCTCGCCGAGCGCGTTGCGCAGGATGCCGCCCTCGCCGCGGGCCGCCTCGCTGACGAGCGTGCCGGCCGCGTTCTCCGGCTCGATGATGCCGGAGGGGTGGAACTGGACGAGCTCGGCGTCGCGCAGCCGGGCGCCGGCCTCCACGGCCAGGCGGAACGAGTCGCCGGTGTTCTCGTCGCGCCGGGACGAGGTGCGCCGCCAGATGCGGGTGTGACCGCCCGCCGCGAGGATGACCGCGTCGGCGTGGATGAGGTAGCGCGTGCCGTCGGTGAGGTCGAAGCCGTACGCGCCGAACACGGCCCCGTCGTGCTCGAGGATGCGGGTGATGTACACGCCCTCGAGCACCGGGACGCCGAGCTGCTCGGCCCGCCGGACGAGGGTGCGCTGGATCTCCAGGCCGGTGTAGTCGCCGGCGAAGGCGGTACGGCGGTACTTGTGCGCGCCGAAGAAGCGCTGCGAGATCCGGCCGTCCTCCTCGCGGGCGAAGGCCATGCCGTACCGCTCCAGGTCGTCGATGCCCCGGGCCGCGCCCTGGGTGACGATCTCCACGGTGCGGGGGTCCGCCAGCAGGTAGCTCTCCTTGAGCGTGTCCGCGGCGTGCTGCTGCCAGCTGTCCTCGGGGTCCATGGTGGCCAGCGCGGCGTTGATGCCCCCGGCCGCCAGGGCGGTGTGGGCGTCGTCCTTGGGCCGCTTGCCGACGGCGAGGACGTCGATGCCGGCCTCCGCCAGTTCGATCGACGCGCGCAGTCCCGCGCCTCCCGTGCCGATCACCAGCACCATGGTGGAAATGTGTCGTTCTGTGGGGGCCACGGTCCGCTCCGATCACCTTGGTTGTCACTGAGTACGACCGGGCGGCCGGGCCGTCTGTGACACCGTCCCCGGCCGGCCGGGGACCCGGTACGGCGGCGCCGGGAGGGCGTGAAAAGGCGTGGGACAGGCATGGAGAAGGCGTGGGACGGCCGGGTCGTCCGGCCGTCCCACGCCCGTGGGCCGTGAGGTCAGGCGGTGACCTGGTCCAGCGGCACCTTCGGGTCGGCCAGGCGCGCGTCGTCGACCGCGGCGCGCGACGTGATCAGCTCGCGCACCGGCTCGACGACGTCCCACACATTGACGTTCATCCCGGCCAGGACGCGGTTCCCCGACATCCAGAAGGCCACGAACTCCCGCGCGGCCTTGTCCCCGCGGAAGACGACCCGGTCGTAGCCGCCGGGCTCCACGTAGCCGGTGTACTCCATGCCGAGGTCGTACTGGTCGGTGTAGAAGTACGGCAGCCGGTCGTAGACGGCGTCCTTGCCGAGCATGCCCTGCGCGGCCGTGGCCGGCTGGTTCAGCGCGTTGGCCCAGTGCTCGACGCGGATGTGGCGGTCCAGGAACGGGTGGTGGGCGTTGGCGACGTCGCCCGCCGCGAAGACGTCCGGCGCGGAGGTGCGCAGGTGCGCGTCGGTGACGACGCCGTTCCGCACCTCCAGCCCGGCCGCCTCGGCGAGCTGCACGTTGGGGGTGATGCCGACGCCCACGACCACGGCGTCCGCGGGGAGGTGGGTGCCGTCGGCGAGCCGCACCCCGTCGGCGCGGCCGTCGCTTCCGGTGATCTCCTCCACCCGTACGCCGTTGCGCAGCACGACGCCGTTGTCGGTGTGCAGGCCCGCGAAGACCTCGGCCGCCTCGCGCCCGAGGACCCGCAGCAGCGGCAGCTCCTCGGCCTCCAGCACCGTCACCTCCGCCCCGGCCTGCCGGGCGGCCGCGGCGGTCTCTAGGCCGATCCACCCGCCGCCGATGACGACGATCCGCGCGCCCGCGGTGAAGGCGTCCTTGAGCCGCTCGCTGTCGCCAACGCGGCGCAGGTAGAGCACGCCGTCCAGGTCCGCGCCGGGCACGGGCAGCCGGCGCGGCGTCGATCCGGTGGCCAGGAGCAGCTTCGTGTAGGGCAGGCGCTGCCCGTCGTCGAGCCGCACCTCCTTGGCCCCCGCGTCGAGCCCGGTGACGGTGGTGCCCAGCCGCAGGTCGACGTCGTGCTCGGCGTACCAGTCGGCGGGGTGGACGAAGATCGAGTCGCGGGTCTCCTTGCCGAGCAGGTAGCCCTTCGACAGCGGCGGGCGGATGTAGGGCCTGTCCGGTTCGTCGCCGATGAGGACGAGCCGGCCGTCGTAGCCGTTCTCCCGCAGCGCCTCCACCGCCTTGCCCGCGGCCAGACCGCCTCCGACGATCACGAAAGTGTTCTCAGGGGACACGATGCACCTCATCTCGGATGTCGCTTGCTGCGAACCACGTACGGAGAGTCAATCACCAGACCGCTCCGCACCCCGTCGTGTGACACAGCCGTCGTGTCGCCGGGCCGTCCGACGGGTGCCCTCGTCACAACGTCAGGGAGTTGCCGGTCATACGGCTGATCGAAGGACGCCCGGGGCACAGCCGGCCCGCCGGTGGTCGTCCCCGCCGCGACCGAGGAGCCGAAGGTGGCCTACGTCATCGCGCAGCCCTGCATCGACGTCAAGGACCGGGCGTGCGTCGCCGAGTGCCCGGTGGACTGCATCTACGAGGGCGGCAGGACGCTCTACATCAACCCCGTCGAATGCGTGAACTGCCGGGCCTGCGAGCCCGTCTGCCCGGTCGAGGCGGTCTTCCACGAGGACGACCTTCCGCAGGAGTGGGCACGGTACAGGGAGGTCAACGCCGAGTACTTCGGGTCCCTTCCGGGTCCCGGCGAGCACGGCAGGCCGCTGGTCGGCGACGGGGACCACCCGTACGTGGCGCAACTGCCGTCGCAGGACTCCCGGAAGAAGGACATCGCCGTCTTCGCCATCGGCAAGGAGGAGGCCGAGGAGGCCGACCTGTGGTTCCCGCTCTGACGGTTCGGCGGGACGCGGCCGCGGACGCGGGCGCGGGCGAACCCGCCCCCCAGGACCTCGACCCCGCCGTCGCCGTGCGCCTGCGGCGTTGTCACAGATCCGGCGGCCGGCCGGTCTGATCCCCGAAAGTGCAAATCAGGCATTCTGCCCAGCTGTCTGAGGACGAGACCCTGAGGACGAAACCCGATGACCTGCACCGACGTGGTGACGCATGGCAAGCATGTGAACGCGCCCGGGATATCCGACTCCGCCTTCGCGATCTTCGACGAGCGGGGGACGGTGGTCGCGTGGACGACCGCCGCCGAGCGTCTGGTCGGACACCCCGCCGCCGACGCGGTCGGCCGTTCCGCCGCTCTGGTGCTGCCGTCCTTCGGGGAGACCCCGTCGATGCCGGCCTTCACCGAACGGTGCCGTGCCGAGAACGGCTGGCCGGGTACGGCGGCGGTGACCCACCGGGACGGGCGGGCGATCGAGGTCAGCCTGCGGATCACGACGCTGCGGGGCCGGAACGGGGCGACCCGCTGGCTGGCCACCCTGACGGACGCCGGCGCGCTCTCCGGGGACGCGGCCGGCGGACCGGTGTGGGGGCCGCTGCTCGCCCGCGCGCCCATCGGAGCCGTCGTCCGCGACCCGCAACTGCGCTGCGTCCTCGTCAACGACGTGATGGAGGAGCACGACGGCGTCCCGAGCGACCGGCGGCTCGGCCGGCGGTTCGTGGACGTCCTGGCCGGCGCCAAGGCCGGCGCCCTCGAAGCGGTGATGCGGCAGGTGCTGAGGAGCGGCACCACCAAGGTGCACGAGTACCGGACGTGGCTGCCGGTGAGCAAGGGCCGGGAGCATCCGTTCGCGGCGTCCTTCCACTGCCTGCAGGGCGCCGACGGCGAGTCGCTCGGTGTCTGCGTCATCAGTGCCGACGTCGTCGAGAGCCGGCTGGTGCGCGAGCGCCTCGCCGCCGTCGGCGAGGCCAGCGCCCGTCTGGGCAGCACCCTGGACGTGATGCAGACCAGTCAGGAACTGGCCGACCTCGCCGTGCCGTTGCTCGCGGACTACGTGGCCGTGGACCTGGAGCAGTCGGTGCCCTTCAGCGAGGGCCCGCCGGCGCGCGTCGACCTGGCGCGCGGGCGCCTGCCCGTCCTGCGGAGGGCCGGTCTGGCCTCCGTGCACCCGGGTGCCCCGGGACTGGTGTGGGTGCGGGGCGAACCGGTGCCCGTGCCGCCCCGCTCGCCCTTCGCCCAGGTGATGAGCACCGGCAGGCCGCACCTGGAGCCGATCCTGGACACCGCGCCGGGAACGTGGATCGACCACGACCCGGCCGTGGCGTCGAGGATCCGCGCGAACGGCGTCCACTCGCTGATGGTCGTCCCGATCCGCGCCCGGCGCGCCCTGCTGGGCGTGGCCGTGTTCCTCCGCACCACGGACCCGGAGCCGTTCCAGGAGGTCGACCTGCTGCTGGCCGAGGAACTCGTCGCGCGCGCCGCCGTGGCACTCGACAACGCCCGCCAGTACGCCCGCGAGCACACCGCGGCCCTCACCCTGCAGCGCAACCTGCTGCCGCGCCGGCTGAGGGGCGGCACGGCCGTCGAGGCCGCCTCGCGCTACCTGCCGGCCGACATGGACCACGGCGTCGGCGGCGACTGGTTCGACGTCATCCCGCTGTCCGGCGCCCGGGTCGCCCTCGTCGTCGGCGACGTCGTCGGCCACGGGCTGCACGCCGCGGCGACGATGGGCACGCTCCGCGCCGCCGTGCGCACCCTCGCCGACATGGAACTGCCGCCCGCCGAACTGCTGGCCCGCCTCGACGACACGGTCCAGCGGCTCGTCGAGGAGGACACCGACCCCGCGGACGAGACGTCCGCCGTCGTCGGCGCCACCTGCCTGTACGCCGTCTACGACCCGGCCACCCGCCGGTGCGCCATGGCCAGGGCCGGGCATCCGCCGCCCGCGATCGTCGACCCCGGGGGCCGGGTGAGCTTCCCCGACCTCCCCACCGGGGCGCCCCTGGGCATCGGCCTCGGCGACCCCTTCGAAGCGGTCGAACTGGAGCTGCCCGAGGGCAGCCTGATCGCCCTCTACACCGACGGCCTGATCGAGAGCCGCGAGGGTGACATCGAGGAAGGGATGCACCGCCTGGGCACCGCCCTCGCGGAGCCGGGCCACTCCCTGGAGGAGCTCTGCACCCTTGCGACGGCGAGCCTCCCGGCGCAGGCCCCCTCGGACGACGTCACCCTGCTCCTGGTCAGGACGCTCTCGCTCAGCCCGGCGCAGGTCGCCTCCTGGTCCCTGCCCAGTGACGAGAGCTCCGTGCGCGACGCCCGGCGACTGGCCGCCGCCCAGCTGACCCGGTGGGGCCTGGACGGGCTCGGGCCCGCCACGGAACTGCTCGTCAGCGAACTGGTCACCAACGCCGTCCGCCACGGCGCCGGCCCGGTCGGCCTGCGCCTGATCCGGCACCAGGCCCTGACGTGCGAGGTGTCGGACACCGGTGCCTGTGCCCCACGGCTGCGCAGCGCGCGCGGCACGGACGAGAACGGCCGCGGTCTCTTCCTCGTCGGCCGGCTCTCCCGCCGCTGGGGGTCCCGCGCGGCGGCCCGCGGAAAGGTCGTGTGGGCCGAACTGGAACTGGCCTGACCGCACGACCGGGACGGGCCACCGCACGGCAACGACCCGGCGCCGAAGACTGCCGGGGCCTGGAAATGATCTCGCGCACGCGCGACGGCGAGAATCCGGGTACCGACAGTCCGACCCGGAGGCGACACACCATGAGGCCCACCCGCGTTGCCCTGCTCGCAGCGGCCACCGCACTCACCCCGGCACTGCTCCTCGCCACCCCTGCGTCCGCCACCCCCGCCCCCGTCACCGCGCCGGGTGCCCCGGCCGCGGCGACGACCGCGCCCGGAACACCGGTCGACGACATGCCGGAGGGCGAGCTCCGCACCGCGATCCTGCGCATCCTCGCGGACCCGGACTCCGGAAGGGCCGTCGTCCGCGAGGCCGACGAGGCCCTCGACGGAACCGCCGCCGACATGCGCGCTTTCCTTGAGACGGGTTACCGCCTGGCGCAGGCGGAGGACGACCGGGTCGCGATCTTCCGCATCCTGGCCGACGAGGACAGTGGCAAGGGTGTCGTTCGTGAGGCGACGCGGGCTCTTGAGGCGGACAGTCCGGAGGCGTTGCGCGCTTTCCTTGAGACGGGTTACCGCCTGGCGCAGGCAGAGGACGACCGGGTCGCCGTCTTCCGCATCCTGGCCGACCCCACCATCAGTGACGCGCTGCGCACCGCCGCCGAGGCGGTCGTCGACGGCACGCCGGAGGAGCTGCGCCACTTCCTGGAGGCAGGGCGGTACGAGCTGGCCGGCTGAGGACGGGGCCGCCGGCCGTGCCCGGCCGGCGGCCGCCTCCCGTCTCGTACGCTGGACCCCGTTCGTCAGGGAGAGGAGGCTGCGGTGACCGGGACGACGGCGGCAGAGGTGACGGCCGAGCTGGCCGCGCTCGAGGACCCGAGGACGCGCGCCGTGAACGCCAGGCACGGCGACGACCACGGCGTGAACCTCGGCAAGCTGCGCGCGGTCGCGAAGCGGCTCAAGACGCAGCACGAACTCGCGCTGCGGCTGTGGGAGACGGACGACACCGCGGCCAGACTGCTGGCGCTGCTGATCTGCCGCCCGAAGGCGTTCGGGCGGGACGAACTGGACACCATGCTGCGCGAGGCGCGCGCGCCCAAGGTGCACGACTGGCTCGTGAACTACGTGGTGAAGAAGAACCCGCACTCCGAGGAGCTGCGCGTGGCCTGGCTCGCGGACCCCGACCCGGTGGTGGCCTCCGCCGGCTGGGCGCTGACGACCGAGCGCGTCGCGAAGAGGCCCGACGGGCTGGACCTCACGGGACTGCTCGACGTCGTCGAGGCCGAGATGAAGGACGCCCCGGAGCGCCTGCAGTGGGCGATGAACCACTGCCTGGCGCAGATCGGGATCGAGCACGCCGGCCTCCGCACCCGTGCCGTCGGCATCGGCGAGCGCCTGGAGGTGCTGAAGGACTACCCGACCTCGCCGGGCTGTACGTCCCCGTTCGCGCCCGCCTGGATCGCCGAGATGCTGCGCCGCCGGGACGAGCCGGAGACCGCCTGAAGGACCGCCCGGACGCCGGGAGTCGGGCCGGCCGCCACCCACCGCCGGACGGGCGCGCACCACGACCGAGCCGCCGGGCCCGACCTGGCCCGCGCCGGCCGCGGCCCGGTCCGTCGCCCCGGACTCAGGCCCTCAGGTAGGCCAGGACGGCCAGGACACGGCGGTGCGTCCCGTCCGACGGGGGGAGGTCGAGCTTGGTGAGGATGCTGCCGATGTGCTTGCCCACGGCCGCCTCGGAGACCACCAGTTCGCGGGCGATCGCGCCGTTCGACTTCCCCTCCGCGACGAGCGCCAGCACCTCCCGCTCCCGCGCGGTGAGCCGTTCCAGCGGATCGCGGCGGCGGCGCAGCAACTGCCGTACGACCTCGGGATCGACGACGGTGCCGCCCGCCGCGACCTCGCTGAGCGCCGCGACGAACTCCTCGACCTGGCCCACCCGGTCCTTCAGCAGGTAGCCGAGCCCCGTTCCGTCGCCGGAGTCCAGCAACTCCGCGGCGTAGGCGCGCTGGACGTACTGGCTCAGGACGAGGACGGGCAGGGCGGGCCGCTCCCGGCGCATCCGCACCGCGGCCCGCAGGCCCTCGTCCTGGAAACCGGGCGGCATGCGGACGTCCGTCACCACCACGTCGGGGGAGTGCTCGGCGACGGCCGCGACCAGCGCGTCGGCGTCGCCCACGGCGGCCACGACCTCGTGCCCGCAGCGGCCGAGGAGGCCGGTCAGCCCGTCCCGCAGCAGCACGCTGTCCTCGGCCAGCACTACGCGGAGCGCTCGGTCCACTCGCAAGGGATCTCCACACGCAGCAGGGTCGGTCCGCCCGCGGGGCTGGACAGGGAGAGTCTGCCATCCAGCACGGACACCCGGTCGGCGAGCCCCGTCAGCCCGCTGCCCGCGCCCGGTTCGGCACCCCCGCGGCCGTCGTCGCGGACCTGGAGGACGAGCCGCCCGTCCCGGTGGCCTCCGCTCACCTCGGCGCGGCCGGCCGCGCTGTGCCGTGCGACGTTGGCGAGGGCCTCGCGGACCACGAAGTACGCGGCGGCCTCGACGGCCCGGGGCAGCCGCCCCGGCAGTTCCAGGTCCACGTCGACGGGCACGGCGGAGCGGTCGGCGGCGTCGGCGACGGCCGCCGCCAGGCCGTAGTCGGCCAGCACCCGGGGGTGGATGCCCCGGACGAGCTCGCGCAGTTCCTCCAGGGCCCGGCCGGCCTCCTCGTGGGCCCGGGCGAGCTGGTCGGCCAGCGGACCGGGCGGCGCGTCCAGCCGGGCCAGTCCCAGGGCCATGGTCAGCGCCACGAGGCGCTGCTGCGCCCCGTCGTGCAGGTCCCGCTCGATCCTGCGGCGTTCCGCCTCGAAGGCGTCCACCAGGCGCACCCGGGAGCGGGTCAGCTCGACGACGCGGGCGCCCAGCCCGCGGTCGCGCGGGGTGAGCAGGAGCCGGGTCAGCCCGGCCCGGGCGCCCGCGGCGACGCCCAGCAGGTACGCGCCGAGCACGAGCAGCAGCAGCCCCAGGAGGGCGGTGCCCCACGCCGCCGGCCACGTGGTGACCGTCCACTGCTTGAGCACCTTCGCCTCGTGCCCCGCCCCGACGCCCGCCATCAGCACCGGAGTCGCGACGAGCGAGAGCGGCACCGCCAGGGCGACGACGACGGCCAGCGCGTCCACCGGCCACAGCAGAACCGCCAACAGCAGGGCGTGGCCGAGCTCGCGCCAGGTCGCCCGCTCCCGCAGCCGCATCGTCAGCCACGCCCACAACCCACCCCTGGCGGGCGGCAGATGGGCCCCCGGTACGGGATCCCGGTCGACCAGGCGCAGCCGGGCCCGCTCCAGGGCGGCGACGGGAAGGCCCGCGAGCGCGGTGAGGACGAGCAGCGGCAGCCCCACCAGGACGACGGCGAGCGCGGCCCCGGCGGCCGCCGCGGTCACGATCGCCACAAGGGCGACGGCGCCCGCGACCACGCCGGTCAGCAGGTATGCCAGCGAGCGCCACGGCCACACGGACAGCAGGAAGCCCCGTCCGGACATCGCCTGCCACACATTCCCCAATTGCATGCGGATCACCGTAGGACGCGTACGTCGCCCCGGACCATCCGCCCAGGGCGAGGACGGGGGTATGCCTGGCCCTACCCCGGATTCTCGTCCCTGCCGCACTGCGCCGCGCCCGCTCCGCGGGATTTCGTGGAGTCGTCCGGGAGGCGTCGCTTCCCGGAGCGCTCCGACGCGCCGGCCGCGGCGGAGGACCGGCACCCGACCCAGTGGGGACAGATGAACGACGACGCCATCCGATTGCACGACGTCAGCAGGCGGCACGGCTCCGGCGACAGCGCCGTGACGGCCCTGGACGAGGTCTCCCTCGCCTTCCCCAAGGGCTCCTTCACCGCCGTCATGGGGCCCTCGGGCTCGGGCAAGTCGACCCTGCTGCAGTGCGCCGCCGGCCTGGACCGGCCCACCTCGGGGTCGGTGCTGCTCGGTGACACCGACCTGACCGCGCTCGGCGAGACCCGGCTGACCCTGCTGCGCCGCGAACGCATCGGCTTCGTCTTCCAGGCGTTCAACCTGCTGCCGACGCTGACCGCCGAGCAGAACGCCGCGCTCCCCCTGCGGCTGGCCGGCCGAAGGCCCTCCCGGGCCGCGGTGCGCGACGTGCTGGGCCGGGTCGGCCTCGCCGACCGGGCCGGGCACCGGCCCTCGGAGCTCTCCGGCGGACAGCAGCAACGTGTCGCGCTGGCCCGCGCGTTGATCACCCGTCCCGAGGTGCTGTTCGGCGACGAACCGACCGGCGCCCTGGACTCGCGGACCGGCCACGAGGTGCTGACCCTGCTGCGCGGCATCGTCGACAGCGAGGGCCAGACCGTCGTCATGGTCACCCACGACCCGGTGGCCGCCTCATACGCCGACCGCGTCGTGTTCCTCGTCGACGGCCGGGTGAACGGGGAGTCCGTCACGGCGGGCGCGGCGGACATCGCCGCGCGCATGGCCGGGCTGGAGGCCGCGGCGTGCTGAGCTTCGTCCTGCACACCCTGCGCACCCGCTGGGTCACCTTCGCCGGCAGCTTCGTCGCGCTGTCCCTGGGCGTCGCGCTGCTGACGGTGACGGGTCTGGTCCTCGCCTCCACCCAGGACGCGCCCGAGCGCGGGCCGGAGCGCTTCGCCGCGGCGCCCGTCGTCGTCCGCGGCCAGGACGCCCTGCGGGTGCCCACGCCGCGGGGCGAGCTGACGCGGTCCCTCGCCCGGCCGCGCGCGGTGCCCGCCGCGACCCTGACCGCGCTGCGGCGCCTCGGCAGGGTCGTGGAGGACCGCGCCTTCCCCGTACGGGCCGAGGGCGGGCCCGGCGACCTCGTCGGGCACCCCTGGTCCACCGCCGCGTTCGCCCCTTACGGGCTCACCTCGGGACGAGCGCCGCGTGCGGCCGACGAGGTCGTCGTGACGGGCGGCTGGGCCGCGCCGGGCGAGCGCGTGCGCACCGACCGGGGGACCGTCCGCGTCGTGGGAACCGCCCGCGCCGCGGGGACCGCCCGGGTCACGGGCACCGTCCCCGGCCGCGGGTTCGAGGACGCCGTGTTCTACACCAACGCCCACGCCGCCCGGCTGTGCCCCTTCAGCCCGCAGTCGGTGGTCGACGCCGACGCCTCCGCGGTACGGGACGCGGTCCGCGGCAGCGGCGCCCGGGTGCTCACCGGGAACGACCGCCGGTACGCCGACGCCGACCCCGGCCGGGACGACGAGGCGGTGACCGCGATGAACGCCCTGTTCGGAACCGCCGGCGGCGTCACGGCCTTCGTGTCGGTGTTCGTCGTGGCGTCCACGTTCGCCTTCGCGGTCGACCGGCGCCGCCGCGAGTTCGGGCTGCTGCGCGCCGCGGGCGCCACCCCGGGCGGAATCCGCCGCATGGTGCTGGCCGAGTCCCTGCCGCTCGGCGTGCTCGCCTCGGCGGCGGGCTGCGTGCTCGGTGGCTGTGCGGCACCGCGGCTCGCCGCGTCCGTGGTCGACGGCGGACTGGCACCGGCCTGGTTCACCGTCGGCGACCACACCTGGCCGTACCACGTCGCCTTCTGGACGGGCCTGCTCGTCGCGCTGGCCGGAGCGGCCGCCGCGTCGTGGCGGGCCGGCCGCACCGGCCCCGCGCAGGCCCTGCGCGAGGCCGCCGTGGACACCGGTGCGATGACGCCCGGCCGCCTGCTGTGCGGCGTCGGCCTGCTGCTGACCGCCGCGGTCACCCTCGGCCTCGCGCTCGCCGGCGACCCCGGCGACCTGCTGCACCGCAAGACGTACGTGAGCCGCCCGATGCTGCTGATCACCGCGACCGCGCTGCTCGCGCCCGTCCTGCTGCGCCCGCCGGCCCGCCTGGTGGCCCGGGTCCTCGGCCGGCTGCCGGGCGCGACCGGCATGCTGGTCGGCGAGAACGCCGCCGCGGGCGTCCGCCGTACCGCCGCGGTCGCCTCGCCGGTGCTGGTCGTGGTCGCCCTCACGGGCTCGCTGCTCGGCGCCACCGCGACCCTCGACCGGGCCGCGGCCCAGGAGGCACGCGAGCGCGTCACCGCCGCCTTCGTGGTCACGGCGCCGGGCGGCGGCACGGGCTTCGGCGCCCGGACCCTGGAGCGCCTGCGCGCGGTCCCGGGGACGGAGGCGTCACCGAGCGCGTCGAGCGAGGTGTACGTCCTGGAGGACGGCCCGGCCCTCGTCCGGTCCCCGGCGCGCGCCGCGGACCCGGAGGCGCTCGCCGCCACCGCCCGAGTGCCGCTCGTCGCGGGGACGCTCGCGGACCTCGACGACGGGTCGGTCGTCGTCAACGAGGAGTGGGAACACCACTCGGTCGGGCAGAGCGTCCGGGTGTGGCTCGGGGACGGTACGAGCAGGACGCTGCGCGTGGCCGCGGTCATGCCCACCGGCACCGGCGGCAACGGCGTGTACGTCACCCCGGCCAACGCCCCCGGCGCCCCCGTCGACCGCGTGGACGTCGCCCTGCCGGACGGCGCCGACCCCGGCGCGGTGGCCGCGGCGCTGCGGGAGGCGGTGGCGGCGGACGGCGGCCGGGTGCTGACCCGCGACGAATGGCTCGCGTCCCTGCGGCCGCGCAATGACGGGACGACCCGGCTCGGCTTCCTGCTGGTGCTCGGCATCGCCCTGCTCTACACCGCCATCTCCCTGGTCAACACCATGGTGATGGCCACCTCCGACCGGGTCCGCGAACTGGCCGCGCTGCGGCTGGCCGGGGCCACACGGCGCCAGGTGCTCTGGCTGGTGGCCGCCGAGTCCCAGGCGGTCGTCGCGGTCGGCGCGCTGCTGGGGCTGGCCGTCGCCGTGCTCAACCTCGCCGGCATGAGCTGGGCACTGGCCCTGCTGTCCGCGCCCGGCGCCCTCGAACCACCGTGGGCGGCCCTGGGCGCGGCCGTGGGGGCGTGCGCGGTGCTCGCGGTCGTCGCGTCGACGCTCCCGGCGTGGGCGGTCCTGCGGGGACGTGCGGCGGCACTCGCGGGGTCGTGCGACTGAACCCCCGCCCCGCGCGGCTTCCGCCGCGGGGCACAGGCCCCCGGCGGTGTCGGCGCCGGGGGCCCGAGGGGACACGCGGGGTGGGCGTGTCCCCTTGCGGGCTTCAGGCCTGCGGGCCGTACCGTTCGCGCGCCCGCTCCACCGTCTGTGGGGTGACCGCACCGGTGCGCGCCAGCCGGTCCAGGGCGGCCACCGCGATCGAGCCGGCGTCCACCCGGAAGTAGCGGCGCACCGCCTCCCGGGTGTCCGACAGGCCGAAGCCGTCCGTGCCGAGCGACGAGTAGTCCTGTTCGACCCACTGGCTGATCTGGTCGGGCACCTGCCGCATCCAGTCGCTGACCGCCAGCACGGGCCCGGGTGCCCCCGACAGCGCCGACGTCACATAGGGGACGCGCCGCTCGCCGTCCAGTTGCCGGCGGTCGGCGTCCAGCGCGTCACGGCGCAGCTCCGTCCAGGACGTCACCGACCACACGTCGGCCGCCACCCCCCAGTCGGACGCGAGGAGTTCCTGCGCCTCCAGCGCCCAGTGGATCGCCGTGCCGGAGGCCAGCAGCTGGATCCGCGGCCCGGCGCCCGCCTCCGCCGCCTCCTTGAAGCGGTAGATGCCGCGCAGGATCCCCTCCTCGACCGACGGCCCGTCGGGCATGGCCGGCTGCCGCTTCGACTCGTTGTAGACCGTCAGGTAGTAGAAGACGTCCTCCGGCCGGTCGCCGTACATCCGCCGCAGCCCCTCCCTGACGATCACAGCGATCTCGTAGGCGAACGCGGGGTCGTAGCTCACGGCGGCGGGGTTGGTGGACGCCAGCAGCTGCGAGTGCCCGTCCGCGTGCTGCAGGCCCTCGCCCGTCATCGTGGTGCGCCCGGCCGTGGCGCCGACCACGAAGCCGCGCCCCAACTGGTCGGCCAGGGCCCAGAACTGGTCACCCGTCCGCTGGAAACCGAACATCGCGTAGAAGATGTAGAACGGGATCATGGGCTCGCCGTGCGTGGCGTACGAGGTGGCGGCGGCCGTGAACTCCGCCAGCGAGCCGGCCTCCGTGATGCCCTCGTCGATCAGCTGACCGTTCTCGGCCTCGCGGTAGTGGAGCAACTGGTCGGCGTCCACCGGCTCGTAGGTCTGGCCGTCCGGGGAGTAGATCCCGGCCGTCGCGAAGAGCGACTCCATGCCGAACGTCCGCGCCTCGTCGGGGACGATCGGCACCCAGCGCCGGCCCGTGTCCGGGTCGCGCATCAGGTCCTTGACCAGCCGCACGAGTGCCATGGTGGTGGCGACCTCCTGCTTGCCGAAGCCCTTCCGCAGCGCCTCGAAGGGGGCCGCCGGAGGCTGCTTCAGCGGCATGGCGACCACCCTCCGCTGCGGAGCGGGGCCGCCCAGGGCGGCCCGCCGCTCCCGCAGGTACCGCACCTCCTCGGAGTCCTCGCCCGGGTGCCAGAACGGCACCTGGTCGCCGCTCAGCGCGCTGTCCGGGATGGGCAGCTCCAAGGTGTCGCGCATCCTGCGGAACTGCGCCATCGTCAGCTTCTTCATCTGGTGGTTGGCGTTGCGCGACTCGAAGTCGGACCCCAGGGTGTGCCCCTTCACGGTCTGGGCGAGCACGACGGAGGGCCCGCCCCGGTGCTCCACGGCCGCGCGGTAGGCGGCGTACACCTTCAGGGGCTCGTGGCCGCCCCGTGACTCCGTGAACAGCTCGGTGATCCGGCTGTCGGTCAGCCCCGCCGCGATGCGGGAGAGCGCGTCGCCGGTGAAGAAGTGCTCGCGCACATAGGCGGCGTCCCGCGCCGCGTACGTCTGCATCTGCGCGTCGGGCACCTCGCCGAGCCGCCGCACCAGCGCCCCGTCGGCGTCCTGCGCCAGCACCGGGTCCCAGGCCGCGCCCCACAGGGACTTCACCACGTGCCAGCCCGCGCCGCGGAACCGGCCCTCCAGTTCCCGCACGATGCTGGAGTTCGACCGCACCGGCCCGTCCAGGCGCTGCAGGTTGCAGTTGACGACGAAGGTCAGGTTGTCGAGGCCCTCGCGCGCGGCGAGCGCCAGCGCGGCCAGCGACTCCGGCTCGTCGACCTCGCCGTCGCCGAGGAACGCCCACACGCGCGACCCGGAGGTGTCCTTGATGCCCCGGGCATGCAGGTAGCGGTTGAACCTGGCCTGGTAGACGGCCGCGAGGGGGCCCAGCCCCATGGAGACCGTGGGGAACTCCCACAGCCACGGCAGCCGCCGGGGGTGCGGGTACGACGGCAGCCCGTGCCCGTCGGCCTCGCGGCGGAAGCCCTCCAGCTGCCTCTCGGTCAGCCTGCCCTCCAGGAACGCCCGGGCGTAGATGCCCGGTGAGGCGTGCCCCTGCACGTACAGCTGGTCGCCGGAACCGCCCCCGGGGGCGTCCTTGCCCCGGAAGAAGTGCTGGAAGCCGACCTCGTAGAGCCAGGCCGCCGACGCGTACGTCACTATGTGCCCACCGAGGCCCAGGTGCGAGCCACGGGTGACCATCGCCGCCGCGTTCCACCGGTTCAGCGCGGTGATCCGCGCCTCCATGGCGAGGTCGCCCGGGTAGTCCGGCTGGGCGGCCGCGGGGATCGTGTTGACGGGTTCCGAGGAGAGCAGCCCCGGGACCGGCACCCCTGACGCGGACGCGTACGCGTGGACGCGGCGCAGCAGATAGGCGGCGCGGTCGGCTCCGGCGTGCCGGATGACGGCGTCGAGCGACTCACGCCATTCCGCGGTCTCCTCGGCGTCGGGGTCGGGCAACCCGTCGGGCGTGCCGGACGTGGGGGAGTGCGCGAACTGTGCGGACTGCGCCGGATCACTCATCGGCGGCCTTCCTGTCGGCGTGTGCGGAGGGGAGGGCGGCGACCGCGGAGCGGAACTCACGGACGGCGGCCGCCGCAGGGGAGTCGTCTCGGCGGAGGTCCGGACGGCTCGCGGGCGTCACCGCCGGGCGAGCCAGTCGCGGAACGTGGTGCGGCCCAGGTGGGCGTCCGCTCCCGGGAGCAGCGCGCGGCGCTGCAACTCGGCGCCGAAGAACCACGCGTGCTCGTCGCCGACGACGCGCCTGCCGCCGCCGGTGGCGGCCAGCAGCTCGGCGGTGAGCTCGTCGAGCCCGAACTCCTCGGGCCCGGCGACCTCCAGGGTGCCGAACAACGGCACGCCCACCGCCACGTGCGCGACCGCGGCCGCGACGTCGTCCGCGGCCACGGGGCGCACCAGGGCGGGCGCCACGCGCACCTCGCCGTCCTGGTGCGTGTCCGCCAGGGCCATCGCCTCGACGCACTCGAAGGACAGCGCGGCCCGGACGATCGAATGGGGGACCGGAGAGCGCCGCACCCGGTCCTCCAGCAGGAGCTTCGCGCGGAAGTAGCCCGACGGCAGCCGCTCGGCCCCCACGAAGGACAGGACGACGTGGTGCTCGACCCCCGCCGTCTCTGCGGCGGCCAGCAGGCCGCTCGTGGCCGTGCGGAAGAACTGCAGGCTGACCGGCTCGGCGGGTGAGGGCGCGTCGGTCGCGTCGACGACGATGTCGGCCCCGCGCAGCGCCTCGGCGAGGTCCCCGTGCGCGGTCCCGCCCGAGGGGTCCCCCTGGGGCAGGGCGACGACCTCCACACCGTGGTCGCGCAGCCTCGCGACGGTCCTGGAGCCGACCGTCCCGCCGGCCCCCGCGACAACGACTCTCATCCGGGTCCCTCTCGTCCGCGGGGCCGGCGGCCCCGGTGGTGTCCTCGTGGCGGCGCAGCCGGCCGCTCCACCTGCTGTGACCACGGCGGCGCCGCGGTTGTGACAGCACCGCGGTGCCGCGAGGGCGGGAGGACGGGGGGAGGGGCCGGGGATGAGGCGGACGTCACAGAAGCGCGTGCTGTCCGGTCGTAGGTGTGAGCAGTCACGTCCGCCCGGAAGGGACGGCGACGGCCGCCGCCCGCCGATGTCGGTCCATCGGCCCGGCGCATCGGCGGCATACCCTCATTTCGTCGCATTCCGGGCAAAACCATGGAGGTGCAGCACAGTGTCGGACAAGGAGACACAGGGCGGCAGCAACGAGCAGCCGCGGTCGGAGGTCTGGAAGACGGCGGTGACGATGCTGCTGGAGGCCAAGCCGCCCTTCATCCCCGAGGACGCCTCGGGGATGACCATCACCGTCGAGTGGCCCCCCGGCGACCCCGGGACCCCGCCGCACCGCCACTCGGGGCCGGCCTTCGGCTACGTGATCGAGGGCGCCGTACGCTTCGAACTCGAAGGCGAGCCCGAGCGGATCGTCAAGGCCGGCGAGACGTTCTGGGAGCCGGGCGGCGACGTGATCCACTACCAGGACGGCAACGCCCTGCCGGACGCGCGGACCCGGTTCGTCGTGACCATGCTGTGCGCGCCAGGGCAGCCGATGCTCACCCTGGTCGAGGACGAGGAACTGGCCCGGCGCGCCCACCTGCGAGCCCCGCGCCCACCGCGGACCGGCGCGTGACCCTTCCCGCGCAGGACGGCGGAACGCGGCAGGACTGCGGGACGCGCTGCGGCCCGCTGCGGGCCGACGCGGTGCGCAACCGGCGCCGGATCCGTACGGCCGCCGGCGACCTGCTCGCCGACCAGGGCGCGACCGTCTCGCTCGACCGGATAGCCCGCCTGGCCGGGGTCAGCAACGCGACGCTCTACCGCCACTACGGGAGCCGCGAGGAACTGGTGGCCGACGTCGCCGAGGGGATCGCGGGCGTGGCCGCCGCCGCCGAGGCCCGGCTGGCCACGAGCGACCCCCTGGTCGCGCTGCGCGGCTTCCTGGAGTCCCTGGCGCCCGCGCGTCCGGCTGCGCTGTACTGCCTGCCCGAGACCCCCGGCGACGATCCGGCGGCGGCAGCCGGACCCCGGGCCCGGGTGGTCGCCGCGACCAGGCGTCTGCTGACCCGCGCGCAGCGGGCGGGCCGGGTGCGGGACGACGTGACCGCCGAGGACGTCCTCGCCGTCGTGTCGCAACTCGCCCGCCCCCTCCCGGGAACCACCTGGCGGGCCACCGAGGAGAGGTGCCCGCGCCTCGTCCGCGGTTACGTGGACGGACTGGTCGTACCCGCCCCCCGGGGACCGCGCGAGCCCTACCACCTGCCCCGCGGATGAACCGGCCGCGGAGGGCGCACCCGCGCCCTCCGCGCGCCGCCCCGACGCCGGGTCAGTGCCGTGGCTGCGGCGGGACGGTGTGTTCCCGTACGAAGGCCGTCACCACGTCGGTGAAGCGCTCGGGGCGTTCGACGTGGGCGAGGTGGCCCGTCTCCTCGAGGACGGTGAGCCGTGCACCGGGGATCCCCTCGTGGATCATCCGTGCCCAGCGAGGTCCGCAGATGAAGTCGTCGGCACCGACCAGCACCAGCGTGGGCGTGGCGATCCCCGACAGCCGCTCGCGGACGTCGAAGGGCGGGCCCTCGCCGAGCGACGGTTCGGCGAACATGCGCAGGGACCCGCGCGCCGGGCCGAACTCCGCCTCGCGCCCCCAGTAGTCGGCGACGTAGGCCGGCATGATCCTGCGGAGGCACGCGGTGGCGCCCTCGTCGTCGAGCCGGCCGAGCGGGGTGGTCAGCGTCTCGGCGTAGCCGGACACTTCGGGGTGCTCCGCGGCGTGACGGCGCGCGAAGCGCTCCATGTTGGCCACGGCGGACGCCCAGAACTCCTCGCCGGTCACCGGGGACGTGTCGTACAGCACCAGTGATCCGAGGCGCTCCGGATGGTCCAGCGCGTACTGCTGGGCGACGAAACCACCGTGCGAATGGCCGAGCAGCGTCACCGCGGGCTGCGCCAGGTGCTCGACCACACCGTTCAGGAAGTGCGTGTACGTCGCCAAGGTGTAGTCGCGAGGATCGGGCAGGCGCCCGGACCCGCCGGTGCCGACCGGTTCGACGTACACCATCGTGAACACGCTCTCCAGGAGCGGCATGCGCAGGTACTCCCAGCCGATGCCGGGCCCGCCCGAGTGGGCGACGCACACCGGGCCGCCGGACCCGGCGACGTGGTACCGCTGCGCGACGGCGGTGCCCCGGTGGTCGACGGTGATCGTGTGCGTACCCGGGGCGAGAGGCCCGGCGCCGTCCGCGGCGCGGGGGAGGACGGCGGGCACGGCGGATGCGTCCACACCCTCCACATGCTGTGTCACGGTGTCTCCGTGGGAGGGAGGCCGGGCAGACCGCGGAGGGCGTCGTGGACGGCGTCCAGCCGGGCGTCCACCGCGGATATCTCCTCGCGCAGCCGGCGGACGTACGCGTCCAGTGAAGCGGCCTCGGCGGTCAGTGACGTGACGATCGCCCGCACGTCGGGGGCGTCATCGGTGTTCGGGAGCATCGTTGCCCTTCCAGGCGGATCGGCCGGTCGAGAACGGAGCGGCCGGAGACGGGAGCAGGGGAACCCCGTACTCCGGCCGCCCACCCGGCGCGGAGCGCCGGTCGAGCACAGTCTCGACAGTCCGGCCGCCCGGAACGTGACAACGACCCGCGGCCGGGGGCCTCGCGGCCCCCGGCCGTCACACCGCGGCCCGGTACAGCCCGCGTCCGGCCCGCTGGACCCTGGAGGCGCCCACCAGCCGGTCGAGCGTGCTGCGCACCGCGTTGATGCTCCCGGAGCTCTCGTCCCGGCCGAGGGCGGCCGCGACGTCACGGGCCCGCACCTCCGACCCGCCCGTGGTGGCCAGGTACTCGAGGATCTGCTCGGTGAGCCTGCCGTAGCCGCCCGGCAGGGAAGCGGCGGTCCCCTCCGCGGGGCCGTCCCCGGCGCTCTCCTCGTCCGGGTCCCCGGTCTCCTCGGCGGCCTCGTCCTCGACGGGGGGAGACGGCCGTTCCGCGTCACGGCCGCCGGGGGCCGGGACGGAGGCACCGTTGACCGACAGGTGGCTGAGGGCGCCGAGAGCCCTGCGCACCGATCCCAGATGGGCGACGACCGCCGCCAACTCCCGTTCGAGTGCCTGCTTCTGCAATTCCAGGCGCTGCAGTTCTCCCTGCAGGGCTCCGGCCGTGACCTGGAGATCCTCGGTCGTGCGCGCTGCTGAGACCATGTGTCCTCTCATTCCCGCCCCTTGGGGGCCGACGTCCGCGCACACAGATTAGTACGGCGAACACACGCGGTGACCACGCTGTGCACCGACAACGACGGTGCCCGGTCCTACGACTCGTCCACGGAGACCTCGCCGACGTCCTCGGCGTCGGCCGCCGCGAGCAGCGCCCGGGTCAGGTCGGGGAACCGTTCGTCCAGCTCGGCGCGACGCAGCGTGACGTAGCAGCGCGTCCCCTCCTGGCGGGTCCGGGTGATGCCGGCCTCGCGCAGGATCTTCAGGTGGTGGCTCAACGTGGACTTGGCGACCGGTGCCCGCAACTGGCCCCACCCGCGTTCCCTGCCGTCGGCGAGCACGCGCACGATGCCGATCCGCGTCGGATCGCTCAGCGCGGCGAGGACGCGGGGCAGGCTCATCTCGCCCGCCTCGTGGGAATGCTGGTCCGCCATACGGTCACGATAACCCGAACGTTCGAAGAATGTGGAACCCCGGACCGCCGGGAGGCCCGCATCACACCGGTCACCGTCCCGCCCCCGCCCGGGCGCCCGTCAGGGCCGGCGCGCCCGGTACAGTCCGCGGCCCGCCCGGTCGACACGCGAGGCGCCCACGAGGCGGTCCAGTGTGCTGCGGACGGCGTTGATGCTGCCGCTGTCGCCGTCACGGCCGAGGGCGGCGGCGACGTCACGGGCGCGTACCTCGGCGTCGCCGGCCCGCTCGAAGAACTCCACGATCTGCTCGGTGAGCCTCCCGTACGTCCGGTCCGCGCCAACGGTGAGGGCCGCGGGGTCCGCGGGAACGGGGGCGGCGGCGGGGGCGGGCGCGTGCCCCGAGGGGTGGATGACCGCCTGGAGCGCGCCGAGCGCCCGCTGCACCGAACCCAGGTGTGCGACGACCGCGGCGAGCTCCCGTTCCAGGGCCTGCCGCTGTGCCTCGAGGCGGATCAGGTCGTCCTGGAGGCTCTCCGCGGTGTGTTCGACGCTCCGCGCCTTCCGGGTCACCGACGCCATGCGATCCCCCTCGACTCCGCGCGCTCCGTGTTCACACGGACCGGCACCTTTCACATCCCAATTTACGCGCGGAGGGACGGGATGTCCGCACTTTTCGAGGGCGGTGGCGGGTCAGTCGGTGGTGAGGATGTGGCCGTCGCGGAGTTCGAGGACGCGGTCGGCGAGGGCGAGGAGCTGGGGGTCGTGGGTGGCGACGAGGGCGGTGACGCCTTCGCTGTGGACGACGGCGCGCAGGAGTTCCATGACGGCGCGGCCGGTGTCGGCGTCGAGCTGGCCGGTGGGTTCGTCGGCGATGATCAGGGCGGGGCGGTTGGCCAGGGCGCGGGCGATGGCGACGCGTTGCTGCTGGCCGCCGGACATCTCGCCGGGGCGCTGGCCGGCGTGGCCTTCGAGGCCGACCAGGGAGAGCAGGAGGGCGACGCGTTCCTCGCGTTCGCGGCGGGGGGTGTTGCGCAGGCGCAGGGGGACGCCGACGTTCTCGGCGGCGGTGAGGATGGGCAGCAGGCCGAAGGACTGGAAGACGAAGCCCATGCGGTCGCGGCGCAGGGCGAGCAGTTCGCGTTCGCCCAGGCCGTCCAGGGCGGTTCCGTCGACGGTGACGCGGCCGGCGTCGGCGCGGTCCAGGCCGCCGATGATGTTGAGCAGGGTGGTCTTGCCCGAGCCCGAGCGGCCCTTGAGCGCCACCAGTTCCCCGCGGGCCACGGAGAACGACACCCCGCCCAGGGCGTGCACCGCGGTGTCCCCGGCGCCGAAGGTGCGCACCAGGTCCTCGACCACGACCATCGCCTCGGAGGCCGCCCCGTCGCCCGCCGGGCCCTCACGCCGTTCCAGCAGTCCCTCACTCATGCCGGTCAGCATAATGGGGGGTCCCCGCCTGCGAGGAAGGGCTTTCGCACGCGGGTGCGGAAGCCCCGGCGCCTGACACGTGTGACAGCGTGCTCGCGCGCGGGACGGCGGCAGGCGAAGGAGACGCGTTGAGCACGGCGAGCACGACCGGTACGGCGAGCACGGAGGCACTGGCGGCGGTCACCGCCAACTTCCGCCAGTATCTGATGGGCTGGGGCGGGACCCGGCGCGAAGACGGCGGCCTCGACCGCTACCGCAGCGGTCTCGCCACGCCGCAGTTCAACGGCGTGGTCCGGATACGGTCCCTGGAGGCGCTCGACGGGGCGGTGGCCACCGCGCGCACCGAACTCGCGGGCGTCCCCTGGTGGTGGTGGGCCGGCCCCGACAGCCCCGAGGGCACTTCCGCCGCCCTGGCCCGGCACGGCGCGGTCCCGCTCGGCGCCCTGCCCCTGATGGTGCGGCCCGTCGACCACGCACCGGCCCCCCAGGACCCACCGGCCGGCCTGCGCGTCGAGGCGGTCGCGAGCCCCGACCGGCTGGCCGGGCTGGTCGGCACGTACCGCACCTCCATGGGCATCGCCGGCGAACTCGAGTCCGGGCTCGTACGGTCCGAGGCCGAACGCGCCGACAACGCGGACATCGTGCGCCTCGCCGCCGTGCTGGACGGTGACGTCGTCGGGACCACGGTGGTGATCACGGCGCACGGCGTGGCCGGCATCTTCCTCGTGCACGTCGCCGAGTCCCACCGCCGTCGCGGCATCGGCGCCGCACTGACCACGGCCGCCCTCCGCGTCGCCCACGAGCGCGGCACCGGCCTCGCCGCCCTCCTCGCCAGCCCGGCCGGCGAGCCCCTCTACCGCCGCTTCGGTTTCACGACGGTCGCCGAGTACCGGCTGTTCGCCCTGCCCGACTGACCCCCGGCGCGGACAGGGCCCAGGATCCGGCGCCGGTCCTCAAGCGGACGGTGCCAGGCTCCGCAGGACGTCGAACTCGTTGCCCTCGGGGTCGGCCATGACCACCCAGCTCCGGCCGGGGCCCTGGCCCACGTCCACCTTCGTGGCGCCGAGGGCGAGGAGCCTGGCCACCTCGTCGTCGGTACTGCCGTCGACCGGGCTGACGTCCAGGTGGAGCCGGTTCTTCACGGCCTTGTCCTCGGGGACCCGGATGAACACCAGGGTGGGCGGCATCTGGCGGGCCCGGACCTCCTCGGCGGTCGGCACCCAGGAGCCGATCTCGACCTTGTCCCCGCCCCGGTCGATGACCTCGAAGTCCAGTACCGCGCACCAGAAGGCCGCGAGGCGCTCCGGATCGCGGCAGTCGACGGTCAACTCGGTGAACCTGCTGGTCATTTCTCCCCCAAGCGGTGCGGACGGGTGCTCAGCCTAGGGGGTCGTCACGACGGGTCACGCGGACGCCGGCGCCTTGAAGAAGAAGGTCGTCGGCCTGAGCACGCCCGCGGGGTCGGCTGCGTGGCCGGGAACGGTGCCGTAGGGGGTCCAGCCGGCGGCGCGGTAGAGGCGTTCCGCGGGGCTGTCCGTCTCGGTGTCGAGCAGCAGAAGCGCCGCGCCCGCGGCCGCCGCGGCGTGTTCGGCGGTGGTGAGGAGGGCGCGGCCGAGGCCGAGGCCGCGGGCGCGGCGGTGGACCATGAGCTTGAGCACCTCGGCGCGGTGGCCGCCGTTGGGCTTCGCCTCGCGGGCGAGGCTGACGGTGCCGGTGACGCCGGCGGCGTCGCGGGCGGCCCAGACGACAAGGTTGCCGGACGCGACGGCGCGGGCGCGGGTGCGCCACCAGGCGGCCGCCTCGGCGTGGGTGAAGGGGGCCAGGAAGCCGAGGGAGGCGCCGCCCTCGACGGCGTCCACCAGGAGGGCGGCGAGGCCGTCGACGGCGTCCGGGAAGGCCGCGGCGGACAGCGGGTCGATGGTGGGCACGGGGGCGGGGGCGTCCTTCACGGCAGTACGACCACCACGGCGTACCGCGCGCGATCCGGGCCGGGGCAGCGGAAGCGGGAGGCGCCCCAGAGGTGGTAGCGGAGGCAGTCGCCGGGGGCCAGGCGGTGTGCCCGGTCCTGGACGGTGACCTCGAGCGTGCCCTCGCGCAGCCACACGTGGTGCTCGAGCCCGGCGACGGGCGGGCCCTCGTACGCGATGTCCGCGCCGGGGTCCAGCACGCCCTCGACGATCTCGGCGCGCAGCCCCGGCTGCGGTGGGGAGACGGAGCGCCGCTCGAAGCCGGAGGGGGCGTCGGTCCAGACACGCTGGTCCGCGGCGCGTACGAGCTGGGCGGGCGCGCTGCCGCTCTCGACCTCGGCCAGCAGCCGCGACATGGTGCGTTCGTACGCGGTGCACAGGCGCCCGAGCAGGGCGGCCGTGGGGCTGATCTCGGCGCGTTCGAGGCGGGAGAGCGTCGAGCGGCTGATTCCGGTGCGCGTGGCGAGCTCGTCCAGGGACCAGCCGCGTTCGTCGCGCAGCTCGGCGAGGCGTGCGGCCAGGCGCGCGTCGACCGATGCGGGATCGATGTCTCTCACATCCGGGACGATATCCCGGATACGGGACGCCGTCGAGCGGGAGCCGGTCCTCCGCCCGCGACGGCGCCCCGGACCCTACCCCTGCCCCTACCCCTGCCCAGGCCCTTGCCCGGGGCCGTCACGGGCCGTTCGCCCGCGCCGTGTACCGTCGCCGACGGGGTCGAGGCCGGATGGATCGGGCCGAGGCCTGCAGGTTGTCCCTCGGGGACCACCGTCCCGTACGCATGGAAGAGGTACGCACCGCATGACCACCGAACCGTTGCGCATCGGCGTGCTCGGCGCCGCCCGTATCGCCGGGGCCGCCATCGCCGGCCCGGCCCGCACCACCGGCCACCGCCTCGTCGCCGTGGCCGCCCGCGACCGCTCCCGGGCTGCGGACTTCGCGGCCGAGCACGGCGTGGAGCGCGTGCTGGACACGTACGCCGACGTCATCGCCGACCCCGAGGTCGAGGCCGTCTACAACCCGCTCGCCAACGGCCTCCACGGTCCTTGGAACCTGGCCGCCATCGCCGCGGGCAAGCACGTGCTCAGCGAGAAGCCCTCCGCGAGCAACCTCGAGGAGGCCGTCGAGGTGCGCGACGCGGCCGCCAAGGCGGGCGTGGTCGTCATGGAGGCGTTCCACTACCTCTACCACCCGGTCGCCCGCCGCATGATCGAGCTGCTGGAGTCCGGGGAGCTCGGCGAGCTGCGGCACGTGGAGACCGTGGTCAACATCCCCGCCCCCGCGGCCGAGGACCCGCGCTGGTCGCTGCCGCTGGCCGGCGGCGCCATGATGGACCTCGGCTGCTACTCCCTCCACGCGGTCCGCGCCCTGGCCCCGTTGGCCGGCGGCGCCCCGCGCCTGGTGGCGGCGCGCGGCGGCGAGCGCGCCGTGGCGCCCGGCGTGGACGAGTGGCTGGACGCGGACCTGGAGTACCCGGGCGGCGCCACTGCCTCGGCCCGCTGCCACATGGACTCCGAGGCCCTCGAGATGACCTGGCGCATCGTGGGCAGCCGGGGCGAGGCCACCGCGCCCTGCTTCGTGCTGCCGCACAACGACGACCGGGTCGTCGTCCGCACTCCGGACGGCGAGCGGACCGAGGAGCTCGGCAGCCGCCCGTCGTACGCCTACCAGCTCGAGGCGTTCGCGGCGACCCTGCGCGACGGCGCGCCGCTTCCGACGGACGCCGACGACGCCGTCGAGACGATGCGCATGATCGACGACTGCTACCGCGCGGCGGGCTTCGAGCCCCGTCCGCGTTCCGCCGCCGTCACGCCGCCGGCGGCCGGCTGACCGGCCGCCCGCGTCGATGGGGCTCCGGCCGGATCGCCGTATCCGGCATGGAGCCGCGTCCGCGTTCCGCCGCCGCCGGTCACCTGCCGGCGGCGGACGGGCGGCGCACCCCGGCGGAGAACGGGGACGGTCACCTGCCCTGACTCCGTGCGGGGTTCGCGTCCGCGGCCACGCTGCCCGGCGTGGGAGTGATCGGCGACCGGTGCCTGCGCCGGGCGGCCCCCTGCGATCGACCGGACGCGTCGTCCGCGACGCGGACCTCTGCCGTCCCGGTGGCGAGGTGGGTGACGCGGACGGTGTGCCCTGGCCGGGTCACCGGCCCTGGCGTCGTGCCGCGTCCATGTCGCCGCCGTCGGGCGACCGCCGGGTAGCCGGCGTGTTCGGTGTCGGCAAGCCCGCGCCGCTGGCGAACCGCTGACCGCCGCGGGCGGCGCGTCCGGGCCGAGTAGCGGGCCGAGGCTCCCGTGGCCGTCGTCAGGCGACCAAGGGCCGGGTCGTCGGTGTGATGGGGGCGGGCAGGCACGTGCTGCCGGTGAGCCATCGGTCGACCGCCGCCGCGGCCGAGCGGCCCTCGGCGATCGCCCAGACGATCAGCGACTGACCGCGGCCCGCGTCGCCCGCGACGAAGACCTTCTCCACCCCGGTGGCGAAGCAGGCGTCGCGGACGAGGTGGCCGCGCCGGTCGAGTTCCAGGCCGAGCCGGTTCACCAGCCCGCAGTCGCGTTCGACCCCCGAGAACCCCAGGGCCAGCAGCACCAACTGGGCCGGGATGACGCGTTCGGTGCCCCGCTGCGGGTGGCGGTGCCGCGGCTCGACCCCGACCAGGTGCAGTGACCGTACGTGCCCCTCGGCGTCGCCCTCGAAGCGGAAGGTCGAGGCGGAGAACACCCGGATGTCGCCCTCCGGGCCGGGCAGCGGCACGCCGCCGTGCTCCGCCGGGTCCCAGACGCCCCGCCGGGCCAGTTCGCGGGCCTCCTCGTGGGCGGGGGAGACCCGGTAGACGTGCGGGTACACCGGCCACGGCTGGTGTTCGGGGCGGCACTCGCCCGGCAGCGGGTTGATGTCGAGCTGCACGACGGAGGCCGCGTGCTGCCGCAGCACCGTGCCCAGGCAGTCGGCGCCGGTGTCGCCGCCGCCGACGATGACGACGTCCTTGCCCTCGGCGCTGACCGGCGACTCGGCCAGGTCCCCCTCCTGGACCCGGTTCGCCAGCGACAGGTACTCCATCGCCTGGTGGATGCCCGCCAGTTCCCGTCCGGGCACCGGCAGCTCGCGCCAGGCCGTGGCGCCCACCGCCAGCAGCACCGCGTCGTGCTCGGCGACGACCCGCTCGGCGTCGAGGTCCGCCCCCACCTCGACCTCGGTGCGGAAGAGCGTGCCCTCGGCGCGCATCTGCGACAGGCGCCGGTCCAGATGGTGCTTCTCCATCTTGAACTCCGGTATGCCGTAGCGCAGGAGCCCGCCGAGCCGGTCCGCCCGCTCGTAGACGGTCACCGTGTGGCCGACCCGGGTGAGCTGCTGGGCGGCGGCGAGTCCGGCGGGCCCCGAGCCGACCACCGCGATGCTGAGGCCGGAGCGCCGCTCGGGGGGACGGGGGCGGGCGAGGCCTTCCTCCCACGCGCGGTCGGCGATGGCGACCTCGACGTCCTTGATCGTGACGGGGTCGGCGTTGATCGTCAGGACGCAGGCGCTCTCGCAGGGCGCCGGGCACAGCCGGCCGGTGAACTCGGGGAAGTTGTTGGTGGCGTGCAGCCGTTCCGCGGCGGCGGCCCAGTCCTCGCGGTACACCAGGTCGTTCCAGTCGGGGATCATGTTCCCCAGCGGGCAGGCCTCGTGGCAGAACGGGATGCCGCAGTCCATGCACCGGCCGGCCTGTGCGGAGACGATCGGCAGCAGGCTCTGGCCGGCGTAGACCTCGTGCCAGTCCTCCACACGTTCGCAGACGGTGCGGCGCGCCTGGGTGCGGCGGGGGGTGGTGAGAAAGCCCTTGGGATCGGCCATGGCCGCCTCCGGCGCCGCCGTCACGATCATGGGGTGTCACGGTGACCGCGTCCCCCGGCACATGGCACCGTCTGGCCACCATACGTCGGGTTCGTCGTTATTTCGACGGCGCGGTCACCGTGCTCTCCCACCGTGTCTCAGGCCGCGGCCCCCAGTTCCGCCGAGCGCGGGTTGATCAGTACGACGTCGCAGGTCGCGTGCCGCATCAGGGCCTGTCCGGCACTCGCGTCCAGCAGCGCCGACAGCCCGCCGTGGGTGGGCGCCCCGACGACGATGGCGCGGGCCCCGGTGCGCTCCGCGTGTTCGGCGACGAGACGGCCCACCTCCCCGTGGCCGGTGGCGTTCCGCAGCACGTGGCCGACGGCCGGGATGCCGAGGGCGGCGAGCCGGTCCAGGTGCTTGCGGACGGCGGTCCGGGCGGCCTCCAGGTCCTCCGCGACGGCGGCCGCGTCACCCGCGACGGCGGACTCCTCGGCGTGGACGACGTGCACCGTACGGCCGTTGATCGTCGCGAGGCGGCCGGCCGCCTCGGTGACCCGCTCGGCGTTCGCGGAGCCGTCCACGGCGGCGACGATGGCACCGCGGCCCGTGTCGCCGGACACCACGGCGTCGTGCTCGACCGGCACCAGCGACGGGACGGCACCGGCCCCGGGCGCAGGCTCCGCCGTGGCGTCGACCTGCTCGGCCTGGACCTTCTCGGCCTCGTTGAGCAGCCCGTGCGCCGTGGAGAGGATGACGATGCCCAGCACGAGCGCCCCGGCGCCGATGTAGAACGGCACGTGGATGCCGAACGCCTCGACCAGCTTGCCCGCGGCGAACGGCGCCAGACCGCCGCCGATGAAGCGGACGAAGCCGTAGGCGGCGGAGGCGACGGCACGGTCGACCGGCGCGACGGTCATGACCGCCTGGGTGGTGACCGTGTTGTTCACACCGATGAAGACGCCGGCGACGATCACGCAGACGATCAGCACGGTCCGCTCGTTGGTCCAGATCGCGATGGCCAGCACCGTGAGGGCGAACAGCGCGAGGTTGGCGTAGAGCGTCCGCGCGATGCCCAGCCGGGCCTGCAGGCGCGGGGCACCGAAGACGGCGAAGACCGCGACGAGGGCGCCCCAGCCGGTGAAGACCAGGCCGAGCTGGATCGCGCCGAGCCCCATCGGGAAGGGCGCGTAGCCGAGCACGGTGAAGAACGCCCAGTTGTAGCAGAGGGCGGTGAGCGACATCGTCAGCAGGCCGCGGTGGCGCAGCGCGCGCAGCGGCTCGCTCAGCCCGGTCTTGCGGGCCGGCAGCGGGATCGGCTCCACGAGGACGACGGTGGCGACCAGGGCGATGGCCATCAGCACGGCGACGCCGTAGAACGGGCCGCGCCAGCTCACGTTGCCCAGCACTCCGCCGAGCAGCGGGCCCACGGCGATGCCGACGCCCAGCGCGGTCTCGTAGAGGATGATCGCGCCCACGAAGCCGCCGCTGGCGCTGGCCACGATCACCGCCAGCGAGGTGGCGATGAACAGGGCGTTGCCGATGCCCCAGCCCGCGCGGAAGCCGACGATGCCGCCGATGCTCCCCGAGGTGCCGGCCAGGGCCGCGAACACCACGATCAGGGCGAGGCCCGCGATCAGCGTCCGCTTGGCCCCGATCCGGCTGGAGACCCAGTTGGTGATGAGCATGGCGACCGCGGTCACCACGAGGTAGCTGGTGAACAGCAGCGTCACCTGGCTGGGAGTGGCGTCCAGTTGATCCGATATCGCGGGCAGGATCGGGTCGACCAGCCCGATCCCCATGAACGAGACCACACAGGCGAAGGCGACCGCGAACACGGCCTTCGGCTGTTTGAAAGGATTCACGGAACGGGACGATTGCGCGTGCGCGGTCATGTGGCTGCTCCGACGTAGAACCGATGCCTGATCAATTGCTCCGCTGGGCGGGGCGCGACGGGGCCGGGGGTTGCCCCAGCCGGGTCAGTGCCTCGACGGCCGGCAGTGCGGCCACGAGGGCCGACCGCTCGTCCGGGCTCAGCTGTTGCAGCAACTCCCCGAGCCGCTCGGCACGCACGGCGCGGCGCCGGGCGATGGCCTCCCGGCCCGCGTCGGTGATGTGGACGAGCACCACGCGCCCGTCCGCCGGGTCCGCCGCGCGACCGGCCAGGCCCGCGTCGGCCAGCCGTGACACCACCTGGGTCATCGCCGGCTGCGTGACGCCCTCCAGAGCGGCCAGTTCGGTCAGCCGGAGCGGTCCGGACTGCTCCAGCGTGGACAGCGTGGCCACGGTGGTCAGGGACAGCTCGCTCGGCTGGCTGAGCCTGCGCAGCATGCGGTAGAGCCGCTCGAGTGCCCGCGCCACGTCGACGGCGTGGCCGTGGTCCAGGTCGTCACCGGGAAGATGCATAAGACACTTATATCACTGCCTTATGTATCTGGGGAGGGGCGTCCCCGGGGCGTGTCCCTGGGGCCCGTCGTAGCACGGGAGGCGCGAAGCGGAACTGGAGAGCTGTTCCCATCGGCCGCGGTGACGCGCGCGCACTGTGCCGCCGCCTTGGTGGTGTCGTGGCGCCACACGTGTCCGCGGCCGGTGCACCGGTAGCGGCGGACGGTCACCTCAGGGTCGTGGGTCGCCGGCCCAGCGGCTCGTGGGCCAGCTGCCGAGTGACAGTGTCGCGCGGAACGCCTTCGCAGCCGCAGCGGCGGCACCACTGATCGGCGTCGACGACCCGGCGCGCCAGGATGGCGCGACCAGGTTCGAGTTGTTGCCCGACGACTTCGAGGCCGAGCTCGTCGAGGCAGCAGAACCCGGTGAGGTCAGGGCCGGCGAACTCGGCGCCAAGGGTCGTGCCGCGCACGTCGAGAGACCCTCACGACATCCTCCTGAGCCAGTCGGCGAAGAGCGCGCGTGTGATGGCTGGTTGGTCGAGGTGCGCGTTGTGACCGGCACGGTCGAGGGCGACGTAGGTCATCCGAGGGTAGGTCGTCAGTAGGTCGAACTGGTCGTGGTACCCGACGGCGTCGTCTTGGCGGCCGGTGATCACCAGTGCCGGGCGCTCGAACGTTCGGAACCTTTGTTCAGGGGCAACTGTGAGGTCGAACGACTGGCGGAGTCGCTGCGCGAAAGCCCGGTCGTAGGTGGCCAGGCCGGGTGCGACGTATCGATTGAAGTCGGCCCAGGCTGTCGCGGTGTGTTCAATCGCGGTCTCGGTGAACTCGGCGACCACCTCCGGGTCCTGCGCGGTGAGGTCAAGGTCCGACTCGACGTCATGGAACGTACGGTGGACGCCTCGCCGGCGGTGTTCTCGTGGCGTCACGACCGGGGCGATCAAGGCCAGCCCCAGGACCCGGTCGCCGAACCGCGCGACCAGGTCTCGTGCGATCTGTCCACCGAAGGAGTTCCCACAGACCGCGAACGGGACGTCCCCGAGCAGCCGATCGACCGTGTCGGCGACGGCGGCCGCGACGGCATCGGCCGTCGCAGCGATGGAGCCGGCCGGCGTACGCCCGTGCCCGGGAAGGTCCAGATAGATCCGGCGCCACCGAGGATGGTCGGTGAACGCGGACTCGAACGGCAGCAGTAGGTGATGGTCCACGGTGTAACCGTGGATGAAGATCAGCGGCGTTCCGTCGCCGTACTCGACTCCGTGCAGTTGGTGGCTCATACGCTGCAGCATGCAGGGTTGTCACTAGTGGCAAGGTCAACTCCGTGCCCACGATCCGCCCCAGAGACAATGGCGTCATGTTGATCGGGGAATTCGCTTCACACGCTGGTACGACAGCTCGGATGCTGCGTCACTACGAGGACACCGGGCTTCTCCTGCCAACTGGGCGTGACGCCAACGGGTACCGGGTGTACGCACAAGAGCAGCTGCCTCGGGCGCGGCAGATCCAGGCACTGCTGGCCTCGGGCCTGCCGGCAACGCTTGCGCGTCAACTACTGGACGCACTGACCGACAACGACGGCATCTATCCCGAGCATGTCGACCCGGCAACGGTGACCGCCGTCGAAAGCGAGTGGGAACGCATGTGCCGATGCGTCGACTGCATGGCCGCCCGCCGCGACGCGCTCCGCGTCTACCTCGACCAACTGAAGACGGAGTGAGCGGCGAAGTACACGTCGACCACGCGGGCGGGAACGGCGCAGGGCCGGGCGCGCCTGTGGCGGCGCGCCCGGCCCTCGTGGCCCCACCCGGGGCGGGGTGGGAGTTCGGAGCGGCTCAGAGGCCGTAGCGTTCCCGGGCCTCCTGGACGGTCTCCCGCTTCACCTCTCCGCGGCCGGCCAGCGCGGCCAGCGCGGCGACGACCACCGACCGGGGGTCCACGCCGAAGTGGCGGCGGGCCGCCTCACGGGTGTCCGACAGGCCGAAGCCGTCGGTCCCGATCGAGTGCCAGTCCTGCGGCACCCACTGGCTGATCTGGTCCGGCACCGCGCGCATCCAGTCGCTGACCGCCAGGACCGGGCCCGGGGCGCCCTCCAGCACGCGCGTGACGTGGGGGAGCGGTGCGTCCTCCCCGCGCAGCCGGGCCGCGTCGTACTCCAGGCCGCCGCGCCGCAGCTCGCTCCACGAGGTCGCCGACCACACGTCCGCCGCCACGCCCCACTCCGCGGCCAGCAACTGCTGCGCCTCCAGGGCCCAGTGGATCGCCGTGCCGGAGGCCATCAGCTGCAGCCGCGGCGCGTCGGCGGACAGCCCCGCGGCGTCGGCGGCGCGGAAGCGGTACAGGCCCTTGACGATGCCTTCCTCGACGCCCGGCTCCGCCGGCATGGCCGGCTGGATCTTGGGCTCGTTGTAGACCGTCAGGTAGTAGAAGACGTCCTCCGCGTCGGGGCCGTACATGCGCCGCAGGCCCTCGCGGACGATGACGCCGATCTCGTAGCCGAACGCCGGGTCGTACGAGAGCGCCGCCGGGTTGGTGGACGCGATCAGGTGCGAGTGGCCGTCGGCGTGCTGCAGGCCCTCGCCCGTCATCGTCGTACGGCCCGCGGTCGCCCCGACCAGGAAGCCGCGGCCGAGCTGGTCGGCCAGGGCCCACATCTGGTCGGCGGTCCGCTGCCAGCCGAACATCGAGTAGAAGATGTAGAACGGGATCATCGGCTCGCCGTGCGTGGCGTACGAGGTCGACGCGGCGGTGAAGGAGGCCATCGAACCGGCCTCGGTGATGCCCTCGTTGAGGATCTGCCCGTTCTCCGCCTCCTTGTAGTACAGGAGCATGTCGCGGTCGACCGGGTCGTAGGTCTGGCCGAGCGGCGAGTAGATGCCGGCGCTCGGGAAGAGCGACTCCATGCCGAAGGTGCGCGCCTCGTCGGGGACGATCGGCACCCAGCGGCGGCCGCTCTCCTTCTCCCGCATGAGGTCCTTCAGCAGCCGGACCAGGGCCATCGTGGTCGCGATCTCCTGGCCGCCGGAGCCCTTGGCCAGCGCGTCGAAGGGCTTCGCGGACGGCTCGGGGAGCGCCACGGCGTGCACCCGGCGGGCCGGCGCGGGGCCGCCGAGCTCCGCGCGGCGCTCCTGCAGGTAGCGGACCTCGGGGGAGTCCGGGCCGGGGTGGGCGTACGGCACCAGGTCGCCGGAGAGCGCGCTGTCCGGGATGGGCAGCTCCAGCAGGTCCCGCATGGTGCGGAACTCGGGGACCGTGAGCTTCTTCATCTGGTGGTTGGCGTTGCGCGACTCGAAGCCGCGGCCCAGCGTCCAGCCCTTGACGGTCTGCGCGAGGACGACGGTCGGCGCGCCCTTGTGCGTGGTGGCCGCGCGGTAGGCGGCGTACACCTTGCGCGGCTCGTGGCCGCCGCGGGAGGTGTGGAAGCACTCGGTGATCCTGGCGTCGGTCAGCAGCTTCGCCATCTCGGCCAGCGCCGGGTCGGCGCCGAAGAAGTGCTCCCGGATGTAGGCGGCGTCGCGGGTCGCGTACGTCTGGAACTGCCCGTCGGGGACCTCGCGCAGCCGCCGCACGAGCGCGCCGGTGGTGTCGAGGGCGAACAGCTCGTCCCAGGCGCTGCCCCACAGCGACTTGACGACGTTCCATCCGGCGGCGCGGAACTTCGCCTCCAGTTCCTGGACGATCTTGAAGTTGGCGCGTACCGGGCCGTCGAGACGCTGCAGGTTGCAGTTGATCACGAAGGTGAGGTTGTCCAGCCCCTCGCGGCCGGCGAGGCCGAGGGCGGCGGTCGACTCGGGCTCGTCCATCTCGCCGTCGCCGAGGAAGGCCCATACGTGCGAGCCGGAGACGTCCTTGATGCCGCGGTGGGTCAGGTAGCGGTTGAAGCGCGCCTGCTGGATCGCGGCGAGCGGGCCGAGGCCCATCGACACGGTCGGGAACTCCCACAGCCAGGGCAGTCGCCGCGGGTGCGGGTAGGAGGGCAGGCCGTCGCCGCCGGCCTCCTGGCGGAAGTTGTCCAGCTGCCGTTCGGTGAGCCGGCCGTCGAGGAAGGCGCGGGCGTAGATGCCGGGGGAGGCGTGGCCCTGGACGTACAGCTGGTCGCCGGAGCCGTCGCCCTCCTTGCCGCGGAAGAAGTGGTTGAAGCCCGTCTCGTACAGCCAGGCCGCGGAGGCGAAGGTGGCGATGTGGCCGCCCAGGCCCAGGCGGCTGCCGCGGGTCACCATGGCGGCGGCGTTCCAGCGGTTCCATCCGGCGATGAGCCGCTCCATCTCCGGGTCACCGGGGAGTTCTGGCTCCGCGGCGGTCGGGATGGTGTTGATGTGCTCGGTCTCCAGCAGCGAGGGCACCGACAGTCCGGACGCCTGCGCGTGGTCGAAGGTGCGGCGCATCAGGTAGGCCGCGCGCTCCGGACCGGCGGCACGGCTGACCGCGTCGAGGGAGGCGGCCCATTCACCGGTCTCCTCGGGGTCGGGGTCCGGCAGGTGGCCGAGTGCGCTCAGCGTGGCGTCGGTCATGGTGAACGCCTTCCAGATGGTTCCGTGCGGGCAGGGTGTCCCCGTCTCTCACAGGGTAAGTCTGATCGATGATCGATCAAATACCCTGTGACGAGGGTCACACGTAAGGGGAACTCCGGTGCCTCCGGGGCGGCGTCAGCCGCCCTGTGGGGCACAGCCGAGCACGTGCTCCTTGACCAGCTCGCCGACCCGCGGATCTTCCCTGCGGAAGGCCTCCACCACCGCCTGGTGCTCCTCCGCGTACAGCCGCTGCCGGGTGCCCAGCCAGCGGATGGACAGCGCCGTCCACACCTCGATGCCCAGCGACTCCCAGGTGTGCAGCAGCACGCTGTTGCCCGAGGCGCGCACCAGCTCGCGGTGGAACGCCACGGTGTGCCGCACCTGCGCCCCGGCGTCGCCCGCCGCGTCCGCCTCCTGCAGCAGGGCGACCTCGGCCTCCAGCGCGGACAGGTCCTGCCGCAGGCGCGGCGCGGCCAGCTCCGCGGCGATCTGCTCCAGGCCGGCCCGCACCGGGTAGATCTCCTCCAGGTCCGCGGCGGTCAGCCGGCGCACCCGCACGCCCTTGTTGGGGGCCGACTCGATGAGCCGCATGACCTCCAGCTCGCGCAGTGCCTCCCGGACCGGCGTCTGGCTGACCTCGAGCTCGGTGGCGATGCCCCGCTCGACGATCCGCTCCCCGGGCTTCCAGCGGCCGCTGACGATGCCGTCCACGATGAACTCGCGAATCTGCTCGCGCAGAGAGCGGACGACGGGCGGCGCCATGGTTACTCCTCGGGAAAACGGCAGCTGACTAGACGATACGGCGACGGCGGCCCCGGCGGTCCCGGACGGTGGCACCGGGTGTCGCGGCGGCCTCAGGCGAGGACGACCTCCACACCGCCCTCACCCAGCACCTCCAGGACCACGCCGAACCGGCTGTCCGGCTCCCCCGGGTCGTTCGGCGTCGTCCCGAGGGCCCGCCGGGCGACGGCAGAGTCCCGCCACACCAGGGTGCAGGGCGTGGTCACCCCGAAGCCGCCGCGCAGGAGTCGGCCAGGGCGTCGGCCGGACCGGCGGGGCGCGGCGCAGCAGTGGCCGCGCAGCCGCGTTCGACGTCCCGCGGCCACTGCCGCCCCACCGTGCTCCCCCCGGAAGAACCGTCCGCCGGCTAACCGAGATCGTAGGTGACCGTCACCGGCGCGTGGTCGGACCAGCGCTCGGGGTGGGTGTCCGCGCGCTCGACCCGGGTCTGCGATGCCCGGGCCGCGAGGCCCCGGGTGGCGACGTGCAGGTCGATGCGCCAGCCGCTGTCGTTGTCGAAGGCGCGACCGCGGTAGGACCACCACGTGTAGGGGCCCTCGCCCTCCGGGGTGAGGTGGCGTACGACGTCGGTGTACCCGGCCTCGTCGTAGACCCGGGAGAGCCAGGCCCGCTCCGTGGGCAGGAAGCCGGCGTTCTTCTGGTTGGCGCGCCAGTTCCTCAGGTCGCGCTCGGTGTGCGCGATGTTCCAGTCGCCGCAGATCAGCACCTCGCGGCCCTCGGCGGCGGCCTTCTCCCGGAGCTTGACCATGTGCTCGAGGAACGCCTCCATGAAGCGCTCCTTCTCCTCCTGCCGCTCCGTGCCCACCTCGCCGGAGGGGAGGTAGAGGCTGGCGACCGTGACGCCCGGCAGTTCGATCTCGGCGTAGCGGCCGGAGCCGTCGAACTCCTCGGAGCCGAACCCGATCCGGCTCGCGGACGGTTCCCGCCGCGAGTAGAGCGACACCCCGGCCCGCCCCTTGGCGGCCGCGGGCGCGTGGAGCACGTGCCAGCCCTCCGGGGCGCGGACCTCCTCGGGCAGCTGCGCGGCCTCGGCGCGGACCTCCTGCAGGCACACCACGTCGGCCGTGGTCGCCTCCAGCCAGGGGAGGAAGCCCTTCTTGGCCGCGGCGCGCAGCCCGTTCACGTTCACGGTGGTCACGGTGAGCATGACGGGGACGATACCGGCCGCCGGAGGGTGCCCGTACCGGGGCGTAGGCCGCACACCAGTACGATGTGCGGGTGGAGATCCGGAAGACGCGCTACGACCACCCCGACGCCGTGCAGCTGACCGCGCAGGTGCAGCAGGAGTACGTGGAGCGGTACGGGGGCCCCGACGAGACCGCGATGGACGCCGACCACTTCGACGGCCCGCAGGGCCAGTTCATGGTCGGCTACCTCGGCGACGCCCCCGTGGCCACCGGCGGCTGGCGCGGTCAGGACGCCTCCCCGGAGGGCTTCGAGGACGGCGACGCCGAGGTCAAGCGGATGTACGTGGTGCCGGACGCCCGGGGCCGCGGCTTCGCGCGCCGGATGCTCGCCGCACTGGAGGCCGGCGCCACCGCGGCGGGCCGCACCCGGATGGTGCTGGAGACGGGGCAGATGCAGCCGGAGGCGATCGCCCTGTACGCCTCCTGCGGCTACACGCCGGTGACCAAGTTCGGCCACTACAAGGACAGTCCGCTCAGCGTGTGCCTCGGCAAGTCGCTTCCCGCACCGGCCGTGGAGGCCGTTCCCGCGTAGCCTTGGTCCATGATCGAGGACAGCGCGTCCGCCCGCCTCGCGGCGGGCAAGTACCTACTGGTCACCACCTACCGGCGGGACGGCCGTACCGTGCCCACCCCGGTCTGGGTGGTCCGCGACGGCGACGCGCTCGGCGCGTGGACCGCCGCCGGCTCCGGCAAGGTCAAGCGGATCCGCAACCGCGCCGACGTGCTGGTCGGCCCGTGCGACGTGCGCGGCAACCCCACCGGGGAGCAGGTGCCCGCGCGCGCCGAGCTGCTCGGTCCCGAGGAGACCGAGCGCTACCGCTCGCTGGTCGCCCGCAAGTACGGGCTGTTCGGCCGGCTGACCCTCCTCGGCAGCCGGCTGCGCCGCGGCCGCGAGGGCACCGTGGGCGTGCGGATCACCCTCACGTGAGCGGCGGTGTGCCGCGGCAGGGCGCGTGCACGGTGAGCGTCTGCCGCGACTGCTGCTGCGGTACGGAGAAGGTCCCCGGCGTCGACCACGACGCCCAACTCGACCGGCTGCGGCGGGAACTCGCCGGGGTCTGCCGGGTGCGCGTCACCGAGTGCCTCGACGTGTGCGAACAGGCGAACGTGGTGGTCGTCCAGCCCTCGCCGGAGGGCCGCGCGGCCGGCGGGCGGCCGGTCTGGCTGGGTCTGGTCAACGACCCGGGCGCCGTCGGCGACATCGTCTCGTGGGTGCGCGCCGGGGGACCGGGCCGCGCCGCGCCGCCCGTTGTGCTGGACCTCTACGCCATGGACCCGCCCGGTGGCCGCGCCGTGGACGCGGCGGACGCGGCGCCCTGAGCGACGGCGCGGCGCCCCGGGCCGCCGGTCGTGAGGCCGAGCCCCCGCCCGGTCACGTCCGCCCGGTCACGTCCGCGCGGGACACCTCGCCCGGCCGCCCGCGGAGTTGCCGCCGGCACGGCAGGGGCCGTACGGGCTTCGTCGCCCGTACGGCCCGTGAACCGGCCGTGCCTGAGGGTCAGTCGATGCTGCGCAGGATGTGCGGCTCGTTCAGGTCGTCCTCGTAGCCGGCCAGTCGGATCGGTGCCGACCTGGCCCAGACGTCCAGGTTCCGCACCTCCCGCTGTTGTGCGGGCTGATCGTCGGGCTCCTTGGGGAGCTGGTTCCGCTTGGACTTCTCGGGTGTCACCGCGCACTCCTTCGTGTCGGGTGAGCCGGACGCCGGCCCGGCCGCTGCCGGACGCCGACCGCCCGGTCGGGCTGATGGCTGAGCGGACGCGGTGGCGCCGGTTGCGGAACCGGGCGGGGACCGCGGTGGGCGGTTCCTCCCGGGGCGGAGGCAGGGGGTGTTGGTGCGCCCCCGAAGGCCTTTCCGTCGGGAGAAGCCTATGCCCGCAGGCGGGGTGGCGGCATCCCGATACCGGCGCGCTGGGGCGACGGCCACCCGTCCCGCGTGCGCCGGCGGTACGTCACCCGGCGCTCAACCGCTGCGCCTGGCCGCCTCGGTACGGGCGCAGGAGAGGGTCGCCCACACGGCGCGACCGGTGCCGTGCGCCGGCGGGCGCACGCCCCACCCTTCGGCCAAATGGGCGACAAGGGCGAGCCCGCGGCCGCTCTCGTCGCCGTCGGCGGCCGTGCGGGACAGCGGGCCGGCCGGCTCGCGTCCCTCGTCGACGACCTCGATGTGCAGGGTGCCGCGCGCCGTCCAGAGCAGGCATGCGACGTGGTCGCTGCCGCTGTGCACCACGGCGTTGGTGAAGAGCTCGCTCACCACGAGGCCGGCGTCGTCGCCCAGCCCCGCCAGGCCCCACCGGCTCAGCGCGGAGCGCACCTGGCGGCGCGCGACGCCGACCGACGAGGGCTGCGCCGGCAGTCGGAGCCGGAAGGTGTCCCGGGCGCTGATGGCATAGAGCACACAGGCAACTATGGCCACTGCTTACACAGAAGGCAAGGGTCATTCTGCAAATTGCACAATCGCCAGTATCAGGGTGTGGGTTCCATTCGTGACATGGCACACTTCTGCCATGCGGGAGTTGCAGCATGGCTGAGACGAGGGCGAGCGGGGCGCCGACCGTCCTCCGCGTGATCCTCGGCAAGCGCCTCCACGACCTGCGGGAGAAGGCGGGTTGCTCGTACGAGCGGGCCGCGCGGGAGCTGGACGTCACCCACGCCACCGTGCGCCGGATGGAGAAGGCCGAGGTCGGCCTGCGCATCCCGTACGTGGAGAAGCTGCTGGCGCTGTACGGCGTCGACCCCGCCGAGGCGGCGACCTTCATCGACCTCGCCCGGCAGGGCAACCGTCCCGGCTGGTGGCACCGTTACCGCGACGTGCTGCCGTCCTGGTTCAGCGCCTTCGTCAGCCTGGAGGGCGAGGCGGCCATCATCCGCGCCTACGAGCCGCACTACGTCCCCGGGCTGCTGCAGACCGAGGAGTACGCGCGCGCCGTGCTGAGGGCCGGCCGTCCCGGAGCCACCGACGACGAGCTGGAGCGCCTGGTCGCGCTCCGCCGGGAGCGGCAGGCGCTGATCGCCCGGCCGGACGCCCCGCTGCTGTGGGTGGTGATGGACGAGACCGTGCTGCGCCGCCCGATCGGCGGCCCCGAGGTCATGCGCGCCCAGCTGGACCGGCTGGCCGAGGCGTGCGAGCAGCCGCAGGTCAGACTGCAGATCATGCCCTTCGACGCCGGGCCGCACCCGGCGATGTACGGGCCGTTCCACATCTTCCGGTTCCAGGTCCGCGAGCTGCCGGACGTCGTCTTCACCGAGAGCCTGGTGGGCGCCGCCTACCTGGACGACGTGGACGACGTCTCGACCTACCTCGAGGCGCTGGACCGGATGTGCGCGCAAGCCGCGCCCGCACACGGCACCGCAGCCATCCTCGATGGCATCCGCAAGGAGATCTGACACACATGGACGACCGCATATACAACGGCATGCGCGCCCGCGACCTCGGCACCGAGGGCTGGCACAAGCCGTGGAGCGGCGGCAACGGGGGAAGTTGCGTGGAGGCCATGAAGCTGGCCGACGGCAGGGTCGCACTGCGGCAGTCCACCGACCCCGAAGGGCCGGCACTCATCTACACGGACCACGAGATCAGGATGTTCATCCAGGGCGCCAAGGACGGGAAGGCCGACTTCCTGTTGTCCTGAGCCCCGGACTGACATCTTCGAGTGAACACGGCCCGCGCGGGCAACCGCGACGACCGACGGGCTGTCTCCAGCGGTAATCCGCCGGACGGACGGGACAAGGGGAGCAGCATGACCGGACAACTCGGACCGCTGTACGAACCGGGCGTGGCCTACGTGCGCATCGCCGCGGCGGACGCGGCGACCGCCCACAGGGTCGCCGACGTCATCGCCTCCCGGTATCCCGGGACCCGTCCGCCACGGGTGACCACGAACGCGGACGGGCTGGTCGAGTTCGACCTGTACACGTACACCCTGGAGGAGGTCAGCCCCTCCGGGCCGTACGACGCCCAGGGCCCGGAGAGCTGCTGACCGGGCCCCGGGCGCGTTCGTGGCGGATCAGCCCTGGCCGGGGTGGAGGACGACCTTGGTGTAGCCCTCGATCCGCTTGTCGAACTTCTCGTACGCCGACGGCGCGTCCGCCAGGGGCAGCTCGTGGGAGACCACGAAGCTCGGGCGGGCGCGGCCCTCGATGATCATGTCGCGCAGCTGCCGGTTGTAGCGCTTGACGTTGCACTGCCCGGTGCCCAGCCGCAGGCCCTTCTCGAAGAGCCGGCCGATGGCGACCAGCAGCCGCCCGCTCTTGGCCTGCTCGTCCGGGCCGCCGGGGTCGGACGGCACGTACAGGCCGGGGATGCCGAGGGCGCCGGTGGGGCGCACGGTGTCGATCAGCGAGTTCAGCACCGCCGCGGGCTCCTCGCGGCCCGCGCCGCCGGCCTGGGCCTGGTAGCCGACCGCGTCGACGCCCTTGTCGGTGCCCTCGCCCTTCGTGTGCTCCTTGATCTGGTCCACCGGGCTGCCCTTGGTGAAGTCGACCGGGATCGCCCCGATCTCCTCGGCCTTCTGCAGCCGCTCCGGCACCCGGTCCACGACGAAGACCTTGGCCGCCCCGCGCAGCATCGCCGAGTAGGCGGCCATCAGCCCGACCGGGCCGCCGCCGTACACGGAGACGCTCTCACCGGGGGAGACCTGGGCGAGTTCGCACCCGTGGTAACCGGTCGGGAAGATGTCGGCCAGGAGCACGAAGTCGGACTCGTTGGCGGTGCCCTCCGGCAGTTTCAGACAGTTGAAGTCCGCGTACGGTACGCGCACGTATTCCGCCTGACCGCCCGGCCAGGGGCCCATGGCCACATAGCCGTAAGCGCCCCCGGCGAACCCCGGATTGACCGTGAGGCAGTAACCGGTGAAACCCGCCGAGCAGTTCTTGCAGAATCCGCAGGCGACGTTGAAGGGCATGACCACGCGGTCGCCCTGCTTGAGGGTGGTGACCCCCTCGCCGACCTGGTCGATGATTCCCAGGTTCTCGTGGCCGAAGACGATGCCGGGCTCCGCGGCGGTCCGGCCCTCGTACATGTGCAGGTCGGAGCCGCAGATCGCGGTGGAGGTCACCCTGACGACGACGTCGTTGGGGTGCTGCAGGCGCGGATTGTCGACTTCTTCGACGGCTACTTCGAACGGTCCTTTGTAGACGACGGCCTTCACGTGGACACCTCCGATTGGTGTCTGATTCGTGGCTTACGTGACCTATTTCTCATGCTCCCTCCTTGGGCACCGCGAGACAAGCCAGCTACTCTTCACGTAAATATGCCGATTTGTGGTTGACCGCGAGGAAAGTGGGAAGCATGGCCCAGCGCTCAGGAACGCTGCTCGTCCCCGTGCCCGGTCTGTCCGGCACGCTGTACCCGGTCGGCACGCGCGTGGCCATCAGCGGTCTCGGTTCCTCCGTGGACGCCTTCGTGGACGGCGACTGGCTGCCGCTGTCGTGGTGGGAGTTCGCCGAGGGCCGCAACGACGACGTGTACGAGGGCCCCTCGGTCTGACGGGTTCGCGATCCGGGCCCCGCGAGCGTAGTTGACGGACCATCAGGCAAGCGGCGCCGCCGCCCCCGCGCCCGCTGACGCTTCGTCAGCCCGCTGTCACGGCCCGCGTGTCCAGCCCCGCGAGCCGGGCCAGGCGGCGGTGCGAGTCCAGCAGCGCCGACCGGTCGTGGCCGGCCGTGGTGACCAGCACCTCGTCCGCCCCCGTGCGGGCGACCAGCCCCGACAGCGCGGCCGTCACCTCGTCCTCGGTGCCGTGGACGCCGTTCGACAGCGTCCCCTCGAACACCTCGCGCTCGCGCGCCGTCATCCGCCTGGCCAGCACCTCCTCCGGCGGCGCCAGCGGCGGGAACTCACCCCGGGTGCGCGCGTGCGCCAGCGACCAGGCCTCCGACACCAGCAGCCGCCGGGCCGCCTCCGTCGTCTCCGCGACGGACACGGGCGCCGACACCACGACGTACGGCCGAGCCGCCCACGCCGACGGCCGGAACGCCCCGCGGTAGCCCTCGATCGCCTCGCGCATGCGCTGCTCGCTCCGTACGCCCGCGATCACCAGCGGCAGCCCGAAGGCCGCCGCCGTGGCCGCCCCCGCGCCCGTCGCCAGGACGAAGGCCGGGACGCGCATCCCCTCCGGCGGCCTGGGGTGCACCGCTCCGGGGCCCGTCGTGCCGGTGAAGTAACCGAGCAGTTCGGTCAGCAGTTCCTCGAAGTCGTCGGCGGCGCGGGCGTCACGCCCCAGCGCCCGGCGCACCCCGTCCGTGAATCCCACCGACCGCCCCAGCCCCATGTCGATCCGCCCCGGGAACAGCGACTCCAGCACCCCGAACTGCTCCGCCACCACCAGCGGACGGTGGTTGGGCAGCATGACCCCGCCGGTGCCGACCCTGATCCGCGACGTGGCCGCCGCGACCGCCGCGGCCAGCACCGCGGGCGCGGACCCCGCCACGCCCGGCACCCCGTGGTGCTCCGACACCCAGAAGCGGTGGTAGCCCAGCTCCTCGGCGTGCCGCGCCAGCCACACGGTGTCCCGCAGCGCCTGCGCGGGCCCGGCGCCCGCGCGCACGGGGGAGCGGTCGAGGAGGGAGAAGGGGACCGGGGGCAGCTGCGGTGCGATCACCTCTTGTGCAACGCCCACCGCGGTACGGGATTCCCGCACCGCGGAGCCCCGGCGGCCGCTCAGTCCTCCCGGCGGGCGTAGGTCACGATCAGCACGCCGCTCTTGTACGTCCGCGCCTCGGTCACCTCGTACGCCTGCGGGACGAAACCGCCCGCGAACAGCGGCACACCGGTGCCCACGGCCACGGGGTTGATCTTGACGACCAGCTCGTCGACCTCCGGCCGCAGCGAGCCCGCCAGCCGCCCGCCCCCGCACAGCCAGATGCCCGCGCCGTCCTGCTGCTTCAGCCCGCGCACGAACTCCACCGGGTCACCGGTGACCAGCTCCACCGCGGGGTCCGGGCTCGCGCCCATGCTCCCCGACACGACGTACTGCCGCAGGTGCGGGTACGGGCTTGTCAGCCCGAACGGAAGCCCCACCTCGTAGGTGGCCCGGCCCATGAGCACCGTGTCGAACCGCCGGTTCGGCGCGTCGGCGACCCCCAGCGGACCCCGGGCCTGCACCGGCAGGGTCTCCGGGTACTCCGCGAGGACCGTCTCCATGTGGTCGCCCACGGCGGCGAGGAAGTCGTACTCGCCCCCAGGCCCGGCCACGAACCCGTCGATCGTCGACGCCACGAAATACGTCAGCTTGCGCATGCATCCCCCCGGTACGCGATGATCGTCGGCCGGGGCCAAAACAGCGTGCGCGGGTACCCCACCGCCACGCGCTACCACGGCCCCCGGAGTAGATTCTCGGTTGACGACCGACGGGCACGGCGGGGGATGGCGGAGGCTGCGATGACGGAAGCCGCGGGCGCGACGGGCCGGGCCGGGACGCTGACGCTGAGCGGGGCGAGCGGGCGGTGGGTCCTCGCGGCGGTCGTCCTGGGATCGGGCATGACGCTCCTGGACGGCACCGTCGTCAACGTCGCCCTCCCGACCATCGGCAAGGACCTCGGTGCCACGCTCGCCGGCCTCCAGTGGACGATCAACGCCTACACCCTCACCCTCGCCGCGCTGATCCTGCTCGGCGGCTCGCTCGGCGACCGCTTCGGCCGCCGCAAGCTCTTCGTGATCGGCACGGTGTGGTTCGCCCTGGCGTCCCTTCTGTGCGGCATCGCGCCCACCATCGAGGTGCTGATCGGCGCCCGCGCCCTGCAAGGGGTCGGCGGCGCGCTGCTCACCCCCGGTTCGCTGGCCCTGATCCAGGCGTCCTTCGCCTCCCAGGACCGGGCCCGCGCGATCGGGGTGTGGTCGGGCCTGGGCGGCATCGCGGGGGCGCTGGGGCCGCTGCTCGGCGGCTGGCTGGTCGACGCCGTCAGCTGGCGCTGGGTCTTCTTCATCAACCTCCCGCTGGCGGCCGTGGTCGTCGCGGTCGCGTCCCGGCACGTCCCGGAGAGCCGCGACGAGAGCGTCAGCGGCGGCTTCGACGTCACGGGCGCGGTGCTCGGCGCGGTCGGCCTCGCCGGGGTCACCTACGCCCTGATCGCTGCGGGCGGCAACCACCCGGACATCGCCGCCGTCTGCGTCTCCGGAGTGGTGGGTGTGGCCGCGTTCGCCGGGTTCGTGGTCACCGAGCGGCGCAGCCGGCACCCGATGCTGCCGCCCAGCCTCTTCGCGAACCGCCAGTTCACCGCCGCGAACCTGGTCACCTTCGCCGTCTACGCGGCGCTCGGGGGGCTGTTCTTCTTCCTGGTGCTGGAGTTGCAGACCGAGGCCGGGTACTCGCCCCTGGCCTCCGGGACGGCGCTGCTGCCCATCACGGTCATCATGCTGGCGCTGTCCGAACGCGCGGGCCGGCTCGCCGAGCGCATCGGGCCGCGCATCCCCATGACCGTGGGCCCGGCGGTCTCCGCCGTCGGCCTGCTCCTGATGCTGCGGATCGGCGCCGACGCGTCCTACGTCGCCGACGTCCTGCCCGCGGTGTGCGTGTTCGCCCTCGGCCTGGCGGCCACCGTCGCCCCGCTCACCGCCACCGTCCTCGGCGCCGCCGACGTACGGCACGCCGGCACGGCCTCGGGCGTCAACAACGCCGTGGCGCGCGCGGCGGGCCTGCTCGCGGTGGCGGCCCTGCCGCTCATGGCCGGGCTCTCCGGCGACGACTACGAGGACCCGGCCGCCTTCGGCCACGGCTTCCGCGTCGCCGTCGTGATCTGCGCGGGGATGCTGGTGGTGGGCTCGCTGCTGGCCTGGTTCGGCGTCCGCTCCGACGTGCTCCGCGAAACCCCCGAGGAGCCGGTGAAGCCGGTCCCGCCGTGCAAGCACTACTGCGCGATCGGCGCCCCGCCCCTGCAGAGCGACGTGGAACCCGTCCAGGGGAAGGCGGCCGGCGCCGGGCCCGGGAGCCGCGAGGAAGGCCCCCCTGCCGGCTGACCCGGCTGCGTCGTGTGCCCCCGCCGGGGGTCAGTACTCCTCGGACTCCGGTACGAGGTGCATGGCGGCCTCCTCGGCGGAGGCCGCCGCCCCGTCGATGCCGATGTCCTGGGCGACCATGCCGTCGGTGTCGTAGTGCGCCCCCTCGTCGGGGGCGACCAGCCGTCCGGCGCGCGGCCCGCCGACCTCGCCGTCGATCAGTTCGCCGTCGGTGTCCCACGCGTCCCCGATGCCGTCGCCGTCGGGGACGGGCAGGTCCGGGAGTTCCTCGGCCAGGCGTTCGTCGAGCGTCTCGCCCCGCAGCCGGCCCGCCGCGGTGATGGCGGGCTTGTTCACCGCCCAGGGCCGCTCCGGCGGCGAGTAGCCCTCGTCGAGTATCTGGTCGACACCGTGGTAGTCCAGGGTGTCCTCGGGCTCCAGCAGCCCGGCGTCGTCCTGCACCTCTGACCCGTCCGGCTGGTAGACCTCGTCACCCATCTCGTTGTCTCGCATGTCCGTCTCCTCGCTCACGCGCCGGCACCGCCTAGGCGCCGCCTCGCGGGCCGCGCGCCCCCTCTCCCCTCCACACTCTTCCGTCCGGACGCCGATCGCCACCCGGAAGCGTGAAAAGGGCCGGTGCGGGAACGTCCCCCGGACCTTCACCCGCGGTCCCGTGCGGCGCCGCCCCGGCCGCGCCGCAGTCGTGCTGCACGGCGGCCGGGGCGGCGGTCCGGAGACCCGGGCTCCGGGGGGTCAGCGCCCGGAGGACCGGCGGCCGGAGGAACCGGAGTCGCCGCAGTCCAGGTCGGCGAACCCGCGGCCGAAGTCGGAGAAGCCGCGGTCGAAGCCGGAGAACCCGTGCCCGGGACCCCGGACCACCCGGAAGGACGCGGTGGTCTGGATGCGCGGGGGGCACCGCAGCGTCACGGTGTACCAGCCGGGACGGGTGTGCTTCGGCACCCGGAAGGTGCCCGCCAGCAGGCCGCTCCTGCCCAGGGGCAGCAGGTTGATCTGGCCGCCGGCTTCGGACTGGCCCTTGGAGTAGTTGGCGTCGCGACCGCAGGCCGTGGTCGTGACGGTCAGCCGCATTCCGGGGACGGCGTAGTAGGGGGTGACCCAGGCATCGGAGATGTCATTGGCGGAGGCATTGGGGATGGTGAGACCGATGACGGCCGCGGCCATGGCGACGCCGCCAAGAACGCGTGTTGTAGGCATGAGGCAGCTCCAGGTCGAACGGGCAGGGTGGGCGAGCGGTCCCTGGCGGTCCGCTCCACGCGGAGCAAAACAGCACCCCGGGGGGCCTGCCACCCGAAGCAGCCGCCTGTGGTGCCGCACCTGGCCGTAACCGGCCACTTGTCCGGCACGTCACCGCAGGTCAGGTGGGATGCGCCCACCGCTCTGGGTTCAGCGTCGCGCCTACCCGCAAACAGGTGACGAACCGACAGATCGCGGACCCCAAAAGTAGATTGACGAATCGTCAGAAACAGGGGCGGTCGGGCACGCGCTCAGGCCTCCTTGTGGAGGCCGATCACCTCGCGCAGCGCGTCGCGGGCCTCGTGCGAGCTGCCGCCCTGCTCCAGCAGCGCCGCGGCGATCGCGTCCAGTTTGCGCTGGACGGCGTGCTCGGCGCGGCGTTCGGCGTTCTTCAGCAGCGCGAGCAGCAGCAGGGTGACCGCCGTCATCAGATCCGCCGCGAACAACTGCCAGTTCAGGGGCAGCCCGAGGGCGTGCACGACGAGGAAGCCGGCCACCAGGAGCAGGCAGACGGCGTAGAAGAGCGGCGATGCCGTGAAGTTGGACGCCGCCTCGGCGAGCCGCTCGAACCGGCCGCGTCCGGTCTCGTCGTCGGTCCGTTCGGCGGGATGCCGGAACGTCACACCGTCCTCCCGGGGGGTGATCGCCGGCGATGCGGCGGTGCGGCGCGCGGGGCACCCGGCCGGCCCGCGTGGGCCGGCCGGGTCGCGCGCGGTCAGCAGATGCGGGGCAGTTGCTCACCCAGCGGCAGGTCCACCACCCGCGTCCCGCCCAGCCCGGTACGGGCGACGACCATGCCCGCGTGGTCCGTCACGCACTCGCCGACGACGGCCGCGCCGGCGCCCAGCGGATGCGCGCGCATCGCGGCCAGCACCTCGTCGGCCACGGCGCGTGGCACGAAGGCCACGAGCCGGCCCTCGTTGGCGACGTACATCGGGTCCAGGCCCAGCACCGTGCAGGCGTTGGCCACCGCGGGCGGCACGGGCACCGCCCGCTCCTGCAGGACGACCCCGACACCCGCGGCCGCGGCGATCTCGTTGAGGGCGGCAGCCAGACCGCCGCGCGTGGGGTCGCGCAGCACGTGCACGTCCGTCGTGACGCGCAGCACGGCTTCGACGAGCCCGCCGAGCGCCGCCGTGTCGCTCTCGATCTCGACCCCGAACTCCAGGCCCTCGCGCACGCTCATCACGGCGACGCCGTGCGCCCCGATCTCCCCGCTGACGATGACCACGTCGCCCGGCGCGGCGCGCTGCGGACGGATGTCGACCCCGTCGGGGACCAGCCCGATGCCCGCGGTGTTGATGTACAGCCCGTCCCCGTGGCCGGCTTCGACGACCTTGGTGTCCCCGGTGACGACCTCCACCCCCGCGGTGCGCGCGGCCGCGCCCAGCGCCTCGGCGACCCGCCCCACCAGGGGCATCTCCACGCCCTCCTCCAGGATGAAGCCGCAGGAGAGGTAGAGGGCCCTGGCACCGCTCATCGCCAGGTCGTTGACGGTGCCGTTGACGGCGAGGTCGCCGATGCTGCCGCCGGGGAAGAACAGCGGCCGCACCACGTAGGAGTCGGTGGAGAACGCCAGCCGGGCCCCGCCCAGCGTCACGACCGCGGAGTCGGCGAGCCCGGACAGCACCTCGCCGCCGAACGCCGGGGCGAAGACGTGCCGTACGAGTTCCGCGGACAGCGCGCCCCCGCCGCCGTGGCCCATCACCACCCGCGGCTGGTCGCGCAGCGGCGCGGGGCACGTCCAGCCGGAGAAGTCCGGCGCGGCGAGGGTCTCGGTGAAGTCAGCCAACGGGGCTCGCCTCCAGGGGTGCGCTGGTCCCGCCGAGCCGGCGGTAGAGGTAGTACGCGGCGCAGGCCCCCTCGCTGGAGACCATCGTGGCGCCCAGCGGGGTGCGGGGTGTGCAGACACCGCCGAACGCCTCGCACTCGTGGGGCTTGATCAGGCCCTGCAGCACCTCGCCGCTGCGGCACTCCGCCGGCTCACGCGTGGTGATGCCGGTGACGGAGAACCGGTGCTCGGCGTCGTACTCCCGGTAGCGTTCCGACAACCGCCACCCGCTGTCGGGGATGACGCCGATCCCGCGCCACGCGCGGTCGGTGATCTCGAAGACGTCCGCGAGCATCGCCTTGGCCGCGGGGTTGCCCTCGGGCCGCACCGCGCGCGGGTAGGCGTTCTCCACCCGGTACTCGCCGCGTTCCAGCTGGCGCACCGCGCGCCGGACGCCCTCCAGGATGTCCAGCGGCTCGAAACCGGTGACGACGATGGGCACGCCGAAGCCGTCCGCCAGCTCCGGGTACTCCTCCGTCCCCATCACGCTGCACACGTGGCCGGCCGCCAGGAACCCCTGCACCCGGCAGTCCGAGGAGCGCATGATCGCCTCGATCGCCGGCGGGACGCGGACGTGGGACACCAGCAGGCTGAAGTTGGGGATGCCGAGCCTGCGCGCCTGGTACACCGTCATCGCGTTGGGCGGGGCGGTCGTCTCGAAGCCGATCCCGAAGAACACGACCTCGCGGTCCGGGTTCTCCCGGGCGATCCGCAGCGCGTCCAGCGGGGAGTAGACGACGCGTACGTCACCGCCCTCGCCGCGCACGCCGAACAGGTCGCGCCCGGTGCCGGGGACGCGCAGCATGTCGCCGAAGGAGCAGAAGACCACCCCGGGGCGGGAGGCGATCTCCAGTGCCTTGTCGATGACCTCCAGCGGTGTCACGCAGACCGGGCAGCCGGGGCCGTGGATGAGTTCCACCTCCTTCGGCAGGAGCTGATCGATGCCGTGCCGGATGATGGTGTGGGTCTGGCCGCCGCACACCTCCATCAGCGCCCAGGGCCTGGTCACCGTCGCGTGGATGTCGTCCAGCAGTCTCCGGGCCAGCTCCGGGTCCTGGAACTCGTCGATGTACTTCACCGCTCCGCCTCCGCCGTCGTTCCCGCGTCGGCGGCCGCCTGCTGCCAGGGGTCGCCGAACTCCTCCTCCAGCAGCCCGAGGTTCCCGAAGAGGGCGAGCGTCTGCCGGGCCGACTCCTCGTCGAGCCGCTGCAACGCGAAGCCGACGTGGACGATGGCGTACTCGCCGACCTGGAGGTCGGGCAGGTACTCCAGGCACACGTCCTTCACCACGCCGCCGAAGTCGACGACCGCCATCTTGGTGCCGTCACGTTCCTCGATCTCCAGCACCTTGCCGGGTACCGCCAGGCACATCAGCTGTCTCCTCGCTGTGGATGGTGGGGGATGCCGCGGGCGGCGGCAGCGACGACGAGCTGGCCGAGCGCCAGGCCCCCGTCGTTGGGCGGCACGAGCCGGTGGCGCAGCACCGTGAACCCGTCCGCGTGCAGGTCGCGGGCGCACGCGGAGGACAGCAGCGCGTTGGCGAAGACGCCGCCGGTGAGCGCCACCGTGCCGAGGCCGTGACGTTCCCGCAGGGCGCCGCACACGCCCCGGACGAGGTCGGCCACCGCCCGGTGGAACCGTCCGGCGATCACCCCGGCGGGCACTCCCGCGGCCAGGTCCGCGACGACGGCCGCCAGCACCGGGCCCGGGTCGCAGGCGGTCGCCCCGCCGGCACCGGCGCCCTCGCGCGGTACGAAGGCGTAGCCCTCAGCGGGCACACCGCCCGCCGCGACCGCCGCCGCCTCCAGCTCGACGGCGGCCTGCGCCTCGTACCCCGCCACATGGCACACCCCGGCCAGCGAGGCGACCGCGTCGAAGAGCCGGCCCATGCTGGAGGTCGGGACGCAGTGCAGCCCGCGCGCCAACTGCACGTCCAGGACGACTCGTTCGCCCTCCGGGCAGGCGTCTGCGCACGGCAGGCCGGGCGTCCAGGGGAGCCCGGCCGCCCTCAGGTGCGCCAGCGCCATCCGGTAGGGGCGGCGTACGGCCGCGTCACCGCCGGGCAGCGGGGTGTACGCCAGGTGCGCCGCCCGCCGGAAGCCCGCGTAGTCGGCGAGCAGGAACTCACCGCCCCACACCGCGCCGTCGTCGCCGTGGCCCGTGCCGTCGAAGGCGACGCCGATCACCTGGCCCGTGCCGTCCAGTCCGGCCTCGGCCATCGCCGCCGCGACGTGTGCGTGGTGGTGCTGCACCTGCCGCAGCGGCCGGCCGCCCGCGGCGCGCACCGCCCAGGCCACCGAGCGGTAGCCGGGGTGCCGGTCCGCGGCCAGCAGTTCGGGCCTGACCCCGGTGATCCGCTCCAACTGCCGTTCCGCGTCGCTGAAGGCGGTCAGCGTCGCCAGGTCGTCCATGTCGCCGACGTGGGCCGACAGCCAGGCATGCCGGCCCTCGCCCACGCAGAAGGTGTTCTTCAGGTCGCCGCCCACGGCGAGCGCGGGCGTCACCGGGACGGGCAGCGGCACGGGGAGGGGCGCGTAGCCGCGCGAACGCCGCACGGGCAGTTCCTCGCCGTCGCAGATCCGCACCACCGAGTCGTCGCAGGGCACATGGATGGGCCGGTCGTGCGTGAGCCAGGCGTCCGCCAGCCCCGCCAGCCGCTCCAGGGCCTGCCCGTCGTCGGTGACGATGGGCTCGCCCCCCAGGTTGCCGCTGGTCATCACCAGCAGCCGGGGCCCCGGCGGGTCGCCCGGCAGCCCCAGCAGCAGGTGGTGGACGGGTGTGTACGGCAGCATCACCCCGAGGTCGGCCACCCGCGGCGCCACGGCGTCCGCCACCGCGCGCACCCCCGCGCGGCGCCGCAGCAGCACGATCGGCCGGCGGTTGCCGGTCAGCGCCTCCCGCTCGGCCGGGCCGAGGTGGGCCAGCGGTTCGACGTCCGCGACCTCCCGGGCCATCAGGGCGAACGGCTTGTCACCGCGGCCCTTGCGCGCCCGCAGCAGCCGCACGCTCTCCTCGTTGCCCGCGGCGCAGGCCAGGTGGTAGCCGCCCAGGCCCTTCACCGCGAGGATCGCGCCCGCCGCGAGCAACCGCCGTGCCCCCGCGAGCGGTTCACCCTCCAGCCCCGCGCGCAGGCCGCCGGGCACGACCAGCCGCAGCCGGGGACCGCAGTCGTGGCAGGAGACCGGCTGCGCGTGGAAGCGGCGGTCGGCGGGATCCTCGTACTCGGCCCGGCACGCCGCGCACATCGGGAAGCGGGCCATGGTGGTGTTGGGCCGGTCGTAGGGCAGGCCGGTGACGATCGTGAAGCGCGGCCCGCAGTGCGTGCAGGTGATGAACGGGTGCCGGTGGCGGCGGTCCGCGGGGTCGCGCAGCTCGGCCAGGCACGCCTCGCAGGTGGCCGTGTCGGGGGAGACCAGGGTGCGGGAGGCGGTGTCGCCGGGGCGGGAGGGGCTGATCGTGAAGTCCGTGCCGCCCGCGAGGGGCACGGGGCGGTGGGACACCGACTCGACCACCGCCAGCGGCGGTGCCTCGGGTCCGATCCGGTCGCAGAAGGCCGCGACCGCGCCGGGGGCGCCCTCGACCTCGGCGACCACCCCGTCCCCGGTGTTGCCGACGTGCCCCGCGAGCCCCAGTTCACGGGCGAGGCCGAACACGAACGGCCGGAAGCCGACCCCCTGCACAACCCCCCGGACCAGCACCCGGCGGCGCTGCGCGGTCCGGGCCGCGGGCCCCGGCTGACCCGGCATCAGTGCGTGTGGCCCACGGAGCGGGTGAGCCCGGCGGCGTCCTCGTGCGGGTGTCCGTGCGCGTCGGTGGGCCCGTGGTCGTGCCCGTGCCCGTGTTGGACCGCGGTGCGCGCCATCACCGGACGGTGCACCGCGGCGCCGGCGTGCACGGCCAGCGCCCGCTCCAGCAGCACGCCCGCGCCGTCGCCGTCCCGCGAGGAGGTACGGACGACCTCCACGCCCGGGTTGACCTGCGCCACGGCCGCGAGGAAGGCCGGCTCGTCGAAGCCGACCGCCTCGGCGATGTCGTACTTCGTCACGAGCACCAGGTGGGCCAGCCCGAAGGCCGTCGGGTACTTCAGCGGCTTGTCCTCGCCCTCGGTGACCGAGGCGAGCACGACGCGCAGCGACTCACCGAGGTCGTACGAGGCGGGGCACACCAGGTTGCCGACGTTCTCCACGAACAGCAGGTGCGTGCCCTCGGGGAGCCAGGTGTCGACGTGGCGCCGCACCATCGCCGACTCCAGGTGGCACAGCCCGTCGGTCAGCACCTGCCGCACCGGGGCGCCGGAGCGGGCCAGCCGGGTCGCGTCGTTCTCGGTGGCGAGGTCGGCGGTGAGCGCCGCCACCGGCACCCCGCGCAGCCGGGCCAGCCCCAGTTCCGACTCCAGCAGCGCCGTCTTGCCGCTGCCCGGGCTGGACAGCAGGTTCACCATGACGGCCCCGCGTGCGGCGAGTTCCTCCCGCAGGTCCTGTGCGCCGCGTTCGTTCCTGGCCAGCACGGACTGCCGCAGATCGGTCACTTTGCACATGGCTCTCAGCGCTCCTCGGGGAGTGTGGCGGCCGGCCGCCGCTGCCCGGCCCACCGCACCTCGGTGATCCGCAGTTCACGGCCGGACAGCAGCTCCGTCGCCGCGCCGTCGCAGCCGGGACAGGTCAGCCGCGGGGGCATGCCGGTGGGCCAGTCCCGCGCGCAGCGCGCGCAGCGGGCCCGGCCGGGGACGGTCTCGGTGGTGAGGGCCGCGCCCTCCAGTACGGTGCCGGTGCAGGCGAGGTCGAAGCTGAAGGCGAGGGCGTCCGCCACGACACCGGCGAGTTCGCCGACCTCCAGGTGGACGGACTCCGCGCAGGGCGCCGCGCCCGTGCCGTCCGCGAGCCGGGCGGCGGCCTCCTCGACCTGCTCCACCACCGCCACTGCGATGGACATCTCGTGCATCGGCCTCTTCTCCGGTGTGCGGGTACCGGCCGGGCCCCGGCTGCCGGCGGGCCGGCGGGCGGCGCCGGCGGCTCACGCGGCTCCATTGAAGGCCCGGCTCCCGGGACACCCGGCCCGCCACGCCGCCGGGCCGGCACCGGCCTACCCGTTCGGCCTCACATGGACCGGATGTGCAGGTACCGCTTCACGTCCGGCAGGACGCGGGACATGGCGAGGGCGGCCACGGCCGCGCCCACCGCGCTCAGGGCGATCTTCCACATGGCGGGGTGCTCCTTTCTGCTCGTCGCTGCGTGCCGCGGCGCGGCGGGCCGGTCAGGCCACCGCGTGCGGGTCGGCGGGCCGGTCGCTCTCCTCGCCGACGACGCGCAGCACCAGGCGCACGGCCTCGTCCACGGCCGCGGCCACCGGAGCGCTCAGGCCGATGCCCTCCTCCAGGCAGGCCGGCTCGCAGCCCACCACCAGGACCCGGGAGGGCCTGGGGGCACCCGTCCCCGCGCTGAGGGTGTCCAGGAGTGCCAGCACCGTGTCCGGGGTCATCCGGTGCCCGTCGACGAGGGCCGCGCCGGGCCCCTCGCCGCCGGGCGGCGGCGCCTCGATCAGGTGCAGCGTGCCGGGGGAGCCGCCGCGCGCGACGGCGTCGACGAGGACCACGCTGCGGTAGCCGTCGAGGAGCTGGTACGCCAGGTGCACGCCCCGGACGCCGGTGTCGGTGACGTGGACGCCGTCGGGCAGCGGGTGCCCCGACAGCCGGCGCACCACCTCGACGCCGAAGCCGTCGTCCCCCAGGAAGACGTTGCCGATGCCCGCGACCAGCACGCCTCCCGTGCTCACGCGTCCTCCAGGGGGGCGAGTTCGTCGGGCTGGAAGTACAGGAAGCGGCCCTGCTCGCGGCGGATCTCCGCGCCGGGGTCGCCGTCCACCGTGACCGCGAGGTGCACCCCGCCGTCCACGTCGTGCAGCACCGCCTCGACCTGGGCGCTGCGCCCCTGCAGGAACAGGTCCTGCGCGTCGGTGCGCCGTCGTCCCGGGCGCAGTACGACGCGGCTGCCGGCGGCCACCCAGGTGTCGCCGACCATGACGCGGTCCCGGGCCGGGTCGACGGAGGCGTCGGCGCCCGGGTCCCACCAGGGCGTCGCAGGCGCCTGCGCGGGCGGGGCCTGCGGACCGGTGACCTGGCGCAGTTCGCGCACCGCGCCGTGCAGACGCTCCATCACCTCCGGCGGCATGGAGTCCGCCAGGTCGATCACCGCCGCGGCCCGTTCGTCCGTGCCGCGCGCCTGCCGCTTCTCCTCGTCGGTGAGGGCGGCGGTGCGCAGCGCCAGGATCTCGTCGATCTCGGTGGCGTCGTAGAGCGCGCCGGGGCTCTCCGGGGCGATCCGCGGATGGTCCTCCAGGATGATGGGGGAGGACAGCACCACGTTCGCCGCGGCGTGGTCGCCCGCCAGCACCGGCCAGGTGTTCTCGTTGCGGCACTCGGCGACGGCGGCCTTCGCCCACTCCGGCGGGTCGGTCATGGACACGAAGTAGCCGGCGGTCAGCCGCAGCATCAGATGGGCCGAGACCAGTGCGTGCGGCAGTGCCTCCTCCCGGTTCGAGGCCAGGGCGCTCCCGGTGTTCTCCGCCACGGCGGTCAGCCGCAGCACCCGGTAGGGGCCGGGCAGTTCCTCCGCCGACAGCCGCAGGGCGCCCTCGAGGCGTGCCCGGCGGCGCACGACGCGCCCGGCGGGGAGACCGTCCTCGCCGGTGACGATCTCGCTGTCCTCGCTCGCGGGGACGGTGAACGGCAGGACCAGGTCGTCGGCGGTCAGCGCCGTGACGTCCACGGACAGCTCGACGCGCTCCTCCACGCCCTCGTCCCACGGGACCAGCACCCGGTCCGGCAGCGGGAGTTCGTCGACGGGCTCGAACTCGCCGTCGAGCAGGACCCGTTCCACGGTGCGCCGCTGGGCGTGCAGGAAGCGCAGCTCCGCGTGGAGCGCGGAGTCCGCGCGCGGCTCCATGAGGATCTCGGTGCGCTGCAGCACGGGTTCGCCGGACGCGGCCGCCCACACCGGGGGCACCAGCACCCCGAACTGCCAGCGCATGCGGTTCTTCGCCGAGGACGCCCGGTAGGGGTAGAGCACGTAGCCCTCGAACAGGACGGCGTCGGCGGCCTGACGGGCGGTCGCGAAGTGTTCCGTCGCTGCCGTCACCGGGCACCCCCCGCCGGGGCGGCGGCGCCGGCGAGCAGGGCCTCGACGGTCGCCTCCCACGAGGGCAGGGCGTGGGCGCTGCGGAAGGACCGCAGCGACTCCAGCGCCGTGCGCGGCAGCCGGATCCAGCCGCACCCGGGGAAGTGGGCGTCGATGGCCTCGCGCCACACGGTCACCGGCATGCGGCACACGGCCTCCTTGTCCCAGGGCACCGGCCGCACCTGGAAACCGCCCGGCCCGACGAAGGCGGTGCCGGAGAAGAGCAGCAGCAGCGGCGCCTCGCCGTCCTCCAGGGCCTCGAAGTACTTCGCGGAGGCGACGTCCATGTCGTAGGTGCACGGCACCGGCAGGTCCACCTCGGTCTCGCCGGTGAAGCCCGGCACCATCAGCGGCACCTGCGCGAACTGCAGGGGCTGCAGGGTGCTGCCCCAGCGCGCCCGCTCGCCGAAGAGGTCGCCGAGGCCCCGGGCCTCCGCGTCGTCGCCGTAGGCCCGCTGTGCCGGTTCGATGCGCAACTGGCAGCGCAGCGCGAGGGCGTGCACCCGCTCCCCGCCGGAGGCGGTGATGCGCAGCCGGAAGACCAGCGTCGGTCCGGCGGCGTACGGATCGGCCCGTACGCCCGTGCAGCCGAAGTCCAGCTCGGTCACGTCGGCAACCCCTCCCGCGGCGCCGCGGTCGCGGCCCGCTGTCGCACGTCGTCGAAGAAGGCGGCCAGTTCGGCGCGGGCGCCGGAACCGCCGTCGAAGCCCTGCCAGTTCAGCCGGAGCCGGCCCACCAGTTCGTAGGCGCGGTCGACCGGCAGCAGGAAGCACTCGCCGCCGTCCTGCGCGCCGTCGTCCCGGCGGACCAGCAGGGCCTCCACGTCCGGCCGCAGGGTGCCGGCCAGCGGTGAGCCGCCGAACACGGCCTGCCAGGTGGCCGGTTCGACCTCGCTCTCGGTGGCGCCGGCCGGGCTCGGGTAGAGCACCACCGGCCGGCCGAGCGCCGAGTTGTGGAAGAAGAAGGCGACCGAGACGGGGATGCGCAGCTGCTGCCAGGTGGCCGCGTCGGGCACCGACCCGGGGTCGCTCAGTACCCGGTCGGGCACGGCGGCGAAACGGCCGCCGCCCGCGCCCGGCCGTTCGAGGAGCAGCGCGCACGGTACGCAGGCGCAGGCCAGCGCCCGCTGTCCGGCGTCGACCAGGTGCCGGTGCGGGCCCGTCAGCTCCACCCCGCACAGTTCGCAGCGTTCGGGCGTGGGTTGCCGGGGCGCCACGAAACGGCGCAGTCCGGCTCCGGTGGTACGGGGGCTCACGGCGCCCCCGGCGGACGGTTGCCGATCTGCAGCAGCGCGGGCTCGCCCGCCGCCGGGCCGGAGGCCGGCATCTCGACCACCGACACCTCCGGGGCGAAGCAGGACAGGGCCGCCTCGATGCGCTGCCGGGTGGCGTCCATGGTGCTGGGGCAGCCGCAGCCGCCGTCCTCGCGGGCGCTCAGCCGCAGCGTGCCGGTGTCGGGGTCGAAGTGCTCGACGCCCACCGTCGCCCCGGCGCGGGCGGCCTCCACGGCGCGGCCGACCCGGGTGAGGGTGTCCTCGGGGTGCAGGTCGTGGAGGGTCAGCAGGCCCGCGACCATCTCGTCGGCCATCAGCACCGCGAGCGGTTCCGTCGACCCGTTCTCGAGGAGGGTGACCGCACGGGCCAGGCCGGCGCCGTAGAACTCCATGAGGGTGCGCACCAGTTCCTCGGCGGCGCGTGCCGTCTCGCCGTCGCCGGAGGCCGCGAACGCGTCGAGGATCTCCTCGACGCGACGCGCCGTCTGCTCGGCGCTCATCCGGCCATACCGCTCAGGCCGGTGGGGACGTGGAGCTTTTCGACCGTGCGTCCGCCGCCGACGTACATGTGGACGCCGCACGGCAGGCACGGGTCGAAGCTGCGCACGGCCCGCATGATGTCGATGCCCTTGAAGTTCTCCGGGGAGTTCTCCTCGAAGATCGGGGTGTTCTGCACGGCGTCCTCGTACGGGCCGGGGGTGCCGTAGGTGTCGCGCACGCTGGCGTTCCACGGGGTCGGCGGGTACGGGTGGTAGTTGGCGATCTTGCCGTCGCGGATGACCATGTGGTGCGAGAGGACACCGCGGACGGCCTCGGTGAAGCCCACGCCGATGCTCTCGTCCGGGACCTCGAACTTCTCCCACGTCTGGGTGCGGCCCGCGCGGACCTCCTCCATCGCCTTCTCGCAGAAGTACAGGGCGCAGGCGGCGGAGTAGGCCTGGAAGTAGGTGCGGGCCCGGTTGCGCTCCAGGGCGTTGCTCCACTGCGGGATCTTCCACTCGAAGGTGGTCTCCGGCTTGGTGAGCGTCCTGGGCAGGTTGATCACCACGCTGTGCCCGGTGGCCTTCACGTACCCCATGTCGACCAGGCCGTTGAGGGCGGTGGACCACAGACGGGCGAGCGGGCCGCCGCCGGTGTCCAGCGCCAGGTGGTCCTTGCCGTCGAACCAGCGCGGGGACATCACCCAGCTGTACTTGTCGTCGAAGTCGCGCTTCTGGGGCGCGGGGATGGTGTGCTGGTTCCACGGGTGGCGCGGGTCGACCGGGTTGCCGAGCGGGTCGTGGGTGACGAACTGCTGCTGGCCCTCCCAGTCCTGGTAGTAGGAGCTGCCCAGCAGGATGCGGATGCCCAGGTTGATCTGCGTGAGGTCGTTGGTGACCAGCTTCCCGTCCACCACGATGCCGGGGGAGACGAACATCTTGCGTCCCCAGTCGGTCATGTTGGCGTACGTGAAGTCGCAGTGGTCCGGGTCGTTGAGGGCTCCCCAGCAACCGAGCATGATGCGGCGGCGGCCGACCTCCTCGTAGCCGGGCATGGCCTCGTAGAAGAAGTCGAAGAGGTCGTCGTGGAGCGGCACGACGCGCTTCATGAACTCCACGTACCGCATCAGCCGGGTCAGGTAGTCGGTGAACAGCTGCACCGACGCGATGGTGCCGACGCCGCCCGCGTAGAGGGTGGAGGGGTGGACGTGCCGGCCCTCCATCAGGCAGAACATCTCCCGCGTGTAGCGGCTCACTTGGAGCGCCTCGCGGTAGAACTCGCCCTCGAGCGGGTTGAGCGAGCGCATGATGTCGCCGATGGTGCGGTAGCCGTGTTCGGCGGCGTGCGGGGCCTCGGTGCGGTCGGCCTGCTCCATGACGCCCGGGTTGGTCTCGCGGACCATCTTCTCGCAGTAGTCGACCCCGACCAGGTTCTCCTGGAAGATGTTGTGGTCGAACATGTACTCCGCGGACTCGCCGAGGTTGATGATCCACTCGCCGAGGTGCGGCGGCTTCACCCCGTACGCCATGTTCTGCGTGTAGACCGAGCAGGTGGCGTGGTTGTCGCCGCAGATCCCGCAGATCCGGCTGGTGATGAAGTGCGCGTCGCGGGGGTCCTTGCCCCGCATGAAGACGCTGTAGCCGCGGAAGACCGACGAGGTGCTGTAGCACTCCGCGACGCGCTTCTGCTTGAAGTCGATCTTCGTGTGGATGCCGAGGCTGCCCACGATCCGGGTGATCGGATCCCAGGACATCTCCATCAGGCCACTGCCGTCTCCGGCCGTCTTCGTCTTCGGAGCCATGGTGTGTGCGTGCCCTTCGTCAGGCGGGGGAGGGGGGTGGCCGGTGGCCGGGGCGGTGCCGTGGGGTCACCAGGGCGCCTTGTAGCCGGTGGTGAGCTTCCGGCCGGTGTGACGCCACTTGGGCTCCTTGTCCACGGTCCTGGCCGTGATGGAGCGCAGCCGCCGGATCGCGGCGCCGTACGCGCCGCTGGCGGTGCTCGACAGCCGCGCACCGGGCGGCTCGTCCATGAACGGCATGAACATGTCCGGGAAGCCGGGCATCGTGCAGGCGATGCAGATGCCGCCGACGTTGGGACAGCCGCCGATGCCGTCCATCCAGCCGCGCTTGGGGACGTTGCACTTGACGACCGGGCCCCAGCAGCCGATCTTCACCAGGCACTGCGGCGAGTCGTAGCGGTCGGCGAACTGGCCCTGCTCGTAGTAGCCGGCCCGGTCGCAGCCCTCGTGCACGGTCGCGCCGAACAGCCAGGCCGGGCGCAGCTTGTCGTCCAGCGGGATCATCGGCGCGGAGCCGGCCGCCTGGTAGAGCAGGTACGTCAGCGTCTCGGCGAAGTTGTCGGGCTGGATCGGGCAGCCGGGCACGCAGACGATCGGGATGCCCGCCTTCGACTTCCACTCCCAGCCCAGGTAGTCCGGCACGCCCATGGCGCCGGTCGGGTTGCCCTCCATGGCGTGGATGCCGCCGTAGGTGGCACACGTGCCGATGGCGACCACGGCCAGGGCCTTGGGTGCGAGACGGTCGATCCACTCGCTGGTGGTGATGGGCTGGCCGGTCTCGGGGTTGTCGCCGAAGCCGCACCAGTAGCCCTCCGCCTTGATCGCCTCGTTGGGGACGGACCCCTCGACGACCAGGACGAACGGCTCGATCTCGCCGCGCTCGGCCTTGAAGAACCACTCGATGAAGGTGTCGGCGCCCCCCACCGGACCGCACTCGAAGTCGATCAGCGGCCAGTGCACCTGGATCTTGGGGAGGCCGGGGAGGCCGCCCAGGACGATCTCCTCGATGCTGGGCAAGGTCGCGGCGGTCAGCGACACCGAGTCGCCGTCGCAACTCAGCCCCGCGTTGATCCAGAGGATGTGGATCGGGGCTTCCTCGTCCCCCGCTGCCGGGGTCCCCGCGGCGTCGTTCTGGGTCGAAGCAGTCGCATCCATCGGGATGCCTCCTCATCGAGCGACAAATGCCACATAAAGGCATCTATCCCCCTTGATAGCGAGTGGCTCGCCGGGAGGGGACGTCGAAGAGGGCCAATACGGTGACCGCCCCGCGATGCCTGGCGCAGGCCCTTGAGTCGTGGCCAAGGGTGCTCCCGCGCGGCCAGGCGCGCGGGGGAGCGGCCGGGCGCCCGCGCTGCGGGGTGGTCGTCGTCGTAGGGGGTCGCGATGTCGCGGAAGCCGATCGGCGGGCGGGCTGCCGTCGGCGCGAGCGGCCGGCTTCCGGCGGGCGGACATCTGGGGCTCTCGCTGCCGGCTGCCGCGGCCGGGCGCCGGTGGCCGGATTTCCCGGCCCTCTCGCTCCCGGTCGTTCGCTGTCGCGGGGTGCCGGGCCGTCCGAGCGCGCGGAGCCTCCCGTGCTGCGGGGGTGCCGTAGCCGCGGCGGTGGCCACGACCGTATCCCGAGTCGGGGCGGCGTTCTCCGGGTTCCCGCGCGGCTCCGGCGTGGGCCCCCGGGGCGCTCCCGGCTGGGCGTCGTCGCCGGCGCCGGGCGACCGGCCTCACGTGCCGGGGGCGGCGGTCTCAGGGGCAGGAGGGGGCCGGGGTCTCCCACAGGTGCGGCGGGGTCCCGGTGGGGGTGCGGCGGTGGACGAAGGCGGAGCGGAGGGAGTGGTAGGGGGCGTGGGGGTCGAAGAAGGCCTCGCGCATGCGGGACAGCTCCTCGGCGCGGTGGGACGCCAGGGGACGCTCCGCCTCCCGGCGTTCGGCCTCCGCCTTCTTGGCGGCGATCCGGGGCCCGGTCCCCGCCGTACGGGCCAGGCGGGCCGCGAGGCGGGCGACGTCGGCGCCGAACTCCTGCGGGCCGCACATCAGCAGCCGGTCCACCAGGCCGATCCGCAGGGCGGCGGCCGCGCCGACCGGGAGCGCCCGCTCGGTCAGGCGTGCGGCCATGGCGGGGCCGACCCGGCGGGGCAGGGTGTACGTCCAGTACTCGGAGCCGTACAGGCCCATCAGGCGGTAGTGCGGGTTGAGCACGGCGCCCTGGCGGCACCAGACCTCGTCGGCGGCTAGGGCGAGCATCACCCCGCCCGCGCCCGCGTTGCCGCCGAGCGCGGCGACCACCAGGCGGTCGGTGGTGGTGAGGACGGCCTCGACGAGGTCGTCGATGGCCGTGATGGCCGCCCAGGACTCGGCCCCCGGGTCCGCGGCGGCCTCGATGGCCTTCAGGTCGATGCCATTGGAGAACACGTCCCGGGCCCCGCCCAGCACCAGTACCGAGGTGGGTCGCGTGCAGGCGTGGCGGTACGCCGAAAGGAGGCGCCGGCAGGCGGCGGCGGACATGGCGCCGCCCGCGAAGGTGAACGACAGGACGCCCGCGGCGCCGTCCTCGCGGTAGCGGATGTCGGCCCAGCTGTCCCGGCCGCCGGCGCACTGCGGGGGCAGGGGGTCCTCCGGCAACGGCGGCAGGAGCGCGCCGAGGGCGGTGACGGCGGGCAGCGCGAACGTGGGCGGGCCGCCCGGCGCGCGACGGGGCCGCAGCCGGGGGATCCACACGGCGCCGTCCCGGGTGGCCCGGCACACCGCGCCCGCCCGGGTGGCCAGCAGCCGGCCCGGTTCGCCGCGCAGCCGGTCCTCGGGGTGGCCGCCGTGCAGGAACCAGCGGGTGCCGAGGAACTCGTCCAGGACGCCGGGCCGCGAGTCGGCGGCACGCAGCTTGCGCAGCACGGTCGCGGTCGGGTCGGCGGCCCAGTCGATGCGGCGCTCGTCCTGCCGGAGCACCGGGCGGACCCGGACGACCGCCCCGAGGGCCGGGTCACCCTGCCGCCGGGGGACGTACGCGCCGGAGGCGAACCGGTCGACCGCGAGCAGGACGGCCTCCATCGCCGCGTCCGAGACCTCTCCCCGGTACCAGTCGCTCTTGCCGACCGGCGGCACCGCGCAGGCCACCGCGGCCCACACGGGGCCCGCGTCCATCTCCTCCTCGGCCTGCAGCACCGTCACGCCCCAGGTGGCGACGCCCTCCTGCACGGCGCGGTCCAGGGAGGACGGGCCGCGGTCGCCGGGCGGTCCCGGGTGCACGATCAGGCAGGTGCGGGCGGTCCTGACGTCCTCGGGGATCGCCGCCGTCAGCATGGGCGCGACGACGAGTTCCGGTTCGTGGCGGGCGACCGCCGCGCGCATCGCGTCGCCGTCCGGTGTGACCTCCACGGCGACGGTGTGTCCGAGCTCGCCGAGTTCCGTGTACGCGCGCTGCGTCAGGCTGTTGAACGCCGACGCCATGAGCAGGATGTGCATGACGACTCCCGGCCGCCCGGCACGATCGGGGAGGGGGAGCACCGGCCCCGGCCTCCAGCGATGATGCCCGCCCGGCGGGTGCCCGCGGGCGCGCCCGGCCGCCGGGTCACCCGATCGCACCGGCCCGGCCGCCCCTGGGTGGTACGGCCGCCGGATCCCGGACCGCCCCACGTCTTGACGCGCACGCATCAACTCGATAGGTCTACACCAAATGCATTTGGTACAGACCAACTGCGTGTTCCCCCCACGGGAGGCCCGGATGCGAAGAACTCTGGCCCTGGTCACCGCGCTCGTCGGAGCGCTCGTCCTGCTCCTCGCCCCGCCCGCCGCCGCGGCCGCCCCGAGCGCGGCCTTCGTCAAGACGGCCACCTGGGACACCGGATACCAGGGGCAGTACACGATCACCAACGGCGGTACTACCACCCTCAGCGGATGGACCGTCGAGTTCGACCTGCCGTCGGGGACGAGCGTCGGCTCGTACTGGGACACCCTGATGACCCAGAGCGGCAGCCACTACACCTTCAAGAACCGCGACTACAACGGCACGCTGGCGCCCGGCGCGACCGCCGCCTTCGGCTGGGTCTCCTCGGGAACGGGCGCGCCCGCGAACTGCAAGCTCAACGGCGGTTCCTGCACCGGCTCCGGCGGTGGCCCGGACACCACCGCGCCCAGCGTCCCCGGCGGGGTGAGCGTCGGCTCGGCCACCTCCTCCTCCCTCACCGTCCGCTGGACGGCCTCCACCGACAACTCCGGCAGCGTCGCCGGCTACGAGGTCTCCCGGGACGGCGGCACGCCCGTCGCCGTGACCGGCACCTCCTACACCGCCACCGGGCTGCAGGCGAGCACCGGCTACTCCTTCCGGGTCCGCGCCAAGGACGCGGCGGGCAACACCTCCGCGTACAGCGGCGCGGTCAGCGGGACGACCACCTCCGGCGGCACCAACCCGCCCCCGGGCGGCGTGCGCACCGCGCCCTACGTCGACATGGGCGCCTGGCCGACGCCCAGCCTCACCACGCTGTCCTCGGCGAGCGGCCTGAAGAGCTTCACCATGGCCTTCATCACCGCCTCGTCGTGCAAGGCGATGTGGTTCAACGCCTACGACCCGCGCGACGGCTGGAACAAGGACCAGATCGACGCGATCCGCGCGGCCGGAGGTGACGTCAAGATCTCCTTCGGCGGCGCCACCGGCATCGAACTCGCCCAGGCCTGCGGCTCCGTGGACGCGCTGTACGCCGAGTACAACGCGGTCGTCAACGCCTACGGCCTTACCTACGCCGACTTCGACATCGAGGGCGCCGCCACCGCCGACCCGGCGTCCGTCGCCCGCCGCTCCCAGGCGCTGGCCCGCCTCCAGCAGGCTCACCCCGGGCTGCGGATCTCCCTCACCCTGCCCGTCCTGCCGGAGGGGCTCACGGCGGACGGTCTGGGCGTCGTGCGCTCGGCCCGCGACGCCGGGGTGAACCTCGACGTCGTCAACATCATGGCGATGGACTACTACCGCAGCGCCGACTACGGAGACGCCGCGATCCAGGCGGCCAACAGCACCTTCGCCCAGCTCAAGTCCCTCTACCCCGGTAAGTCCGACGCCCAGGTGTGGGCGATGGTCGGCGTCACGCCGATGCTCGGGCAGAACGACGACGGCCGGATCTACGACCAGGCCGACGCCCGCCAGCTGGTGGGCTTCGCCCAGGGCAAGCACCTGGGGATGCTCGCCTTCTGGGAGACCACCCGGGACCGCAACGCCTGCACCGGCGCGCTGTACATGTGCACCAACATCCCCCAGTCGCCCTACGAGTTCTCGCGGATCTTCGCGGGCTACACCGGATAGCGCCTCCCGGCACCGTCCCCGCGGGCCGTCGTCGTGTGCTGAACACGGCGGCGGCCCGCTGCTTTCGGCCGATGTGGAGACGATGTGTCGATCCGTGAAGGCGCTTTCACGGAGGCCCGGGTTCCACTGAGTCCATTCACCCGGACGCCCAGCCCACCGCAAGTGCGACACAACGGATAGTACACACTGTGAACAACCGGTGACCGAAAGTCGCGGAGGCGATGTGACGGGCGGGCGCCCGATGCACAAGACTCCTCGACGTCCGATATCCGGATCGAGTGCCGAAGGAGTGTTCGCTATGCGGTTCAGTGCGGTGGGGACCTGCCTGGCCCTGGTGGCGGCGGTGTGTTCGGCGGGGGTCGTGGCCGGCTCGGCGGAGGCCCGGCCGGCCGGGGCGACGAGCCTGTACGCGCCGTCCGCGCTCGTCCTGTCCGTGGGGAAGGGAGAAGACCCCGCGACGGCGACGATACAGCGGGCGGTCGTGCTGCGCTGCCGGCCCACCCCGTACGGCGACCATCCCGACCCGGTCGCCGCCTGTGCGGAACTCGCCGCCGTCCACGGGGACTTCGCGGCGGTGACGGCGGGCTTGCAGGGGGTCGTCTGCACCCGGATCTGGGACCCGGTCGTGGTCACCGCGGACGGGGTCTGGGAGGGCCGGCGCGTCACCTTCGCGCAGACCTTCGGCAACCCGTGCGTGTTGCGCGGCAGCGACACGGCCGGCGTCTTCGCCTTCTGACGCCGATGCCGTGAACCAAGGCCACGGGGTTCACCGTGGGGGAGAGCCCTGTGAGGGGGCGGCCGACTCGTGGGACGGGGTCGGCCGCCCCTGTTTTCCCGTTCCGGCGCGGCGTCAGGTCGTCTTGACCTGGCCGCCGTCGATGGTGAACTCGGCCCCCGTGACGTTGCCGGCGACGGGGGAGGCGAGGAAGGCGATCAGGGCGGCCACCTCCTCGGGCTCGGTGATGCGTCCGGTGGAGATGCCCATGCCGCGCGGCACGACCTCGTCCAGCGCCTCCTGGGCGGTGGTCCCCGCCGCCGCGGCCGCCTGGTCGGCGAAGGCCCCCGGGGCCGTCCAGAAGGGCGTCCGGACGGGGCCGGGGGCGACCGCGTTGACGCGGACGCCGTGCGGGGCGAACTCCTCGGACAGGGACTTCGTCAGGTTCGCCAGCGCGGCCTTGGCGGCCGAGTAGTCCACGACCGTCGGGAAGGGCAGGCGCGCGTTGACGGAGGTGACGTTGACGATCGCGCCGCCGCCCGCCTCCAGCATGTGGGGGATCGCGGCGCGGGCCGTGCGGACGGCGCTGAAGAAGGAGATCTCGAACACGCGCCGCCATTCCTCGTCGTCCACCTCGAGGAAGCCGCCGCGGGACGTCCCCGAGCCCACGTTGCCGACCAGGATGTCGACGGAGCCGTAACGCTGCGCGGTCTGCCGCACGAGCTCGGCGGGGCCCTCCGGGTCGGCGAGGTCCACGGCCACGGGGGTCACCTCGTAGGCCTCCACGAGGGCCTCCGTCTCGGGGGTGACGGTGCGGCTGCCCGCGACGACACGGACCCCCTCTCGCGCGAGCGCCCGTGTCACCGCCAGGCCGATGCCCCGGCCGGCTCCGGTGACGACCGCGACCTTGCCCACGAGGTGCAGTTCCATGGGGACCCCTTCGGGAGGACGGATGCGTATCGAGCCTGGGGGAGGGGGGACGGGGCCGCCATCGGAGCGCCGCCGGCCGAGGGCCGCCGGCGGTGCCGGGGGTGAGGGTGGGTCAGATACGTGTCCTTCCGCCGCGGCGGTGTCGCACAGCCGTACGGGGCACGGTGGCAGGTATCAGCCGTCCATGCCAGGGGACTTGACGGCGTATTGGTCTAGTCCTACCGTCATCCCTCAATCGCAGTGTTCACGGGTGCATTCGCAGTTCACCCATGTGAACATGCCGTCTCCTGGGAAGGCGTCCCCCCATGTCCCACAGGTCCCAAGGTCTCCTCACCAAGGGCATCTTCGCCCTCGTCGCGGCGCTGGTCGCCGCCCTCCTGGCCGCGCTGCCCGGCGGCGGCCGCGCCGAGGCCGCGCCGGCCGCGTTCAGCCACCCCGGCGTCCTGGTCAGCCGTGCCCAACTCGACTTCGTACGCGGAAAGGTGCAGGCCGGGGCGCAGCCCTGGAAGGGCGCGTACGACCAGATGATGGCGTCGGCCTACGCCTCGCAGTCGCGCACCCCCAAGCCGCGCGCGGTCGTCGAGTGCGGCTCGTACTCCAACCCCAACTACGGCTGCACCGACGAGCGCGAGGACGCCATCGCGGCCTACACCAACGCGCTGGCCTGGTACGTCACCCGTGACGCCAAGTACGCGCAGAAGGCGATCCAGCTGATGGACGCCTGGTCGGCCACCATCACCGACCACACCAACAGCAACGCCCCGCTGCAGACCGGCTGGGCGGGCTCGGTGTGGCCGCGCGCCGCGGAGATCATCCGCTACACGTACACCGGCTGGCCGAACGTGAACCGCTTCGCCACCATGCTGCGCAACGTCTACCTCCCCGAGGTCATCAACGGCTCCAAGAGCAACGGCAACTGGGAGCTGAGCATGATGGAGGCCGCCGTCGGCATCTCCGTCTTCCTCGACGACCGCACCTCGTACGACAAGGCCGTCACGCGCTACCTGAACCGCGTGGCCGCGTACGTGTACCTGGACACCGACGGCGCGCTGCCCAGGACCGTGCCCGGCAGCGGGCTCGACACCCGGGACAAGATCGTCGGCTACTGGCAGGGGCAGTCCACCTTCGTGACCGGTCTGACCCAGGAGACCTGCCGCGACTTCACGCACACCGGCTACGGCATCTCCTCGATCTCGCACGTCGCGGAGACCAGCCGCATCCAGGGCGAGGACCTCTACCCGCAGGTCGGCGAGCGGCTCCGGCAGGCGCTGGGCTTCCAGTCCAAGTACCAGCGGGGCGAGGCCGTGCCGTCCTGGCTGTGCGGCGGGCACCTCAACCTCGGGCTCGGACCGGTGACCGAGGTCGGCTACAACGCGCTGCACAACCGGCTCGGCATCGCCATGACCAACACCCAGGCGCTGACCCAGTCCCAGCGTCCGGCCGGCAGCAACAACCTCTTCGTCGCCTGGGAGACCCTGACCCACGGCGATAACCTCTCCTGACCCGGCAGGGGTGATCGGCGGCGGAGGGAACAGGCCATGCCCGTACGAGTCGAGCGCAGCGGACCCGTCACCACGGTGGTGCTCTCGCGCCCCGCGGCGCGCAACGCCGTCGACGGTCCGACGGCGCGTGAACTGGCTGACGCCTTGCGTGAGTTCGACGCCGACCCCGGCGCCTCGGTCGCCGTGCTGTGGGGCGAGGGCGGCACCTTCTGCGCGGGTGCCGACCTCAAGGCCATCGGCACCCCGCGCGGCAACGAGGTGACCGACGTGACCGAGGGGGGCGGCGGGGACGGGCCCATGGGGCCCACCCGCCTGCGGCTGGGCAAGCCGGTCATCGCGGCGATCTCGGGTCACGCGGTGGCCGGCGGCCTGGAACTGGCCCTCTGGTGCGACCTGCGGGTCGCCGAGGAGGACGCGGTGCTCGGGGTGTTCTGCCGGCGCTGGGGCGTGCCCCTGATCGACGGCGGGGCGGTACGGCTGCCGCGGCTGATCGGCACCTCGCGGGCGATGGACCTGATCCTGACGGGACGTCCGGTGGACGCGGCCGAGGCGTACGCCATGGGCCTGGTCAACCGGGTCGTCCCGGCCGGCGGGGCGCGGGTCGCGGCCGAACGGCTCGCCGAGGAGATCGCGGCCTTCCCGCAGACCTGCGTACGGCACGACCGGCTCGCGGTGCTGGAGGCCGAGGGGCTGGGGGAAACGGCCGCGCTGGAGACCGAGTTGCGGCACGGCAGGGTGTCCCTCGCGGAAGCGGGGGAGGGCGCGGCACGCTTCTCCGCGGGGGCGGGGAGGCACGGCGCGTTCGACCGGAGCTGACCGGCGCGGACCGACCGACGGGGGCCGGTCCGCGCCGGTCACCGGGCTGAACCGCGCGGCCGCTCCGCGCCGGTCAACGGGCTGACCGCGCCCGACGCGTGACCACCGTGTGTGCTTCGGCCGATTCCCGTGTGTGGACCACGGACGCGCTCTGGACATCCGAATGTCATGGGCACTTAAATCTGGCACCGCCTCACCTCCGCACCCGGGCCCGCCCCACCGTGGCCGGACGCAGATGCGGGGACCGCGCACGCCCCCCACCAGAGGAGCACGATGCAGCCCAGCACCAGACGTGCCGCGACCGTCATATCCGCGGCGCTGGCCGCGACCGCCGTCACCGCCGCCCTGCTGACGCCGTCCGCGGCGTCGGCCTCGGCCCCCGGCCGTGACCTCCCCTCCCGGGCCACCGGCGTCGCCCGCGCCGACGCCGCCGTCACCGCCCACGCGACCCGGCTCGCCGTCACCCCCGCGCAGGGCCGGACCGTCCGCGACGTCGTCACCGACGCGGACGGCGCCCAGCACATCCGCTACGACCGCACCTACCGCGGACTGCCCGTCCTCGGCGGCGACCTCGTCGTCCACCTCGCCCCCGGCGGCGCCTACGAGGGCGCCGAACGGGCCACCCGTTCCGACCTGGCCGTGCCCGGCACGACCCCGGCCGTCCCGGCCGCCACCGCCGCCGACAAGGGCGTGGCGGCCCTGCGCTCCGCCCACCGCGGGACCGCGTTCCGGCAGGCCAAGGCGAAGTCCCAGCTCGTCGTCGACGCGTTGCACGGCACACCCCGGCTGGCCTGGCGCACCACCGCCGTCGGCCTCGACAGCCTGGGCAACCCCGCCGCCCGCGTCCTCCTCACCGACGCCCGCTCGGGCGCCCGCATCGACGCCTGGGACGCCCTGGAGACCGCCACCGGCGACGGCGCGTCGCTGTACGGCGGCACCGTGTCCCTGGAGACCACCCTCAGCGGCAGCACCTACCAGCTGAAGGACCCCACCCGCGGCAACACCTACACCGGCGACGCGCAGAACAAGACCGACCTGTGCATCTTCGGCATCTGCTTCTCCCGCGCCCCCGCGGTCCTCTTCACCGACGCCGACAACCACTGGGGCACCGGCACCACCGCCGACCGCGCGACGGCCGCCGTCGACGCCCAGTACGGCACCGACGAGACCTGGGACTACTACAAGTCCGTCCACGGCCGCAGCGGCATCGCCGGCGACGGCAAGGGCTCGTACAACCGCGTCCACTACGGCAACAACTACAACAACGCCTTCTGGGACGACAGCTGCTTCTGCATGACCTACGGCGACGGCGACGGCACCACCTTCGGGCCGCTGGTCGCGCTCGACGTCGCCGGGCACGAGATGTCGCACGGCGTCACCTCGCGCACCGCGGCGCTCACCTACTCCGGTGAGTCCGGCGGCCTCAACGAGGCCACCTCGGACATCTTCGGCACCCTGGTCGAGTGGTACGCCGGCAACTCCTCCGACACCGGCGACTACCTCATCGGCGAGCGCATCGTGAAGCCCGGCTTCGGCAAGCCCGCGCTGCGCTTCATGGACAAGCCCTCCAAGGACGGCAGCTCCGCCGACTGCTGGAGCTCCGCGGTCGGCAACCTCGACGTCCACTACTCCTCCGGCGTCGCCAACCACTTCGCCTACCTGCTCGCCGAGGGCAGCGGCGCCAGGACCGTGGGCGGCGTCAGCTACGACAGCCCCACCTGCAACGGCTCCACGGTGTCCGGCATCGGCCGCGACAAGCTCGGCAAGATCTGGTACCGGGCCCTGACGGTCCACATGACCTCCGGCACCAACTACGCGGGTGCCCGCACCGCCACGCTCAAGGCCGCCACCGACCTCTACGGCGCCGCGAGCACCGAGTACGCGGCCGTCGCCGCAGCCTGGTCCGCCGTCAGCGTCAACTGACACCCGGCGGACCCGCGGACCCGTGGGACCGGCCACCGCCAGGCCGGTCCCACGGGTCCCTGCCACACTGGCCCCCGTGACGACAACCGACGCGGCGGCGGCGATACACGCGCACGTACGGGCCTTCAACGCCCGTGACCTGGAAGCGCTCCTGGCCGGTTTCACCGACGACGCCGTGTGGATCACCGGCACCACCACGGTGCGCGGTCGCGCCGCGCTCACCGCGCTCTTCGACGAGGCCATGCGTGGGCTGCTCCCCACCCTGGAGGTCCACGACGTCATCGCCGAGGGGGACCGCGCGGCCTGCCGGATGACCGAGACCCTCACCCACCGCGGCGAGCGCCGCAGTTGCCCCATCGCGGCGTTCTACGGGCTCCGGGACGGCCGCATCGCCTGGGCGAAGGTCTACCGCGAGGGCAGCGCGGACGTCGCCTGAGCCCGGGCCCGAGCGGGGTCCTCAGGAAGGGTCGTTCCCGGCCCAGGGGCGGAGCTTGTCCGGGTTGCGGACCGCCCAGATGCGGGAGACGCGGCCGCCGGCGAGGTCGAACGCCGCCACCGTCACGGTGACCCCGGCGTGCCGGGCGACCAGGCCGGGCCGGCCGTTGACCGTCCGTTCCAGCAGCGTCAGCCCCGGGGTCCGCCCGGCCATGTGGACCAGGTAGCGGGCGATGCGCTCGCCGCCCTCGACCGGCCGGAGCACGGCGCCGGCCAGCCCGCCGCCGTCGGCGACCATCGTGGCGTCGGGATCCAGGAGGCCGACCAGGGCCTTGATGTCCCCGGCCTGCCACGCCTCCTTGAAGTCCCGCACCACCCCGGCCTGCCCGGCCGCCGGCGCCGCCGGACCCCGCGCGGCGCGGACCCGCCGCCGGGCCGAGTAGGCCAGTTGCCGGCAGGCCGCCGGCGTCCGCCCGACGATCCCGGCGACCTCGGGGAAGGGGAACCGGAAGACGTCGTGCAGGACGAACGCCACGCGCTCGGCCGGCGTCATCGACTCCAGCACGACGAGGAAGGCCATCGTCACGGACTCGTCCAGGGTGACCCGGTCCGCGGGGTCGGCCGACTCGGGCCTTCCGCCGCCACCGGCCGTTCCACCGGTCCACTCCGAGCGGTCCGGCAGCGGCTCGGGTATCCACGAGCCGACGTAACGCTCGCGCCGGACGCGTGCCGAACCGAGCAGGTCCAGGCACACGCGGCTCGCCACCGTCGTCAGCCAGGCCCCGGGCGAAGCGATCGCCTCCTGCTGCTCCCGTGACATCGCGTACCAGCGGGCGTACGTCTCCTGCACGGCGTCCTCGGCCTCGGCCAGCGAGCCGAGCAACCGGTAGGCGAGGTTGATCAGTTGACGCCGCTCGCCGACGACCGCGCGAAGGCCCGGCTCGGACCCGTCCCGCCCCGGCTGGAATGGGGTGCTCATCGCCCTGACCGCTCCCTCGTCCGTCCCGTCCGCTTCCGCTCCCACCCCTACGACGAGACAACGCCGCCGTTCGTCAGGCGGGGCGCCTCCTGACAGTTCGCGGGTCCGGGTCGTCGGACTGACGGGGACCGTACCGGTCCGCCGCCGCGAGAGGGAAGACGAGGGACCGAGCCATGGCCACACCCACAACGGCAGAACACCGCAGCCTCACGTTCCTGCAGGTCGCCGTCGCCCTGCAGACAGCGGCGATCTTCTTCCAGGCGGCCACCGCCGGGCTGCTGCTGTCCTCGTCCCACGGCGAGGCGCTGCACAGCGCCGGGGCGCGGGTGATGTACGCGGCGTCGATGCTGTACGTGCTCGCCGCGGTCCTCGCCTGGCGGCCGGGCGGCGGATCGCCCCGCCCGATCCTGTACGCCTCGGGCTTCCTCGCCCTCGCCTCGGTCCAAGTGGTGCTGGGCATCGCCCACCGGCCCGCGCTCCACGTCCCCCTGGGCGTGCTGATGTTCGGCCTGAGCGTGCTGGCGCTGGGTCGTGCGTGGTACGCCCGTCGCTCGTAGCCGGCGCCGGGTCACGGCCGGCCGGCGGTCGCCACCAGGGCGAGCGCCGCGGCGCGCAGTTCACGTTCCCAGCCGGGCAGGAGTGCGGGGAGCAGCCACTCGCTGTACTCGGCTGCGGTGTCCAGGAAGTGCGTCTCCTCTGGTGTGAGGGCCGCGGCTCCGGAGAGGCCGTTCGCCGCTTGGACCGCGGTCAGGTCGCCCTGGACGAGCCCTTGCGCACGGTCGAGGAGCACACGCCTGCCGGCGGTCTCGTCGTCCGGTAGCGCGATGCACAGTTCGTGCAGGGCCCGGTGGTACGGCTCGCGGATTCCGGCCGGATCGTCGCGGCGCGAGAGTCCGGCGAGCTCCCGCAGCGCGGTCGAGTCGTCTCCGTCGGCCAGCGCGTGCGCCGCGAGCATCGGCAGGTCCTCGAGGTGCAGGATCCCCCCGACGTACTGCCATGCGCTGTCCCGCAACCGTTCGGTCATGCGTGCATGATGCGGTGGGGCGGGACGCAGCGGCCAGGGAATATCGGTGTGTGGCCGATGATCTGCCCCATGGAGCCCGCCCCGGCTGACCGACCGCCGGCGGCCGTTCATCCCCTGCGTCCGCCGCTGATGCGTCCAGGGCGCCGGTCCGGGGCGGCGCAGGGCATGCGCCGCCCCGGCGGTGGACGAGGAGAGCAGTGCTCGGGTCAGAGGTCGAGCAGATGGATGCGGCGGCGGGACGAGCCGGGGGTGGCCAGGGTGATCGCGGGGCGGGTCCTGGTGGGGGTGCCGGGGACGGCGCGCTCCAGGTGGACGCGGCCGCCGAGTTCCACCAGGCCGTCCGGTGCGGGGGCGGTGAGGATCTGGGAGCCGCGGCCCTGGGCGATGTTGAGGGCGCGGTCGAGGCGGTCGGTGAGCAGGAGCGCCGCCGACCCGGTGGCCTCGACCTCGGCGACGCCGTCGCCGCGGCCCGGGAAGCCGCGGGCGCGGACGCGTCCGGCGGGCTCGTCCTCCCATGCCCAGGCGTAGACCCACTCGCCGGGCGGCGGTACGGGCAGCGCGTCCACCTCCTCGGGCGAGTCGTACTGCCGCAGCGTGCGGGGCGGCGCCCAGGCGGGGCTGGCCTCCAGCCAGGTGAACTCGCCGTCCAGGCGCACGCCCACGACGCCGGCGGGGGTGATGAGTTCGGGGGCGTCCAGCAGCCAGGCGGCGCCCATGCAGGGGGAGCCGGCGAAGGGCAGCCGCCCGTCGGCGGAGCGGATGTCGATGATGCCCCGCTCGGGATCGTCGACGAACACGGTCTCGCCGGAACCCGACCGCCGGGCGAAGGCGAGGCGGTCCTGCTCGTCGGTGACGGCGCTCCCGTCGCGCACCACGGCGATCCGGTCGCCGTGTCCGCCGTCGGGCCCGCAGAAGACCCGCACGATGTCGTAGCCGGTCACGGCCGTGGCCTGCCTCATGACTGTGCGACGGGGGAGAGGGGAGCCGGGGTGCCGAGCGCGGCCCGCTGGAGCGTGGTGACGCGCTCGATGACGAGGCCCAGCAGTACGGCAGCGGCGATCATGAGCGCTTCGGCGACCGCCAGGGCGGCTCGCGAGCCCGGGGCGGTCTGGGTGCTCAGCGTGAGGACGATTCCGTGCCCGATCCACGCCGCCCACCAGAGGTTGACCAGCGTCGAGTCGCGTTTCGGGTTCCACGACGGGGAGCTCGCGCGTCCGATGTCGAGGACGAACTGCCGGGGCACGAAGAGGTTGAGCACGGGGACGAACCACGACCCGATCAGCCAGCCTCTGCTCGGGAGCGCGGCCTGCGGGGACAGAGCCAGGGCATTGCGCCGGGACCGGGCGAGCCATACGAGGAAGAGAGGGGCCGTCAGTGTCATCAGGTAGACGAAGACCTGGGAGACCAGTCCCGACACGTGCCGGGTCCCATCGGTCGGATCCAGGTAGCGGTTCTGGACGGCCACCGCCCGGAACACGTCCAGGAGCGCGGCCGCGGCTATCGCCGTCTGTGCGCAACGGGCAAGCAGAAAGGGGGATTTGGGGGACTTGCTGGACATCGTGGATGGCCTGTCTCGGGTCGTGCGCGGCTCCGGTGGACACGGGAGCGGAGTGATCATAGGGGCTGCGGGGCGCACGTGTGTACGGGGTTGCGGGTCCTCATCCGCGGGGCTGTACGTCCCCCACCACGTGGGCCAGCGTGCCGGCCGGGGCGGCGCGTTCGTCGGGGGGCATGCCCGGGTGGTGGCCCGCCGTCACGGGCAGGGTCGCGGACGCCGAGCCGGCGAGGGACAGGCGGGAGACGATGCGGTAGCGGTCGCCGCGGTAGAGGGAGTGCACGTACTCCACGGGGCGTCCGGCGGCGTCGCTCGTGAGGCGGTCGAAGAGCAGCGCGGGGGAGAGCACCGGCACCTGCAGCAGCCGGGCCTCCTCCTCGTTCGCCACCGTGGGCTCGATGGACTGGACGGCCTCGTGGACGTGGACGCCGTGCCGCTCCCGCAGGCAGGCGTAGAAGTCCCCGGCCTCCATGTCGGCCGCGCGCAGGCCCGGTACGAGGTCGGCCGGTACGTGCAGGTACTCGACGGCCATCGGCTCGCCGTCGACGAGGCGGAGCCGGGCGATGTAGACGATCTCGGCGGCGGGCGACACCCGGAGCTTGCGGCCGACGCGGGCGCCCGCCCGCACCGTGGCGAACTCCAGGACGCGGCTGAGCCAGTGGCCGGAGGCCTGCGGCAGGCTGAAGGCGTTCTCCCCCTGTGCGAGTTCCTGGGTGATCTTCGCGGGGGCGACGAACATGCCGCTCCCGTGGCGCCGGACGAGCAGGCCGGTGGTGACCAGTTCGTCGACGGCCGAGCGCACGGTGGGCCGGGAGACGTCCAGTTGCTCGCACAGGGCGCGCTCCGAGGGGATCGGGGTGCCCGGTGCCTGTGACTCGACGAGTTCCAGGAGGTGGTCGCGGACCCGTTCGCGCTTCAGCGGCGACCGCGGTGCCTCGCCCGTCATGTGCCCCGCCCCCTCTTCATGGCCGTGCGGTGAATGCCGTGCCCACGAGGCTATCCAGTTGCTGACCAGTTCTCCAGGGTTTCCGACACTCGCATGAGATGCGGGCGCCCCGAATTCCCTTCCTGTCAGGGGACTTGACCCCTCATCTGGTCTATGCCACCTTCCCTTACCAGTGGAAGACCAGTTGCCAAGTGGTAAGCCCTCCCCCACGCGCTCCACCCGACTGGAAGGGGTCCCCATGTCAGGACCGTTCCGCACCACCGCCCGGCTGCGCACCGCCGTAGCCGCCTGTACGACGGCGGGCCTCGCCTGTGCCGGGCTCGTCGCGCTGCCCGCGTCCGCCGCGACGACGACGCTCGCCGCCCAGTACCGGACGAGCGCGTCCGGGGCCACCGCGGACCAGGCCGAGCCCTGGCTCGAGATCACCAACCGGGGCACCTCCTCCGTCCCGCTGAGCGAGGTGACCCTGCGCTACTACTTCAAGGCCGACAGCCCCACCACCGCGTACCGCTTCGCCTGCTCCTGGGCGGTCAAGGGGTGCGCCAACATCACCGGCACCTTCGGCAACCTCGCCAACCCCACCGCCACCGCCGACCGCTACCTGGAGATCGGCTTCACCTCCGGCGCGGGCTCGCTCGCCCCCGGGCAGAACACCGGCGACATGCAACTGCGCTTCTACCGTGCGGACTGGCAGCGCCTGACCCAGTCGGACGACTACTCCTTCAACGGCTCCCGGACGTCGTACGCCGACTGGGACAAGGTCACCGTGCAGCGCGGCGGCTCGGTCGTCTGGGGCACCGCGCCCGCCGGCAACGACCCCACGGACCCGCCGACCGACCCGCCGACGGACCCGCCGACCGACCCCGACGCGCCCGCGCTCTTCGACGACTTCAGCTACACCTCCAGCAGCGACCCCGCGCTGCAGAACCACGGCTGGACCGTGAAGTCCGGGCAGGGCGGTCCCGGCGTGCCGGGCGCCACCTGGTCCCCGCAGGACGTCACCTTCGTGGCGGGCACCGGGAGCAACAAGGTCATGAACCTCCGCCTCACCACCGACGGCACCGCCGCCGGCACCAAGGAGAGCGAGGTCCAGACCACCGCGCGCAAGTTCCGCAACGGCACCTACGCCGCCCGCGTGCGCTTCAACGACACCCCGACCGGCGGCCCCGACGGCGACCACGTCGTCCAGACCTTCTTCGCCTTCACGCCACTCAACGCGCCGATGGACCCGAACTACAGCGAGCAGGACTTCGAGTACCTGCCGAACGGCGGCTGGGGCGAGCCGAGCAACATCATGTACACGACGTCCTGGGAGACCTACAACCCGGACCCGTGGAACGCGGTCAACACCCACTCCGAGAACCGCCAGAGCTACGAGGGGTGGCACGACCTGCAGATCACCATCGACAACAGCGCCATCACCTACTACATCGACGGCCAGGTCTTCGGCACCCACGGCGAGCCCTACCTGCCGGAGACCAGCCAGTGGATCGACTTCAACCACTGGCTGATCGACCTCACGGGCCAGACGGGCAGCACCCCGCGCTCGTACAACCAGCAGGTGGACTACGTCTACTTCGTCAAGGACCAGAAACTGACCCCGGCCCAGGTCGCCGCGAAGGTCGCCGCCTACCGCAGCGCGGGCACCGCCTTCACCGACACCGTCCCGGGCAGCTGACCGGCCCCCGTGCCGCCGCCCACCGCCACAGGGGCGCGGTGGGCGGCGGCACGGCCTACGGAAGCGACCGGCAGTAGAGCGCGTCCGGCGTACGGGAGGAGCCGAAGCGGCCGGTGAAGGCGATGCCCGCCGCGTACTCGCCGTCCGCGCACTGCCCCTTGTAGCTGCCGTACGCGAAGTCCCCGCCGGCCCCCGACGCGGGACGGTCGTCGCCCCGGTCGAACCACACCGTGCGCCCGGCACCGCCCAGGGCCGTGCCCGCGGTGGCGCACAGCGCGCTGGAGACGGCGGCGCCGCGGACCGCGTAGCCGGCGAGGAACGACCCGGCCGGGCACTGGTACTTGGTGTAGCCCGAGGCCCAGTCGCCGCCGGACGGCACGTACCGCTCGTCGGTGACGACCTGGTACGCCCCGGAGGAGGCCCACAGGTCCCCGGCGCCGGTGTCGGTGCACAGACCGCGGTTGCCGGTGTGGGCCAGCCCGATCAGCCGCTGCCCGTCCGGGCACGCGGCCTTGCGCGCGCCGGTGTCCCAGTCGGGGCGGGCGCGCATGCGCAGGCTCTGCACGAAGTCGCCGTGGTCCGGAGCGAGCATCGACCAGCGGCCGACGGGGGCCACGTACCCGGTGCGGCCGGGGCTGCCGACCAGCCGGGACCATGCGTCGGCCCGCCAGTCGTCACCGTCGTACGGGCCCATGCGGTGACCGGCGGAGTCCCAGTGCAGCAGCGCCCAGCCGTTGCCCCGGCGGTTCTCGTGCCAACCGACCAGGGGCCAGTAGGCGAAGTCGGTGTCGTTCTGGATCAGGAAGTCCGTGAAGTCCGCGAACCAGGCGCGGGTCCTCTCGTTCGTCTCCTCCCGGCCGCCGACGCCGAACTCGCTGATCCACAGCGGCGCGGTGTAGTGCCGTCCGGTGTCCGAGGACACGTAGAAGGCCTGCCTGCGCAGCTCCGCGTACAGCTCGTCGCGGCCGAGGTCGCTGTAGCGCGGGTCGTGGGTCTCGCCGATCCCCGTCGCGCCGCTGTGCCGTGGGCCGGTGTAGCCGTAGAAGTGCGCGGAGTACACCAGCTTCCCGGACCGGACGAGGGTGTGGGAGAGGCGCTGGACGGGCTCCAGGGTGGGGCGGTCGTGGGGGAGGCCGTCGACGGGCAGGCCGGTCCAGTTGATGCCCTCGACGACGATCAGCAGGTCGGGGTTGGCCTCCTGGAGGATGCGGTCGCCCAGGTGCTGCGCGGTGGCGAACCAGTCGTGGTCGTCGCCGAGACCCCAGTTGGGGTCGTCCCAGACCGAGCGGCGGACCTCGTTGTAGAGGTCGGCGCCGACGACGCGCTTGTTGTCGCGGTAGCGGCGGACCATGGACAGCCAGTCCTCCTCCCACGTCCCGGTGGACTGCGAGGCGTTCCAGCGCTCGTTGCCGTCCACGCCGCAGCACCAGCGGGTGGTGTTGGTGTGGTTGTTGAGGACGACGGCGAAGCCCGCGTCCGTGAGGGCGGCCACGACGGCGTCGTACACCTGGAGTGGGGTCTTCCCGCGCAGCTGGGGGTTGGCGGCGACCGACGCGTCGGTGACGGTGACGGTGTCGTGGATCATCTCGTTCGAGAAGGGCAGCCGGATGCTGTTGATGCCGAGTTCGGTGAAGCCGGAGAGGATCTCGGCGATCGGCGCCCGGTCCAGGCCCAGCGGCATGCGGCCGGAGTCCTCGCCCGCGTGGTGGTTCGCGGGGTCGGCGGGATCGCCGGAGCCGTTCCAGGTGCCGCTGGCGCCGTGCCAGTTGCCGGACCTGAGCTTGAAGCGGTCGCCGTCGGCGTCGACGATGTAGCGCCCGCGGGTGCTGAGCGGCGGGGTCCAGGACTCGCCGAGTGCGGTGGCCGGCGCGGCGGGGGTGGACGGGGCCGAGGGCCCGGGTTCGCGCGCGAGGGCGGTTGTGGGGGTGAGCAGGCCGATGAGGGTGACGAGCGCGGCGGCCACGGCCGTGAGGGGCCGGCGCGGTAACGTCCCGGCCACGGCTACGGCACCACGACGGAGGTGTTGAGCTGGTCGACCGCGGTCATCGGCGAGCCGAGGTCGTAGCGGTCGACGGCCACGTACGTCGGCTTCTTGCGGGCGGCCGGCTCGCAGAAGTTCCGGGTGCGGTTGAGCAGCTTGCCGTTGTCGGTGGCCGCGGTACCGGCGAGGGTCGTGTCCCGGAAGTGGTTCATCACGAAGAGCGGCCGGAACCCGGGCTCCTCGCGGGTGAGCGGCACGTTGACCCCGGCGCCGTACCAGCGGCTGTAGCAGGACCAGTCGGAGGTGCTCGCCCCGGAGCCCATCGACCAGTAGTTCTCCACGGTCCACTCCTGCTGGTACATCACGCCGAAGCTGTCGCGCTTCAGGCCGGTGTCGGAGCCGCGGGTCCGGTCGGTCAAGACCATCAACTGCTTGCCGCGCGCGGCCAGGTCGCCCATGGCGGGCCAGCCGTGCTCGCGCACGCCGTCCTGGTCGGGGCGGTAGAGGACGTCGTAGAGGCCGTCGACCCGCGAGAGTTCGGAGCGCAGCACCTCGGGGGAGACGTAGTCCTCCAGGAAGACGGTGACGAACTGCCCCGGGTGCTGCCGGAGGAAGTCGACCATCCGCTGCAGGTCCACCCAGAGCGCGACGGGGCGGCTGACCAGCGTGCAGCTGTTGTGGCAGAGGATCGCGCCGTCCGGTGTCTGGTGGATGTCCATCATGAAGCCGCGGACGCCGTCGTCCAGTTGCTGCGAGATGCCGCGCGACTGGTTGGGGAAGAGGTTGACGAAGGGCGGCGCGAAGCCGCCGTCGACGCCGTTGGCGAAGGCGTTGTGCGCGGTCAGGAAGGTGACTTGGTCCAGGGTGCGCGCGTCGGCGGGTGGCATGGCCGTCCGGGGGAGCGGGGCGGGCGTGAGGTACCACCGGGACAGCGGGCCCGCGGCGCCCACACGCGGCCGCTCCGGGTACACGCTCCCGGCCGGCGCCTCGGCCAGCGTCAATCGGTCCGCGGTGCCCGGCACGCCCAGCGAGTAGGTCCCGTCGCCGGCCGCCGTGATCTCCCAGGCGGCGCTCGCGCCCCCGCACGCCACGATCGCCGCGTCGGCGCCCGAGCGGCCGAGGCAGCGGCCGGCGTCGTCGGTGCTGCGCAGTTCCTGCCCGCCGGGGACGGTGACGGCCGTCCACTGCTGGCGGTCCTCGTTACCCTTGGGCCGGTGCAGCGCCACGGTGCCGCCGCTGTCGGAGGCGTTGAGGCCGTTCACGGCACTCTGTACGTAGAGGGTGCCGCCGGGCGCGGCGACGGCGGCGGCCCCCGCAGCAGGAAGCCCGGGCAGGGCCATGGTCGCGGCGAGGACGGCGGCCGCCACGGCGCCGGCGCGGGGGAGGGAGACGAAGCGATTGCTCCGAGAGGTAGTCATGCGCATGACATACCACCGGTAACGCTTGCCATGAAAGGGCGTCTTGGACGGGGTACGGGGTGCCCCTCGGGTCACGGCCGGGCGGGTGTCGCGCGGCGGTCCGGGGGCGGTCCAGCGGTCCGTGCAGGCGTTGATGACGATGAGTTCGGCTCGTGCACGGAGCCCGCGCGGTCGCACACGGCATCTCGGGGTGTGTCGCTCGGGCTTCTGTTCCCGCGGTGTGCGGACCGGCCCGTCACCGGCCCGCGGTGCGCTCTGCCCGGCTCAGGCCTTGACCGTGCCGGGTCCGACCCAGGCGTCGGTGGTGGCGCCGGGGCCCACCCAGGCGCGGACGACGCCGGGCCCGACCCAGGCGTCGGTGGTGGCGCCCGGGCCCACCCAGGTCTTGACCACGCCGGGTCCGACCCAGGCCTTGATCACGCCGGGTCCGACCCAGGCGTCGGTGGTGGCGCCCGGGCCCACCCACGCGCGGACGACGCCGGGGCCGACCCACGCCCGGGCCGGGGCCGCGGGGCCCCGGTCCGCGGTGGTGACCGCTCCCGCGGCGATCAGCAAGGTGGCGGCGGACAGTGTCAGAGCGGTGGCGGTGCGGCGGATCGTCATCGGTTCCCCCTTGGTCCCACGTGTCGTTCCCGACCGTGTGACGAGGCTACGGGCGGGCGCCCCGGGCGCGGATGAGTACCCGTACTCACCCCCGCCCGCCGGATCCGGCCATTGCGCTCCGGGCGCGGACGTGCTGCTGCGGCGGTCGGTGACCGCCGCAGCAGCATGTGGTCGACGGGGGCGGCGTCGCCGCCCGGCGTCAGTGCAGTTGACCGTCGGGGGAGACCGACGGCGTCGTCGCCGGTTCGACGGGGGGCGCCGGAGGGGCACTGGCCCAGGCGGCCTCGGCCGCCGCCGCCCACGCGGGGTCGGCCCAGGAGGTGTCGGCCCGTTCGTCCGGTTCGAGGACGTCCTCGCCGTACAGGTCCTGGAGCCAGTTGCTCTGGTAGATCGTGTCGAGGTAGCGCTCGCCGAGGTCCGGCGCGATCGCCACCGACGTGAGGCCGGGGGCGCCGTTCTTCTCGAGCCAGCTCGTCGCGCCGCTGACCACCGTGCCCGTCGAGCCGCCGAACAGGAACCCGCGACGGGCCAGCCGGTGGCAGGCGCGGATGGTGTCGGCCTCCTCGACCAGGACGACCTCGTCCACGAAGGACTCGTCGAGCAGCGGCGGATGGACGCTCATGCCCAGCCCGGGGATCATCCGGCGGCCGGGTGCCCCGCCGAACGTCACGGAGCCGACGCTGTCCACCGCGACGACCTTGACCGGCCGGGACCACTCGCGGAACCAGCGGGCGCAGCCCATCAGCGTCCCCGTGGTGCCGGCGCCGACGAACGCGACGTCGACCTCGGGGAACTGCCGCGCGATCTCCGGAGCGGTCGTCCGGTAGTGCGCCCGCCAGTTGCCCGGGTTCGTGTACTGGCTGAGCCAGACGTACCGGTCGTCCGAGGCGCACAGCGCGCGGACGAAGTCCAGGCGCGCGCCCAGGTAGCCGCCGTGGGCGTCCGGCCCGGAGATGATGTGCACCTGGCTGCCCAGGGCCTTCATCAGCAGCCGGGTCGACAGGTTGCACCGCGCGTCGGTGACGCACAGGAACCGGTAGCCCTTGCTGGCGGCGATCATGCTCAGGGCCACGCCCAGGTTGCCGGACGAGGACTCGACCAGGATCGAATCGGGAGTCAGGATCCCCTCCCGCTCGGCGGTCTCCACCATCTCGGTCGCGGCTTTGAGCTTGATCGAACCGGCGAAGTTGAAGCCCTCGCACTTGAGGAAGAGCGACTGCCCGAAGATCGACTCGAGGTCGACGAAGAGCTGTTCCTCGTTGAAGGCCTGGGGAACGGATATGACTGTCACGATGGCCTCCTCATCTGCAGCGCCTGTCCCGTCCAGACGGGGGAGCAGCGCGTCAGCGGCCGCTGTGTCCTGCACTGGTGAGCTTGCGTGGCTGGACCGTTGGTCTGTCCCGGAGGTACTTCCGCATGCGGCTCCTTGTGGTCGGTCGCCGTGGTGCCCGCCCCGCCGTCGGGGGCCCGGGCCCAGGTCCTGGGGCCCGGTGTCGTGGGGGCGGGGTCGCGGCCGTTCATCCGTACCGGCGCAGTTCGTGGAAGAAGTCGTCGACGACGTGCAGCTCGCCGGAGCGCGCCACCTCGTCGTAGACGTACTTGCCGACCGCGAGGTCGAGGACCCCGAGGCCGAAGGGCGAGAACACCACGGGCCGGTCCTCGCGGAGCGCCACCCGGCCGGCGATCACGTCGTCCAGCGTGCCGGCCAGGAAGTCCCGGTTGCCCGTGCGCTGCTCCGCCAGGTGCGGCGACGTGTCCGCCTTGAGGCAGTGCTCGACGTCGTCGACCACGTTGGTCGAGCCGAGCACGATCTCCGGCGTGAGGTCGCGCAGCGACATGTGCAACACGAGCGGCTTGTGCCCGAACCAGGTCATGTCCCGTACGTGGGGCTCGCCGGCGACGGTGGCGAAGACCACCAGGTCGCTCGCGCGGATGATCTGCTCGGGGTCGTCGTACAGCGTGACGCGTCCCGGGGCGCCCGACTGTTCCAGGTAGCCCTGGAAGCCCTTCGCGCTCTCGGCCGACAGGTCGTGCACGCCGATCTCGTCGAAGTGCCAGCCGGTGCCCACCAGGTAGGTGTGGATGTAGCGGGCGATCAGCCCCGTCCCGAAGAACCCCACGCGCCGCGGGCGGCGGTCGGGACGGCTCAGCCGGTCGGCGGCCAGGGCCGCCATCGCGGCCGTCCTGGTGGCGCTGATGATGGAGCTCTCCAGGCACGCGATGGGGTAGCCGGTGTCGTGGTCGTTGAGGATCAGCACCGCGGACGCCCGGGGGATGCCCGCCGCCACGTTCTCCGGGAAGCTGGAGATCCACTTCAGGCCGTCCACGCGCACCTCGCCGCCGATGGAGGCGGGCAGGGCGATGATCCGGGCGGTGGGACGGTCGGGGAACCGCAGGAAGTAGGACGGCGGGTTCACCGAGTCACCGGCGGAGTGCAGCCGGTACGTGGTCTCCACGAGCTCCGTGATCTGCTTCTCGCGCCCGTGCAGCGCGTGCTGGACCTGGACGCCGGGCACCACCGCGAACGGCGGTACGGCGAGCGGCCCGGCGGGCGCGGAACCCTTGGCGGCGGAGCGGTTGCTGGTCATGCGGTCGTCACCTCGACGGTCGGGGAGCAGTCGGCCAGGCGCACCGCGTCGGCCATGCCGACCAGCACTTCACGGGAGCCCTCGTAGGCCTCGCGGCTGTGGGCGGTGCGGATGTTGTCGACGAGCATCAGGTCGCCCGTCTGCCAGGGTTCGCGGGCGGTGTTCGCCTCGTACACGGTGTTGAGCAGCTGGACGACGTCCGCGCCGATCGGGTCGCCGTTGCCGAAGCGGGTGTTGAACGGCAGGCCCTCGGCGCCGTACATGTCCACGAGGTACTCGTGCACCTCGGGGTCCATCGTCCACTCGTTGAGGAACGCGATCTGGTTGAACCAGCAGCGCCGTCCCGTGACCGGGTGGCGGACGACGGCGCTGCGCCGCTGGCGGGTGCGCAGGGCCCCGTCAGGCTGCCACTCGAAGGCGATGGCGTTGGCGCGGCAGTAGTCCTCGACGGCCGACCGGTCGTCCGTGCCGAAGGCCTCGGCGACGGTCGCCCCGATCTCGTCGTTGTAGCTGCGGGTGAGCAGCCAGCCCTCCCGCTCGAAGCGCTGGACCAGTTCGGCCGGCAGTGCCTCGAGCACGGTCGGCGCGTCGGCCACCGCCGTCGCCCCGCCCTTCTCCGGCGCGGTCAGGCAGGCGAACATCATCATGCCGGGGAACTCGAGCCGGTAGCTGAGCTCGTGGTGCATGCACATCGGCTGGTTGGGCGGCCAGTTGGAGGAGGAGTACAGGCCCTCGGCGTAGGTCTGCCGGGACGCGAAGGCCTCCTTCTCGGCGGTCAGCCGGCCGGCCAGCCGCCGTACGACGCCCGCGGCCTTGTCGGCGTCGGTCAGGCCGAGCCCGCGGATCAGGATCGCGCCGTGCTCGGCGACGACCGCGCGCAGCGCGTCGCGGTGCCCGTCGGCCCAGCCCGCCGGGTCCTCGACGGCCCCGGCACGCAGGATCGGGGGTGAGCCGGGCCGCAGCTCGAGGTCGAGCAGGGACTGTGGGGAAGCTGAGGTCGACAACTGCGTCTCCTCTCGGTTCGCGTTCATGGGGAGGCCAGGAGTTCGGCGGCGCGCAGGACCGCCTGCGCCACCTCGTCCGGGCAGGTGCGGGGGAAGTGGTGACCGCCGCGGGCGAGCTCGTACAGGTCGACGTGCTCGGCCAGCAGCAGCCACTCGTGGTACCGGCGGGAGTGGTCCGCCGTGTACGGGTCGTCGGCGGCGACGACCACGGTGACCGGCGCGGACAGCCGCACCGGCGGTGCGGAGTCCAGGGCGTCGGCGAAGTATCGGTGGGCCGCCACGCAGTCGTGGCGGTAGGCGGCGGCGACGTGCGCGGCACGCGCCGTGTCCGGCCCGGCGAGCCGGCCGTCACCGCCGTCACCGCCGTCACCGCCGTCACCGCCGTCACCGCCGAGCTCGGCGGCGATCGCGGCGTCGTCACGGCCGGCCAGCGCCTCGGCTGCGGCACGCCGCCCGGCGGAGTCGCCGAGCAACTGCGCGCCGAGGAACACGCGCTGGACCTCCACGCCCTTCTCCTGCAGCCGCCGGGCGGTCTCCACCGCGAGGGCGGTGCCCGACGAGTGGCCCCACAGCAGGATCCGGGACGGTCCGCGGCCGGCGATCTCCTCGGCCACCGAGGCGGCCACCTGCTCCAGCGGGGCGAAGGCCTCGCCGCGGGCGGCCGGGTCGTGGCCGGGCCGTTCGACGGCGTGGACCGCCCAGCACGCGGGCCGCAGGGCCGCCGCCAGCGGCCGGAAGTCCACCGCGTCGCCCCCGGCGTGCGGGAAGCACACCAGGGCGCCGTGCGGTTCGCCGTCCGGCTCCGACAGTGTCCGCAGCAGCCCGGGACGGGATTCCGTGCGGCCGTCGACGACCTCGGCGAGGTCGGCGAGGACCGGGTGGGCGGTGACGTCCTTGAGGGAGATCGCGCGGTCCAGCAGGATCGCCAGCCGTACCGCCGACAGCGAGGTGCCGCCGCGGTCGAAGAAGTGGTCCCGGCGGCCGATCCGCTCCTGCGGGACGCCCAGCACCGTCGACCAGGCCTTCGCCAGGCGCCGCTCGGCGGCGGTGCCGGGGACCTGCCCGTCCGGCCGCTCCGAGGCCCTTCCGGAGTCCTCCCGCGCGGCGAGCGCCGTCAGCGCCTTGCGGTCGATCTTGCTGTTGGCGGTCAGCGGCAGGCTCTCCTTCCAGTGGAAGGCCGCGGGCACCATGTAGGCGGGCAGGGACTGCGCCAGGTGCTCGCGCAGCGCGTCGGCCGCCACGGGCGTGGGGCCCGAGTAGAAGGCGACGAGCTGGTCGCCGTCCTCGCTGACGACCACTGCGCCGTCGCGCACGCCCGGCGCCCGGACCAGGGTGTTCTCGATCTCGCCGATCTCGATGCGGAAACCGCGGATCTTGACCTGGTGGTCCTTGCGGCCGAGGAACTCCAGCGTGCCGTCCGGGTGCCAGCGACCGTAGTCGCCGCCGCGGTACAGCCGCTCGCCGGTGTGGTGGGGGTCGGTCAGGTACGCCTGCCGGGTGCGCTCCGGGTCGTTGACGTAGCCGCGGCCCACGCAGACCCCGGAGAAGACGACCAGGCCGGGCGCGCCCAGCGGCACCGGCGACAGGTGCTCGTCGACGACGTACACGCGGACGTTGTTGACGGGCCGGCCCAGCGGCACCCAGTCGGTGTCCGGGACGCGGTCCATCACCGCGTGGTTGGTGTCGTCGCTGGTCTCGGTCAGCCCGTAGGCGTTGACCAGCTTCACTCCGGGCCGGGCGGCGAACCAGCGTCCGATGAGGTCCTTCTTCAGGGCCTCGCCGGTCACCGACACGCAGCGCAGGTCGGGCAGTTCGCGCGGCTCGCGCTCCAGGGCGGACAGGACGACGTCCAGGTAGGAGGGGACGAGCTGGACGACGTTCGCCCGTCCCTCGACGACCTTGTCGAGGAAGCGGTCGGCGTCCAGGATCGTCTCCTGCTCCACCAGCAGCGTGCGCCCGCCGACGAGCAGCGCCGAGACCAGCTGCCACAGCGAGATGTCGAAGCACTGCGGGGCGGTCTGCGCCACCACCTGCCCCTCGGAGATGCCGAGGTCGTCGATCTTGGCGTAGAGGTGGTTGAGGAAGCCCGCGTGCTCGCACATCGCGCCCTTGGGCTCCCCGGTCGAGCCGGAGGTGAAGTAGATGTACGCCAACTGGTCCCGGGCGACGGCCACCTGCGGGTCCTCGCTCGGGTGGTCCTCGGCGTAGGCGTCCTCGACCGGCAGCCGCTGCACCTCGGGGAGCGCGGACAGGGCCTCGTCGAGGGTGGCGGTGCTGCCGCGCTCGGTCAGCACCAGGCGGCACTCGGCGCGGCTGAGGGTGTTCCTGATCCGGCCGGCCGGGAAGTGCGGCTCGATCGGCAGGTAGGCGCCGCCGGCCTTGAAGACCGCCAGCACGGCCGCCAGCCAGTCCAGGTTCCGCTCGGTGACCACCGCGACCACGCCCTCGCGCTCCAGACCGCGCGCCAGGAGGGCGTGGGCCAGACGGTTGGCGCGGGCGTTGAGGTCGCCGTACGTCCACTGGCGGTCCCCGTGGACGGCCGCGACCGCCTCCGGGTGCGCCCGGACCCGCTCCTCGAACAGCTCGTGCATCCGCCGGTCCGGCAGCTTCCTGCGCGGTCCGGCCATCCCGGTGAGCTGCAGCCGGCTCTCCTCCGCCGACAGCAGGCTCTTGCGGGTGTGCTCGGCGTCGAGGTCGGCGGCGATCCGGGCCAGCGCGGCCAGGTGGTAGCCGGCGACGCGGGCCGCGGCGTCCTCGTCCATGACGTCGGTGGCGTAGCGCAGCCGCAGCGAGAGCCGGCCGTCGCGGTCGGACGCGCCGACCCACAGCACCGTGCCCGGGGCGAGTTCGACGCCACCGCCGGACAGGTCGAAGACCGTCTCGAACAGCGGCTCGGCCAGGTCGAGTTCCTTGCGGAGCGCGTCGACCGGGACGTCCTGGTGGGCCAGCAGCCGGGACTCCGCGCCACGCGCGTCCAGCAGCAGGGAGCGCCACGAGCCGGGGCCCGCCGACAGCCGGCACGGCAGCACCGCGCCGCCCGCGGCCACGTAACCCGTCACGACCTCGGCCTCGCCGCAGAGCGCGGTCAGCACCTTGGCGTGCGCGGCCAGCAGCACCGAACCCAGCGGGACCCCGACCTCGTCCGCCACCCGGCGCACCGACGCCGTGAGGCCGTCGGGGACCGCCACCACGTGCTCGGCGGCGCCGCTGACCGGTTCGGAGGTCCAGCGGGGGATCGCGGTGAACCCGCCCTTGACGAGTTCTCCGCGCCAGAACTCCCGTCCGGCGTCCGCTGCCTTGTCCATCGACCTTCCTCCACTCGCGGTTTCCACGGGGCTACACACCGCTGGTCAGCGCGGTGGCGCGATCGCCGCCGCTGTCGGGGTTCTTCGGGTCCTTCGGGTTCTCGGGCATCTCCCGGGCGGGGTTGCCGCCCCACCGGGCGTGCGCGGGGAGTTCCTCGCCCTTCATCACGAAGGAGTCCGGGGCGATCACGGCACCGTCGCCGACGGTCACGCCGTAGTGGACGAGGGCGCCGACCCCGAGGGTGCAGCCGGCACCCAGCGAACTGTGGTCGGACTTGAAGGCGCCGTCCTCCTGGGAGTGGCTCTGGATGACGGTGCCCGCGTTGAGCGTGCAGTCGTCGCCGATGGCGGCCAGCGAGCGCTCGGGGAGGAAGAGGCCGTCGTCGAAGACCCGGCGCCCGATCCGCACGCCGAGCAGGCGCCAGACGACGTTCTTGTACGGGGTGCCGTTGAGGACGTTCAGGTACTCCGTCGCGGCCGTCACCTTCCAGTAGCGTTCGTGCCGCCAGAAGTCGAGGTCGTAGATCGAGCAGTACAGCGGCCGCAGACCGCGGAAGCGGGTCACGACGCGCTCGCCGAGCACGATGTAGGTGACCGTGACCACCAGGACCACGACGTTCGCGACGGCGACCGCGGCGGCCCCGTACGCGGGGTAGAAGTCGGCCGCGCAGGACGCCGTCAGCAGCACCAGGAAGAGCAGCAGCCACTGCAGCAGCAGGTGCAGCACCGCCGTGCCGGTGTTGTGCCTGTTCTTGTCCGACAGCAGGCGGCGGAAGGTGTCGCCGTCCTTCAGGTGGTCGAACTTGCTGTCGCGGTCCACCGTGCGCGGGATCTCGAAGCTGGGCGAGCCGAGCAGTCCGACGTTCTCCCGGACCGGCCCCTCGACGGGGACCATGACCTTCGTCGCCAGCAAGCAGTTGTCGCCGGTCCTGCCCTGGGGCGGGTAGGCGATGTGGTTGCCCAGGAAGTTGTGCGGGCCGATCGCCGTCCGGGTGACGCGGAAAGAGGTGCTCGAGTAGTCGGCATTCATGATGGACAGTCCGTCGGCGACCATGGTGCCGCTGCCCACCTTGCTCAGGAACGGATTCTCGTGCTTCACCTCGGTGCCGAAGTTCGAGCCGGTCTGTTCCACCGGCGACAGGTCGTAGCCGATGGCGCGCAGGTAGTGCACGACGGCCGAACTGTCGCCGAACAGGACGCGGAAGAACTTCCGGTTGGTGAGGAGCCCGATGGTCCGGTGCACCCCGTAGCGGAACCCGTAGAGCGGGTGGACGGTGTCGGGCTTCACGAGCGGGTGCAGCAGCCGCGGCACGGTGGCCACGGACAGCAGGCCCAGCAGCAGCGCCCCGCAGAAGAGCACGAAGGAGGCGGCCACGGCGTCGGCGTAGAAGGCCCACGTCGTCAGGGCCACCGGGCCCGGCTCCAGCAGCGGGTCCAGGCGCGGGACCACCGCGAGCAGGATCGCCACCCCGCCGACCGCGAGGGGGACCCAGACGGCCAGGAGGATCAGCAGCTGCGACAGGCAGTAGCCGATGCGGCGGCCCCTGCCGCACTCCAGCGGCGCGACCGAGCGGTAGTCCGCCGCGCCCGGCTGGGCCGGGGAGCCGTGCCACCGCTCGCCGGCCGGGACCGACTGGCCGGTGTGGAGCGAGGAGGCGTGGCCGAGTTGGGCGCCGTCGCCCATGGAGGTGCCGATGTCGAGCACCGTCACCTCGCCGATCAGCACCTCCCTGCCGAGGGTGACCGGGCCGGTCTGGATCGCCGCCGAGTGTCCCCGGTAGCAGGAGAAGTACGAGTCCTTGCGGATGACCGTGCCGTCGCCGATGGTCAGCAGGTCGGTGCAGACCGGGACGTGCTTGGAGAAGATGGCCACGCCGCGGCCTATTCGCGCGCCGAGCGCCCTCAGGTACAGCACGTACAGCGGTGAACCGACGAACAGGACCATGGGGTTCGCCCGGATGAGGGTCCGCACGCACCAGAACCGGAAGTACGCCAGGCTCCAGATGCGGATCTCCTGCGGCTTCCACCGCCCGACCAGGAGCCACTTGCCCACGACGGGCAGGACGCAGACGCCGGCGAAGGCCGCGCCGCCGAACTCCACGGATCGCAGGTAGATGTCGAAGGGGCCCGTGGCGGCGGATATCCACTCCGCGCCGCTCGTGACGACGAGCGCGGCGAGGTAGGACCAGCCCAGGAAGAACAGGGCCTGCAGCACACCGCACAGCACGTAGCGCGGGGTGCCCCGCGCGGCCGCCGCCTCGATCGCCTCCGGGACCGGCACGTCGGCGAGGGCGGACGCGGCCGTGCCCTGCGCGGCGGGGGACGGGGCCTCCGCCAGGGCCGCCGCGAGGCTCCTGATCGTCGGGTTCCGGTAGATGTCCTTCATCGACACCGACGGCAGGTCCTGGTGCTTCCGCACCCGGGCGCAGAAATGCGCCATCACCAGCGAGTCGGCACCCATTTCCGTGAAGAAATGGCTGTCGGCCGATACCCGGTCGGTGTGCACGATGCCCGCCAGGATGTCGGCGAGTGTCTTTTCCGTGCCGTCGGCCGGGGCGGCGTAAGGGCGCCCGGTGATTGAAGATTCATCGGGATCCGAAGCGGGATCCGACGACAGGACCTCTGCAGATTTTTCCACGATGTGAGCTCCTTGAGGAAAAGTCGACCACGGGCGGCCGGTAAGGCCGGTACCCGGTGTCCCTCGCGCCCCGGCTGGGCCGGAGCGAGTAATCCGGAAGCCATGCGGTCGTGAGCTCTTCTCTCGCCATACAACCATATGTCGCTCCTCGTAGTCTCCGCCGTCCTCGTTCGGACTGCCACTCGAAGATGATCGAAGTGGCATGTCGCGGCCCTGGACTGCGCAAATGCTCGAGAAGTCGCGACGAATCGACGAGTACCGTTCCGGAAAGCCGGAAAAACCATCGATTCGCAAGGTTGCGGGAAAGTCGCGGAGATGCGATAAGCGCTACCGAGAGTGTTCGTCCCGGTCAAGAGAGTTAAAAGACGACGGGCATTCGCTGAAGCCTCGTCATATGGCGGAACCCGCCCGCGCGCAGGCCGCGTGGGCGGGCTCGGCGGTCACGGGCAGTCGTACGTGAAACCCGTGGTGACCGAGCGGTGGCCGGGGGTGGTGATGCGCAGTTCGGCCCGCGCCCGGTACGTGCCGTGGCCGCGGAAGGTCCACAGCAGGTGCAGCCGGGCCTCGTGGCGGCCGCGCGGGACCTCCTCGTACAGCACGTCGGAGGAAGTGCCGTCGTTGCGTAGCCAGCGGTAACTGATCGTGCCCGGGCGGCCGTTGGTGGTGACCACCGCGACCAGGTCGACGGTGGTGTCGCAGGCGGGCGCCGACGGGGACGGGGTGACGGTCACCTGCTGCACCTGCAGGCCCGGTCCGAAGCGCTGCCAGGCGAGGAAGAGCAGCACCGCCACCAGCACCGACGCGGCCAGTGCGTACCGCCGCGGCCATCGCCGCCGTCGCGGGGGAGGCTGCCGGGGCGGGGTGAGCGCGCCCCGCCACACCTCGGCGGCGACGTTCGCCCGGGCCGCCGCGACCGGTGTGACACCGGGCCCGAAGCGCATCACGTCGCCCTCGACCCGGTCCGGGAGGACGACGGTGGGGCCGGCCTTCACCGTCGGGGTCGCGCCCTCGGCGCTGATCTGCGGTTCCAGCCGTGCCGTCGGCAGGGTGGACGGCGCCCAGTGCTCGGCGAGGACGGTGGCGCTGTAGTCGTGATCGGCCGCCGGCCGTACGGGTTCGGCGTCCTGCGGCGCGGCGTCCTGGGGGACGGCTTCCCGCGCAATCGCCTCGTCCGGCGGTGCGTCCGCCGGTCCGAGGCGGACGGTGCGCTCCGTCCCCTCCGGCGGGAGGTCGCGTGGTCCGTTCACGTGATCACGCACCCGCGGGTGAGGATCTGCTGGAACGACTGCCCGTTGGCCGCCGCCGGGTCGGTGGTGGCGAGCGCCCCGAACCAACAGCCGCTGCCCCGCGGGAACGTGTGCTCGGCGGTGAAGGAGTACGAGGTCGAGCCGCTGCGGGTGAAGGTCTGCGCGCCGTCGGCGGTGCCGCGCTCCCCCTTCGCGTCGCTCACGTACCAGGTCACCGTGACCGTCACGGGGCGTGCGTCCCCGGTCCGCAGCCGGATGGTGGCCGCGGCGCTCAATGCACCCGTCTGGCCGAGCGAGGTGACGGCGACCTCGCTCACGCTCACCGGGGGTTCCGGTGACGTGGAGGGCGACGCCGGCGGCGTGGTCGTCACGGACGCAGAAGCCGTGGCCGAGGCTGAGGCCGTCGTGGTCGGCGTCGGTGCCTGCGGCGTGGTCGGCGTGGTGACGGCGGTGGCCCCGGTGGAGGCCGGGGCGCTCTCCGGCTGCGAGGGCGACGCACTCGTCGTGCCGGGCGAGGGACTGCCCGGTGGAGACGTCGTCCCCGGTGTGGCGGAGCTGCCGCGCGGGGTCGCTCTCGTCGTTTCCCCTGTCCAGTTGGCTGTCGTCTGCCGTGGGCCCTCTCCCGAGGCCACCGCGGCGAAGGTCAGCAGTCCGGCGATGACCACCCCGCCCACCGCGGCGAGCATGCCCTGTCGTGTCAGGCGGCGTGCGCCGCCACGGACGAGGGTGGTGGCCAGGTCGGCCGTTCCGGCCGCCGGTCCCGCCGAGGGGAAGAGCAGCGGCAGCAACGCCGCGAGGGCGGCGAGCCTGCGCTGACCTCGCTCCTCCCAGTCGCTTCCGTAGGCCGCTCCCGCGATCACCTCCAGTTCCGCGACGAACGCCTCCGCGTCCGCCGGGCGCTGTGCCGGGTCCTTCGCCATCCCGTGGAGGATCAGCTGCCGCACGGGCTCCGGCGCCTCCTCCACCGGCACGGGTGCTTCGATGTGCTGCACGGCCAGCTCGGCGAAGTTCTCGCCGCGGAACGGCTTGCGACCGGTGAGGCACTCGTAGAACGTGGCCGTCACCGCGTACACGTCCGCGGCCGGGGAGGCCGTCCGCCCGTTCCACTGCTCCGGGGCCATGTAGGCGGGCGTTCCCACCACGGCCCCCTTGGTCCCGCTGCGCAAAGCGATGCCGAAGTCGACCAGCTTGGACGACCCGTCCGCCGCGACCAGGACGTTCTCCGGTTTGTAGTCGCGGTGCACCACTCCGGTGCGGTGGGCGGCGGCGAGGCCGAGCAACGACCCCTTGAGCACCACCAGCGCTGCCTCGGGCCCGGTGGCTCCTTCCTGGCGGAGCAGCGCCCTCAACGCGATGCCGTCCACCAGCTCCATGACGATGGCGGCGCCGTGGGGACCCTCCACGTACTCGTAGAGACTGACGACATACGGTGTCTCGAGACCTCCCAGCAGCTGTGCCTCGGCGCGGAACTCCTGGAGGAACCCGGGGTCCGCCCGGAGCTCGTCGCTCAGGTACTTGATCGCGACGGGCGTTGACGTGGCGTCATGGAACGCCAGCAGCACTCTTCCGCCGCCACCCGAGCCCAGTTCCCGGGCCTCGGTGTAACCGGGCACCCTCCAGCCGCTCATTCACTTGTCCCCCCTGCATGTGGCGCGGTGCCGGCGACCGCGTCGACTTTTCCTCAACAGACACGATTCCTCCACGGCCGGTTCCCGGGGAACCCCCCACCCGGCTGAACACCCCCCGCCGACCGTCCGTAGTACGGGGGGACGTGCGTTCCGATCCACCGAACGGCAACAGGGAAGGCGGCCGGCATGGCCCCATCGCGCCACGTGCTCAGCTCCGTCGTCGCAGGCACGGCCGCCTTGCTGCCGCTGGCCCTGGCGGGACCGGCGGCCGCCCACGGCGCGCCGGTGTCCCCGGTCAGCCGCGCCGCGGCGTGCGCGGCCGGAAGCGGACAGTACGTGGGGACGGCCGCCTGCCGGGCCGCCGCGGCCGCCAACGGCGGGAGCCGGCCCTTCGCCGACTGGGACAACCTCCGGGTCGCCGGGGTCGCGGGCCGCGACCGCCAGGTGATCCCGGACGGGAAGCTGTGCAGCGGCGGTCTGGCCGCCTTCCGCGGCCTCGACCTGCCGCGCACCGACTGGCCGGCCACCCGGCTGACGCCGGGCGCGGCATTCACGATGGCGTACGGCACGACCATCCCGCACCAGGGCACCTTCCGGCTGTACCTCACCAAGCAGGGCTACGACCCGACCCGGCCCCTGACCTGGTCGGCGCTGGCGAGCGACCCCTTCGCGAAGGTCACCGACCCGCCCGTGTCCGGCGGGGCCTACCGCATCGCCGGGCGGCTGCCCTCGGACCGCACCGGGCGGCACGTCCTCTTCACGATCTGGCAGAACTCCTCGACGCCCGACACGTACTACTCCTGCTCCGACGTCGTCTTCCCGGCCGCCGCGGCCAAGGCGCCGGCCAGGACCGCGAAGCCGGCGAAGCCCGCCAGGCCGTCGGCGGCCGCGACCTCCGCGAGCCCCGAGGCCACGGCCTCCCGCGGCGCGGAGTCCCCGTCCGCCGCGGCGACCTCCGCATCCGCCGCGGCCGCCCAGGCCTCCCCGCGGGACGCCGTCCGCACCCCGGCGACCCAGCCCGTGGCGGCCGAGAGCGAGGGACCGGGGCGGACCCTGCTCGCCCTCGGCAGCGCCACACTGCTCGGCGGCATGGCCGCGATCGCCCTGCTGTTCCGGCTGCGCCGCGGTCCCGGTGCCCGGCGCCGCTGATCGGCTGTGCCATCCTTGCCCGGTGTTCTCCACGGATCATGCGGGCGCCGTGTTCTTCGACGTCGACGGCACCCTCGTCCCGGGGACGAGTTCGTCCGTCCACCTGGCCGGCTTCCTCGGCCACCGCGACGAGCTGGCCCGGGCCGAGGACGCGTACGCCGCCGGTGACCTGGACAACCGCCAGGTCTCCGAACTGGACGCCGCGGGCTGGGCGGGGGTTCCCGTGGAGCGGGTCGCCGGCTGGCTCGACGGACTCCCCCTGGTGCCGGGCATCGCGGAGACCGTGACCTGGTGCCGGCGGAACGGCCTGCTGCCCGTCCTGGCGACCCTCGCCTGGTCGCCGGTCGGCAGCCACCTGGCCGGCCGTTTCGGCTTCCACGCGTTCGGCGGGCCCCGGCTGGAGACCGCCGGCGGCCGGTTCACGGGCCGGGTGGCCCGGCACTTCGACGAGTACGACAAACGCGACGTCGCCCTCGCACAGGCGCGGCGGTGGGGGCTGGCTCCGCGTTCGTGCGCGGCCGTCGGGGACAGCCGCTCGGACCTCCCGCTGTTCGCGTCCGTGGGCGTGAGCGTGGCGTTCAACGCCTCGGCCGCGGCGCGCGAGGCGGCCACCGTCGCGGTCGACGCCGGGGACCTGCGCGCCGTGCTGCCCGCCCTGGGCCGCCTGGTCCGCGCCGGCATCTGACGTTCCGCGGGCGGCCGGCCCGCGCTACGGCGCCGGGACGAGGCCGTCGGCGACGAGGCCGGCCAGGACGGCCTCCCCGAGCGCGTGCACCGCGGACTGCGGGCGCACCATCACCGTGAACTCCTTGATCAGGCCCGTCTCGTCGACCTGCAGCAGGTCGATGCCGTGAATGCTCCTGCCGCCCACGGTGGCGCGGAACACCAGCACGGTCGACGGCGCCCCGGTGCCGTCCGCGCCGCTCTCGACCGTGCCGTCGAGGGTCCCCACGTAGTGGAAGTCCTCGAAGGTGCGCAGCAGGACGCCGAAGAGCCCCATCACCATGGGCTTGCCCTCGAACGGCGTGAACTTCACGGGGCTGTGGAGGCGGATGTCGTCGTGGAACAGCTCCTCCAGCGCGCTGAGATCGCCGCGCTCGACGGCGGCCCTGAAGCGGTCGGCGGCTTCCATGGCTCCTCCTGTGGTCGTCCGGCTCGGACGCTCGATACTCAGAAAATTGACTAGTCAGTTCCTTGAGTATCATGGGGGGCGTCCACGCGGAAGGGCCCGGCCCGGTACGGCAGGCCGGAACGGGCGGACGGAAGGGGAGCCGGGATGGCCCTGCGGCACGCGGTCCTGGCCGCGCTCCTGGACGGCGAACTCAGCGGCTACGAGCTGACGAAGGCGTTCGACATCGGCGTGGCGAACTTCTGGCACGCCCTGCCCCAGCAGCTCTACGCCGAACTGGCCAGGCTCGAGAAGGAAGGGCTGATCGCCGGCCGGGAGGTCGTCCAGGACAGCCGGCCCAACAAGCGGCTCTTCCACGTGACCGAGGGCGGGTTCGCCGAGCTCGGACGCTTCGCCGCCGCGGTCGGCAAACCCTCCTTCATCCGCGACGACCTGCTGGTGGCGGTGCAGGCCGCCGACGTCGTCGACGCGGGGGAGCTGATCGCCCGGCTGGGGGAGAGGGCCGCCTTCGCCGACGCCAAGATCGAGCTGTTCGAACGGCTGCTCGCGCGGATGCGCGGCGGCCGCACCGAGGAGGAGTTCCTCGGCCGCGGCCGCCGTGTGGGCCCCTACCTCACCTGTCTGCGGGGCCTGGCCTTCGAGGAGGGCAACCGGGACTGGTGCCGGCGGGCCGCCGAGGTCCTGCGGCAGCGGGCCCGGGTCGCGGAGGAACGCTGAGGGCGGGCCGCGTGCGGCTCGTCCCGCCCGTCCCGTGCGGCCCGCCTCACCCGGCCCGCAGGGCGGCCGTCAGCCAGGCGGCGGCCGGCGCCAGGGCCGGGGCTGCCTCCTGGCCGCCCACCCGCGCCAGCAGGTGCCAGTAGCGCTCGTAACGGGAGTCGTGCGAGATCTCCAGCCGTTCGGCCAGCCACGCGCGGAACTCCGGACCGTCCGTACGGCCCGACAACTCGACGTAGGCCGCCACGAGTTCGGCCACGACCGGCCGGGCCGACGGCGAGGCCGGGTCGATGCCCGCCGCCGCGGCGCCCCCGGCGCGCTCGCGCAGCAGGTCGGCCGTCCGGCGCGCCACCGCCGGGTCCGGCTGCCCGTCCTCGGCGAGCGAGCGGCTCTGGTCGGCGACGGCCCGGCGGACACCGGCCCTGAAGTCCTCGTCCTGGATCAGTTCGGCCAGTTCCACCCAGGCGTCGACCTGTTCCGCGGAGGCGTCCTCGGGCAGTTCGGGCATCGCGGCGCGCATCATGGCCGGGAAACCGGGGTCGACGTCGATGCCGCTCACGATGTGGTCGACGAACTCGTCGACGAGGCGGCGGCGTTCACGGTCCGAGAGGGTGGCGAGTCGGTGCATCAGTTCCGTCTCCTGTGGTGAGGCCCCGCGCCCCGCGACCGTCCGCAGCACCGCCTGGCGGATCCGCAGGGTGCGGATCTGCACCTCCAGCGCCTCGGCGTGGGCGGCGGCGACCTCGGCGACGGTGACCTCGCGGTCCAGGATGGAATGGACGGACGCGAGGTCGATGCCGAGGTCGCGCAGCGTGCGCACGAGGGCCAGGCGGTCCAGCGCGGCGCGGTCGTAGAGCCGGTAGCCGGCGGGTGTCCGGTCGGTCGGCGGCACCACTCCGGTGTCCGACCAGTACCGGATGGTCTTCACGGTCAGACCGGTCAGCCGGGCCAGGTCACCGATGGTGTGGAGGGTGTCGTCGTCCATGTCCGCCATCCTGGGGTCTCCCGTCGCGGGAGACTCAAGCACGCGCTCCGCCCGCCCGCACCCGGGTGCGTCGCGGGGCCGCTCGTCCCGTCTCACCAGGCGCGGGCCTCGCGCAGCAGGAGGTCGCGGACGAGGCCGAGGTGCGGGTGGTGGTCGGCTCCCGGGCGCTGCACGAGGTAGGCGGTGTTGATGGGCGGGTCGTCGGGTTCCAGCAGCGGCACGAGTGTCCCCTCGGCGAGGGCGGCGGCGCACAGGTAGCGGGGGAGGACGGTGAAGCCCGCGCCCGCCGCGACCAGGGCCAGCACGCCGCGCAGGTCGGGAACGGTCACGGCGGCCTGGCCGGTGAGCCGCCGGTCGAAGACGTGGCGCCAGTAGCGGCGGGCGATCGGCAGGTCCTCGGCGTACGAGACGAGCGGCACGCCGCTCAGCGCGCCGGGCCCGTCGGACGCCACGTCCAGCCGGGCGGCCCGCGACGGGGCGGCCACCAGCACGAACTCCTCGTCCATCAGGGGTACGGCACTGAGCAGACGGCCGCGCGGCCGGTGCGTGGAGATCACCAGGTCGTGCTGTCCGGCGCGCAGCGAGGCCAGCAGGTCGTCGGTGAGCCCGGTGCCGACGCGCAGCCGCACGCCGCGCTCGACGAGCGGCGCGAGCGCCGGCAGCACGCGTTCGCACAGCACCTCCGCGGGGCCCCCGAGCCGGACCGGCTCGGCCAGGACGTCCGGGTCGCCGTGCCCGCGGTCGGCGACGGCCGCGAGCGCGTCGAGCGGCTCGGCCACCCGTCCGGCGAGCTCGTCGGCGAAGGGCGTGGCGGCGACCCCGCGCGGCAGCCGTTCGAAGAGCTCCCGGTCCAGTTGTCCTTCGAGCGTACGGATCTGGGTGGTCACCGTCGGCTGGGACAGCCCCAGCAGCCGCGCGGCCGCCGTGAAGGAACCCGCGCGGTGCACCGCCAGGAAGGTGCGCAGCAGCGTCAGGTCCAGCGGCCCCCCTGACGGGCCGCCGCCCCCGCGTGCCGTGCGCAGTCCCGGCGACCCATTGGAATCCGTATGGCTCATGGTGGCGATCCTATTGGAAATCGATGGCTCTCCCGTCCTACCGTCGAGGTCCGCGGCCCGTTCCGAAGACGGGCGGCGGCAACCGAGCACCCCAAGGAGACCTGACATGGCGAAGATCCTGTTCGTCCTGACCGGCGCGTCGTCCTGGACGCTGTCCGACGGCACCGGGCACCCCACCGGCTTCTGGGCCGAGGAGGCCGTGACCCCGCACCGCGTCCTGACCGCCGCGGGGCACGAGGTCGTCGTGGCCACGCCGGGCGGCGTCGTTCCGGCCGTGGACCGGGCCAGTCTGGCCCCCGAGTACAACGGCGGGGAGGAGGGCGCGCAGGCGATCGCCGCGGAACTGGAGGCGATGACGGCGCTGCGGCACCCGGTCAAGCTGGAGGAGGCGGACCTCGACGACTACGCCGCCGTGTTCTACCCCGGCGGGCACGGCCCGATGGAGGACCTCGCCGTCGACCCGGTCTCCGGACGCCTGCTGACCGCCGCCCTGGACTCGGGCAAGCCCCTCGGCGTCGTCTGCCACGGCCCCGCGGCCCTGCTCGCGGCCGAACGCCCCGACGGCGGCTGGCCGTTCGCGGGCTACCGGCTGACCGCCTTCACCGACACCGAGGAGAAGCAGGGCGGGCTCGCCGCCCACGCCCCCTGGCTCCTGCAGGAGCGACTGGTCGCCCTCGGGGCGGACTTCCAGGAGGGCGAGCCCTGGGCGCCCCACGTGGTGACCGACCGCAACCTGATCACCGGCCAGAACCCGGCCTCCTCCGGCCCGCTGGCCGAGCGCCTGCTCGCCGCGCTGGGCTGAGGCTGGACCGGCCCGGGCGGCGCCCCCGAGGATGGGGTGCCATGAAGGTGAACAGCGTGGCCGACGCCGACGCCCTGGCCCGCCTGGCGCACGAGGGCCAGACCGACCGCATCGGCGTGCCGTACGTCGAGCACGTACGCGCGGTCGCGGCGGGCCTCGCCGCGTTCGGGCCGGAACTGCAGATGGCGGGGCTCCTGCACGACGTCATCGAGGACACCCCGTGGACCGCCGGCGGGCTGCGCGCCGCCGGCGTCCCGGACCGGGTCGTCGCCCTCGTCGAACGGGTCACCAACCAGCCGGGCGTGGCCTACGAGGACAAGCTGCGGCGGATCGCCGCCGACCGGGACGCGGCCCTGGTGAAGATCGCCGACAACGCCCACAACAGCCACCCGGACCGGGCCGCCCGTCTCGACGAGGCACAGCGGCTGCGGCTGGCCGCCAAGTACCGCCGCGCCCGCGACATCCTGTGGCCAGCGGTGCCCCGCGAGGACGTCGCGGTCATCCTGGCGGTCGTCAACCCGGCGCTGCTGGCGGGTCTTCCGCCGGCCGGGGGACCACGGTGACCGCGCGTCGCGTGCCCGCCGGCGTGGTTTCGGCGGGGTGGCACGGCGCGGGCGGTTGGCGGGCATGCGGCGGTGCGTGAGGGCGTGGGCGTCAACTCGGTTCAGCTGCACGGTGTTCCGTCGGCCGACGGACGGCGGTGACCGCACATCGCAGGCCGGCCGGCGGGGTCGTGAAGCGCAGGCGGTCGGTCGGCACGCTGCGGTGCGTGAGGGCGTCGCCGTCGTCCCGGTGCCGCTGCGCGGATCGGGCGGTCGGTCGGCCGAGGCGCCCTGTGGGCACGCCCGGCCGGCCGGTGGGCGGCGGGGGCCCGGTCGTCAACTTGCCGCCGCCGCGCGGTCGTTCGCGGGGCGGCGGACCGCGGTGACCACGCGTTGCAGGCTGGCGAGCCAGATCGCCGCGTCGACGGCGTAGTACAGCAGCGGGTCGGGCGCGCGGCCGCCCGAGGCCGCGCAGACGTCGGCGATGACCGTGCGGTCCGTCGGCACGCTCCGGTCCGGGGACTCGGCGGGCGCCGGACGCATCGTCCCCGAGCGCAGGTCGTACGTCAGCGGCAGTGTGGTCAGCCGCAGATGGTGCGCCGCGTCCCGCAGGTGCGCGGCGCTCAGCGGCCACGCCGCCAGCGCGCCCGGCGGGCAGTGGTCCACCAGGGTCTGCCCCATGGTCAGGACCCGGTTCCCGGCCAGCATGATCGCCTGGAAGTCCGTCGGCAGCACGGGCCCCGCGCCGGGGGTGTCGCGCTCGGTCGCGAACTGCGCGTAACTCGCCTCCGCGATCAGCTGGGCGAGCCGGGCCCTCGACAAGGCGTCGCCCATCGCGCCGGTCCCGGTGATGCAGTCGGTGATCTGGGTGACCGCCCGGGTGCCCTGGTCGAGCAGCCGCGAACAGGCCCGCCCCAGCTCGCCCGTGCCGCCCCGCGGCCAGGCCAGCAGCCCGACGAGCGTGCCGGTCAGGGCGCCGGTGACCACGTCCGCGATCCGGAACGCGGCGAGTTCCGGACCCGCGGGGGCGATCTGCGTGAAGGCGGTGGCCACCGCGATCGTGAAGAACGCCTGGCCCCAGCCGAGTCCGAGCAGCGGTCCCGCGGTGAACGCCAGGAAGAACACCGGCGGCATCGCGAGGGCGTACACCAGCGTGTGGTCGGCCACGAACAGCAGCAGCACCGCTGCCAGCCCGGCCCCCACCAGGGTGCCCCGCACCGCGGGGACCACGGTCGTACGCGTGCCGGCGGCGCTGGTGCGCATCACCGTCAGTGTGGTCAGCAGCGCCCAGAAGCCGTGCGACAGGTCGAGCCCGCCGGCGATCAGCCGCGCCGCGGCCAGGGCCAGCGCGATGCGCACGGCGTTCTGGAAGTACACCGAGCGCGGCGTGAGATGGGCCCGCAGCCGGTGCCCGTACAGCGCGAGGGGCGACTGCCCCGCGTACCAGAACGGCCCCGGCCCCTCCGCGGGCCGCGTCGCGTCGGGCGGCACCGGGGCGCCGAGCGCGATCCGCACGGAGGTCACCAGGAACGCCGTGGTGTACGCGATGTCGAGCGCGATCGCCCCGTCCCGCACCGTCGTCGCGGAGGCCGCCCCGGACACCGGCCGGCTGGCCCGGTGCTCCTCGAAGGCCGTCGCGGCGGCCGCGCACGGGGCGACCGGGGGCGCCGAGGTCTTGCCGCGCAGAGCCAGGGCGGCGCTGTGGCAGGCGGTGGCCGAGGCGAGCAGCATCCGTGACCGCGCCACGTCGGGTGCCGGCGCCCGCTCCGCCGCGTCGTCCGCCAACTGCCCGGTCTGTGCCAGCAGGTGCCGCAGGTAGGCGGCGCCCTGGCACAGCGCCCGGTCGCGCGCGCCCGCCGACACCGGGCGTTCGTCCTTGGGCACATGGCTCATGCGCAGCTGCTGCGCCGTCTCCAGCAGGGCCGCCGACCGCTCGCGCACCACGGGCGGCTCCAGCGCCAGCCCCCGCAGGGTCTCCGCCGCGGTCTCGCACGCGTGGGCGAGCCGGTCCTGGTAGCGGCCCGGCGAGGGATCCGGCCACACCCACAGCTCGGCCGCCGCCATCAGCAGGACGCCGACCACCAGTCCGCACAGCCGCAGGCCCAGCGTCTCCGGCTGGTACGGCGGGAAGCACGGCAGGATGTAGAACAACTGCAGGCCGTTCGCGAGCCCCAGCAGCTTCGGTCCGCCCACCCCCGCGTACGTCACGGCGAAGCCGACCCCGAGCATCCCCAGCGCCGCCGTCCAGTCGCTCACGGCCAGCGCCGTGCCCAGGGCCACCAGCAGGGCGGCCACCGGCAGCGCGGCCAGCAGCGTACGGGCCCGATCGCGCGGTGTACCGGGCACGTACGACAGGGCGCCGGAGGCGACCGCGCCGAAGAGGGCGTAGATCGCGACGACGGGGTCGCCGAAGCCGTAGCGCGCCACGTAGAAGCTCAGGCACGCCACCAGCGTCACCCGCGCGGAACGGCGCACCGCCCGGAGACCCGGATCACGGGCCCGCACCCACTCCAGCCCACCGCGACCGGGCACCCGCGGCCTCCTCGCTGCTCGGGTCCGCGACACGCCGGACCCCCTCAGATCACCGTAGGACGGGCCGCACCGCCCGGCCACCGCGCGGCCCGGGCCCGCCCGCGTGCCTCACAGGCGGACGGTGACCAGCGCGATGTCGTCCGCCGAGCCGCCGGTGACCCCGAGCCGGTTCAGCAGGGTGTCCGCGAGCGGCTCCGCGCCGAGCCCGGGCTTCTCGGCGAGCACGGAGGTCAGCCGGGCCAGGCCCGTGTAGATGTCCTCCTTGCGGCGTTCGATCAGCCCGTCGGTGTAGAGCACCAGTGTGTCCCCCGGGCGGTACGCCACGGCCGCCTGCGGCCGCGGGACATGGGCCGGACGGGCCCCCAGGGGCGGGTCGGTGGCCTGGTCGAGCAGTTCGCAGCGGCCGTCGCCGTGGAGCAGCACGGGCGGCGGATGCCCGGCGCTGCTGTAGCTGATGGTGCGCCGCTCCTTGTCGATCAGCGCGCTGACGGCGGTCGTGGCCAGCGCGCCCTCGACGCACCGGGCGTACTGCCCGACGACCTCCAGCGCCTTCGCGGGCCCCTCCACGGTCCGCATCGCCGCGCTCAGCGCGCTGCGCAGCATCCCCATGACGCTGGCGGCCTCCAGGCCGTGGCCAACGACGTCACCGACCGCCACCGCGTAGCAGCCCGCGGAGAGGTTGACCACGTCGTACCAGTCGCCGCACACGTTCAGCGAGCCCGCGGCCGGCAGGTAGCGCACCGCGATGTCCTCGTGCTGGGCCAGGTCCGGCGAGTGGAGCATGGCCTCCTGCAGCGTCAGGGCGACCTGCCGTTCCCGGGCGTGGGCCTCGCGCAACTGGTCGTTGAGGCGCTGCAGCTCGCGGGCCCGCGCGTACAGCTCGGCCTCCATCGCCTGCTCCCGCTCGCTGAGGTCGGCGCCCTGCAGCCCGTGCCGGTGCCGGCGGGCCTGGACGAACGCCGTCACGTCCTCCACCCGGTGGATGATCCACGCCACGGTGCCGTCCGCGCCGAGCACGGGGGTGTTGATCGGGCTCCACCAGCGCTCCTCGAACGTTCCGGGCTCGGCCACCAGCTCGATGTCGTACCTCTGCGGTGCCATCGTGTCGGGCTCGTGGGAGGCCAGGACCCGGTGCAGGGAGGCGCTGAGGTTGCGCACGCCGTCCGCCAGCGGGTCGGCGGGGTTGTCGGGGAACGCGTCGAAGATGTACCGGCCGATCAGGTCGTCCCGGGTGCGCCGGGTCGCCCTCAGGTAGGCCCGGTTGACGCCCACGATGACCAGCGCCTCGTCCAGTACCAGGTACGGGCTGGGCGTCGCCGCGAACAGTGCCGCGTAGTCGATCCGCGGTGCCGCCACGGCGTGCTGCTGGTCGTCCCCCCTGTCGGGCAGGCCCATCCCACCAATCTATAAGGCGTCCGGCGTCCTCACCTGTCGCGAACGGTGGCGCCCTGCGGTGCCCGGGGACCCGCCGGGGCCGCGGGCTCAGCCCGAGGCGAGCGGGGTACGGGACTCCAGGTCGCGGCGCGTGGCGTCGCCGTACTCGCCGCTCTCGTCGCCGCGGATTCCGTACCAGACCTGGAAGCGGGCGACGGCTGCGGTGAGGCGCCCGTCGAAGCGCCCGTCGACGGCACCGCCCGCGTACACGTCCGGGATCCGCAGGAGCCGGGTCTGCAGTTCGCTGACGGCCGGTCCGGTGTCCCCCTCGCGGAGCACCCCGCGGCGGGCGCCCGCGCCGGGGGAGCCCGGAGCGGCGGCCGTGGGCGCGCCGGTGGCGGTGGGGGCGGCGTCCCGCGGCGCGCCGGGGTGGAGGACCCCGGGGGAGAACAGGGCGAGCGCGAGGGCGAATCCGGCGGCACCTCCCGTGCCGGTCAGCACGGCGACGCGCAGGGCGCGCGTGGTGCGCGTGGCGCGGGGGGAGGGCCGTGCCGTCCGGGCCCCGGCCCGGGGGTCCGTGGGCGGCGGTGCGGGCCGCCGTGGGGGCGGTACGGTGCGGGGCATCGGCTGGGTGTCGGGGCCGTCCTCCGGGGGCGGGACGGAGCCGCCGGTCGGGCGGAACAGGTCGAGGGACTCCTCCCACGGCTCGTCCGGTCCTCCCGGTGTCTCCCGCGCGGGGATGACGCGCGTCGGCTCGATCATGCGGCGCCGTGACGGTCCTGCGCCGGACGGATTCGGCACAGCGGTCCCCCTGTTCTCCCCCCGGTCATCCGTTACGGGCCCACCACGCTAGGCCGTGTCGCCGGGCGAAGGCCCGGAATCGCCGAATGCGGCGCGGCCCGGGACCCGTTGGGGTATGCGGCGGCCGCCTCCGCCTCCGCCTCCGCCGGCGCGGAGGCCCGGTGACCCCGGGCGGGCCGGTCGCCTATCGTCGTGGCTGCGGAGAGCGCTCCGCGGACGACGGCACCGAGTGGAGGACGGGCATGCGCTACCGGGAACTGGGTCGCAGCGGGCTGCGCGTGTCGGAGATCGGCTACGGAGCCTGGGGGATCGGCGAGTCGGCGTGGGTGGGCGCGACGGAGGACGAGTCCGTACGCGCCCTGAACCGGGCCGTCGACCTCGGGGTGAACCTCGTCGACACCGCCCGGGGCTACGGCGAGAGCGAGCGGATCGTGGGCCGGGTCGTCCGCGAGCGGGCCCGGGCCGGCGAGGAGGTCCTCGTGGCCACCAAGGTGCCGCCGAGGAACCGGCTGTGGCCCGCCCCCGACGGGGTCGACCCCGCGGACGCCTTCCCCGGCGACCACATCCGCGAGAGCCTCGACACCAGCCTGCGGGCGAGCGGCCTCGACCACGTCGACGTGCTGCAGTTCCACGTCTGGAGCGACGAGTGGGTCGGCCGCGGGGACTGGGCGGAGACCGTCGCCGACCTCAAGAAGCAGGGCAAGATCCGGCTCTTCGGGGTGTCGGTCAACGACCACGAACCGGACAACGCCCTCGCCCTGGTCCGCAGCGGGCTGGTGGACACGGTGCAGGTGATCTACAACGTCTTCGACCAGGCGCCGGCCGACGCGCTGCTGCCCGCCTGCCAGGAGCACGGCGTCGGCGTCATCGTCCGCGTGGCGCTGGACGAGGGCGGCCTCACCGGCCGGATCACCGCCGGGGCCACCTTCCCCGAAGGCGACTTCCGCAACCGCTACTTCCGCGACGACCGCCCCGCGCAGGTGGCGCGGCACGTGGACGCCATCGTCGCCGACCTGGGCATCGACCGGGACGACATGGCCGAGACCGCCCTGCGGTTCGTGCTGAGCGCGCCCGCGGTCTCCACCGTCATCCCCGGCATGCGGTCGGTGCGCAACGTCGAGCGGAACACCGCGTTGAGCGACGGGCGCCCGCTGACTCCGGAGCAGCTCGCCGTCCTGGCCCGGCACCGCTGGGAGCGCAACTTCTACGGCTGACCGGCCGGGGCCGCCCGGCGCCGGCCGGTGCGCGAGCGGCCCGGCCGGCCCGCGCGACCGGGCGCCCGCAGCATGAACGCCGCGGCCGGGGGAAGGCGCGCCTCCGGACCGAACGGATCGTTCACGGAGGTGGCCATGTCAGCGTCCACGGCGCACGCCGACCCGCCGGGAGCCCTGCGGACCGATGTGCCGGCCCGCCTGGACCGGCTGCCGTGGACCCGCTGGCACTGGCGCATCGTGATCGGCCTGGGCACCGTGTGGATCCTCGACGGCCTCGAGGTCACCATCGTCGGCAACATCGCGGGCCGGCTGGCCGAGCGGGGCAGCGGCATCGACATCAGCACCGCCCAGGTCACCACGCTGGCGGCCGCGGTCTACGTCGCGGGGGCGTGCCTGGGCGCGCTGTTCTTCGGCAGGCTGGCCGACCGGCTCGGCCGCAAGAAGCTGTTCATGGTGACCCTCGCCGTCTACCTCGCGGCCACGGCCGTCACCGCGGTGTCGTGGACCGCCTGGTTCTTCATCCTGTGCCGCTTCTTCACCGGGTTCGGCATCGGCGGTGAGTACGCCGCCATCAACTCGGCGATCGACGAACTGATCCCGGCCCGGGTGCGCGGCCGGATCGACCTGATCATCAACGGCAGCTTCTGGATCGGCGCCGCCTTCGGCGCGTTCGCGTCCATCGCCCTGCTGGACACCTCGCTGTTCGCCACGGACGTCGGCTGGCGGCTCGCCTTCGGCATCGGCGTCGTGCTGGGCCTGGTCATCCTGCTGGTCCGCCGCCATGTGCCGGAGAGCCCGCGCTGGTTGTTCACCCACGGCCGCGCCGACGAGGCCGAACGCCTGGTCGCGGACGTCGAGCGCACGGTCACCGAGGAGAGCGGCAAGCCCCTGCCGGAGCCGGAGGGGAGCATCCTCATCCGCCCCCGCGGCGAGCTGGGCTTCCTCACCATCGCCCGCACCGTCACCCGTGCCTACCCGCGCCGCACCGTGCTCGGGCTCGCGCTCTTCTCCGGCCAGGCCTTCCTCTACAACGCCGTCACCTTCGGCTACGCGGTCATCCTCACCACCTTCTTCGACGTGCCGAACGGCGAAACCGGCTACTACTTCGCCGTGATCGCGGTCGGCAACTTCCTCGGCCCGCTGCTGCTCGGCCACCTCTTCGACTCCGTGGGCCGCAAGCCGATGATCACCGGCAGCTACGTCGGCTCCGGCCTGCTCCTGTTCGGCACCGCCTACCTGTTCCAGCAGGGCGTCCTCAGCGCGGTGACGATGACGGCCTGCTGGACGGCGGTGCTGTTCTTCGCCTCCGCGGGCGCCAGCGCGGCATACCTGACGGTCAGTGAGATCTTCCCGCTGGAGACACGGGCGCTGTGCATCGCCTTCTTCTACGCCGTCGGCACCGCCCTCGGCGGCATCACCGGCCCCCTGCTCTTCAACGGCCTGGTCAGCAGCGGCGAGCCGGCCGACACCACCCTCGCCTTCTGCCTCGGCGCCGCCGTGATGATCCTCGCGGGGCTGGTCGAGGCGGCCATCGGGGTCCGCGCCGAGCGGCGCAGCCTGGAGTCGCTCGCCACCCCGCTCAGCGCCGTCGAGGAACCGGCGGGAGCCCCCGGTGCGGGCGGCGGGAAGGGCGGTACGAGCGGTACGACCGGCGCGCGGCCCTGAAGCGACTCGCCGGCGGCCCGGGGGGCGTATCGTCCGACGGGTCGTGGCCGACCGGAGTGAGGACGTCCGTGCGAAAGATCATCATGCAGATGTCGGTGTCCCTCGACGGCTACTTCGAGGGTCCCGACCGCGAGATCGACTGGCACCTCGTGGACGAGGAACTGCACCTCCACATGAACGAGCGGCTGAAGGCGATGGGCGGCTTCCTCAGCGGCCGCGTCACCCATGAACTCATGGCCGCCTACTGGCCGACCGCCGACGCCGACCCGCAGAGCAGTCCCGCCGAGGCGGAGTTCGCCGCGATCTGGCGCGACATGCCGAAGGTCGTCTACTCGCGGACGCTGGAGCGGGCCGACTGGGGCACCACGATCGTGCGCGACGTCGTCGCCGGGGAGGTCATGGAGCTCAAGGCGCGGCCCGGCGGCGACCTGGCGCTCGGCGGGGCCGACCTCGCCGCGTCCTTCCTGCGGCTGGGCCTGGTCGACGAGTTCCGGATCTACGTCCACCCCGTCCTGCTGGGCCGGGGCAGGTCGCCCTTCCCGGACGCCGACGCCCTCACCGCCCTCCGGCTCACCGGGACCGAGACCTTCGGCAACGGGGTCGTGCTGCTCCGGTACGAGCGGGCCGACGCCGACGCCGACGCCGACGCCGTCGACGCGGGGCCCGGCCGCTAGAGCGCGCCGCGCTCCACGCAGCCGCGCAGGAACGCGGCCTGCCCGGCGTGCTGCAGGTCGTCCGACACCACGCTGACCAGCCGCACCGCGAGCGTCACCGGCGGGTCCCAGCTGGTGTCGACGATACGGGGGAAGTCCGCCTCGTGCAGCGTCCGCAGGTAGCCCAGGGTCTGCTCGCAGACCGCGTCGTGATAGCCGGTCAGCAGCTCGCCCGAGTCCACGCGCAGCGCTGCGACGTCCTTGGGGCGGTGGCCGTACCCGGTGTCGTACGGCGCGAAGGGCACGTCGAAGCGGTCGGCCCAGCCGGCGTCGGTCCACAGCTGCCCGGTGCCCGCGACATCGGCCACGTGGTCGTCCTGAATGCGCGTCAGGTGCCAGACCAGCCAGGCGATCGAGTTCGCGCCCTCGTCCGGCCGCGCGTGCAGGCCCTCCAGGGGCACACCCTCGACGGCCTCGTGCACGGCTTCCTGGATCCTGCCGAAGGCGTCGGCGAGCAGTTCCGCGCTCTTCATACGTGCTCCCTCGGTCTCCTCTGCCCTGCGGCCGCAGCCCGCGGCGCCCCTGCGCCCCTGCGCCCACGCTAGGCCCGTCGCCCCGCCGCGGCCACCCAAGGCTCCGGCGGACCGGTGCCCGGGCCCCGCGTCAGCGGATCGCGAGGACCAGGTGCACGACGTAGTGCTCCTCCACCGTGCCGTCGGGGAAGTGCCGGGTCAGCCGCTCCCGTTCGGCGGCGAGGAAGGCCCGGGCGCGCTCCTCGCCGATCACCAGGAACGCCGACTGGGTGCCGATGTTCGCCAGGTGCACCTCGACGGGCACCCGCCGTGACCACGGCACTTGGAGCTCGGTGAACCCCGGCCCGTCCGGCAGCCGCCCCGAGCGGGGATGGGACAGCGCCGCGAAGAAGCCGCGCAGCCGCGCCTGCTCGGCGGCGATCCACGGCACCGAGGTGTCGGGGTCGTTGCGCCACAGCGCGAACGCGCCGCCCGGCCGCAGGACCCGCAGGACCTCCGGAACCGACCGCCGCGGATCGGTCCAGTGCCACGCCTGGGCGTACGTCACGAAGTCGAAGGTGCCGGACGCCAGCGGCAGCCGGTCGCCGTCGCCGCGGACCAGGCCGACGTCCGGCAGGTTGCGGCGTAGCTCCGCGGCCATGCCGTCACCCGGCTCCACGGCCACGACCCGGGCGCCGCGCCCGTGCAGCAGCGCCGTGGCGATGCCCGTGCCCGCGCCCACGTCGGCGACCAGGGCACCGTTCAGCCGCTGCCCCGCCAGCTCCTCGACGGCGTCGAGGAGGGCCGGCGGGTAGGAGGGCCGGTTCGCGGCGTACCGTCCGGCGGCCCGGTCGAAGGAGCGGGCACGAGGTGAACTGCTCATGCCCCCATGATCCCCCGCCCCGGGCCGCCCGCGGCGGCCGGTCAGTCCCAGCCTGCCGAGCCGTGGCCCCGGGCACCCGAGGCGGGACGGATCCACCGCGTGGCCAGGAACGCCAGGCAGCTGACGGCGACGATCAGCAGTCCGGGGCCGATGCCGCCGCCGCTGCCGATCGCACCCAGCGACGTCGGATCGCTCGCCGTACCCGGGTACACCGGCGCGCCGCCCGGAGCCGTCGGGGCGGCCGGCACGCCAGGGGCCGCCTGCTGCCCGCCCTGACCGCCGCCGGCGCCGCCGGTACCGCCTCCGGCGCCCCCGCCCGCCGCACGGGTGGGCGCGCCGGCGGAGGCGGGCGGCGCCGCACCGTCCGGAGTCCCGCCGCCGCCGGCGGCCGGCGTCGCCGCGTCGCCGCTGTCCGCGGCGCGCGGCAGGTTCACGCCGAGCGCCGCCATCGCCGAGGTCACCGGCTGGAAGAAGGTGATGCCGCCGGCGGTGCAGTCACCGCTGCCGCCCGAGGTGATCCCCAGCGCGAAGCCCTGCGCGAAGAGCGGGCCGCCGCTGTCGCCGGGCTCGGCGCACACGGAGGTCTGTATGAGACCGCCGACCGTCCCCTCGGGGTAGTTGACCGTCGCGTTCAGCCCTGTGACCTGACCGGAGTGCAGCCCCGAGGTGCTGCCGCTGCGGAAGACCTCCTGCCCCACGAACGGATCGGCGGCGCCTGTGATCCGCACCACGCGGCCGGCGCCCACCCCGACCACGCTGCTGTGGTCCGAGCCGTCGTTCTGGTACTGCACGAGGGAGAAGTCGCCGCCGGGGAAGGAGGTCGAGACGGTGGTGCCGACGGGCTTGGTGCCCTGGTTGTCGGCGAACCAGCCGGTGCCCGGCGGGCCGCAGTGACCGGCCGTCAGGATGAAGTCGGTCGTCCCGTTGGTGACGTTGAAGCCCGCGGAGCAGCGGCTGCCCCGGGTCAGGATCGGCGCGGCCCCCGCGGTCCTGGTAGTGAAGGACGCCTCGGTGCGCTCCATGCGCACCTGCCCGCCGATGCCGTCCGCCACGGACTTCAGCCGCGCCCACTCCTCGGCGGAGACCGTGCTGTCGGCCAGCACGAGGACCTCGTTGGAGACCGGGTCGACCGACCAGGCCGTGCCGGGGACGCGCGGCGCCTCGCCCAGTTCGCCCGCCGCGTCCCGCAGGTCGCGCGTGCTGTAGCGGACGACCTCCGCCCGGGCGCCCGCCTCGGCGACCTCGGCCGCGGTCGCCTGGTCGGTCACGGCGACCACCGGGCGGCCCTGGTCGTCCACCCAGCTCCCGCCCGTCCGGGCCTCGCCGAGGCGCGCCGCCAGGTCCCTGGCGAGGCCCGCCGCGTCCGTCGCGCCCCGCGCGCCGTCCGGGGCGTCCAGCACCTGGCTGCCGCTCCCGGTCCGCGTGCCGTCGGGGGCCGCCCCGAAGGCCTGCGACATCAACACTCCGCCGCAGACGACTCCCGCGACGGCCACGAGCCGCAGCGCGCGTTGCACCTGACGCCGTTTGCGCCTCACCGTGCCCCCAATATCCGCTTCCGTACCTGCAGTCACCGGCATCCGCTGCCGCTGGTCCCGAGCGGGGACCCGGCCTTCCATACGTGCGGGGGACCCGCGGTGCTCACCGCTCGCGGCGAGGATGCGGAACGCGCCCGGGTGCCGGGGGCGGGGAACGGCCCTATGGTGGCTGCGTCGCCGGAGCCGGCGATCCATCGAGCCATCAAGGAGCGGCATGGGCGGTCAGTTCGAGGCGGTCGTCGAGGTCGGGCGACCCATGGCGGAGGTCTTCGCCTTCCTCGCGGACGGGCGCAACGACCCCAAGTTCAGCCCCCGCGTCCAGGAGATCGTGCGTACGCCGGACGCGCCGACCGCGGTCGGCACGGTGTTCACCAGCACCGTGAAGGACGCCGGGATGAAGTCCCGCCGGGAGTTCCGCATCACCGAGTTCGACCCGTCCCACCGGATCCGCTGGACCGAGCAGTCGAAGAACCTGGTCACCGCGGAAGGCGGTTACGACCTGGAGGCGGTGTCCGAGACCACCACCCGGGTGCGGATCTTCAACCACCTGGAGGGGCACGGCCTCGGGAAGCTGCTGGTGGGACTGGCCCTGAGCGCCGCGCGCAAGGACGCCCCGGCGTTCGGGCAGCGGATCAAGGCCGCCGTCGAGGCCTCCTGACCCCGCCCTCCGGTCCGTCCGCCGCCGCCCGGCCGCGTCGCCGCCGGCGGCGGGCGCGGGTCACCCGGGCCCGCCGCCGACAGCGGACCCGGGTGACGTACTCGGCGCTCGCGCCCGCCCGCTGCGGCCGTCGGTGGCCGGGAGGCGCGAAGGTTCAGTAGCGGAGCACCGCGGCGATCCGGTCGTGTTCCGCGAGGCTGTCCGGCGCCACGAAGTGGACCTCGGCGCCCTTGTCGAGCGCGCTCTCCACCAGTTCGTCCACGATGTCCTCGCGGACGCCCTCCTCGAAGCCGCCCGCCTCGGGCGCGTCACCGTCCACCGGGATGAGGTGGCCCTCGCTCAGGCGCACCGCGCGCTGGAAGTCCTCCTCGACCACGACCAGTTCGGCGCGGCCCTCGCACACGGACTCCCACACCTCGTCCAGCCCGGCCGCGAAGGTCCTGCGGCTGCGGGCGTCCACCAGCCTGCGGCCGATCCGTTCCGCCTCGCGCTCGGCGAACTCCCGCTGTGCCGGGGCGAGTTCCTGGAGCAGGGCCTGCACGGGGCCGTTCGCCAGACCGCCCTTGTGCACGACCGCCACCGCGGCGTCGGCGGCGTTGCCGACCTCCTTGAGCAGGGCGACCGCGTCCGGCAGCCCGACCACGTACAGCGGCCGGTCCTCGGTGGCCAGCAGCGAGGCGAGCGCGCTGTCGACGGACCGCAGGAAGCGCCGCGTCTCCTCGTCCCGGAAGGTGCTCGGGTGGTCCCCGACCTGCTCCTGCCGCTCGGGGTCCCACTGCACGGGATCGGGCTCCAGCGGGAAGCCCTGTGCCTCCTGGGGGTGCAGCGCCTGGCCGGTGCCGCTCCAGAGGGTGGCCCGGTCGGCCGCCACCGTGAGCACCCAGTACGGGCGCGCCCTGGCCTTCGCGGCCACCAGGTTGCGGGTGAGGAAGCTGTCGCTGAGCACCACCCGCTCGGGCACGGCCCGGGGCAGCGTCCAGATCTGGTGGTCCCGCTCGGTGGCGTACATGACGAGCCCGTCCAGCGAGTAGCGCAGGTCGACCTCGGCGGCGGCCGCCTTGAGCTGGGTCTTGATCGCCATCCGGGCCCGGCGGGACGCCTCGGGGTCGTGCTCGATCCGGCGCTCGGCCTCGGCGAGGAGGTTGCGCAGCCGCACGGCGTCCTGGGCGTTGTCCGGTTCGCGCCGGTGCGTCGGCATGGTCAGCGACACCGCCGGATACGGCCTGGTCGCGCGCAGTTCTCGCAGGGCCCCGACCGTCAGGGCATCGGTTTCCATGATCGCCTCCCTGAGGGGTCCGCGGTCGCTCCCCGCGGACGGGTGCGGCCCACACTCCGAGACTCGCACACCAGCCGGGCCGCCGCCTGCCGGGGACGGCCCGGGAGGAGCGGCGTTCAGGCGCCGTTGCGGTGCTGCGCGCCGAATCCGGAGTCCCAGGCCCACATGTGGGTGCAGCCGGGGCACTGCAGATGCACCACGGGCCCCTTGTTCGACAGCAAGTACCGCCAGTGGTCGGGGCAGTTGCGGCCCGCGGCGCAGGTGGCGCACTCACGGTGGTCCGCGCAGCGCGGGCAGGGGACCCACGCCCGCCGGCCGGGGTCGGCCGTGGGGTCAATCGGAATCAGCACCGTCGTCCTCCCCGGGCGTCTCGCGGGGCGGCAGGACACCGGCGGCGACGAGCGTGCGGTACACCGCCTCCTGCTCCTCGTCGAGGCCGGAGTAGAGCAGCCGGTACGCCGCGTCCTCCTCGCGGAGCACGGCCACCGGGTCCCAGTCGTCGCCGAGGGCGGCGAGGACCTCGGCCCGGCGGCGGGTCTCGTGGTCGGTGAAGTCCAGCTCGAACGCGTGGAGGCGGTCCGGGGTGTCGTCGTCGTTCATGTCGCCCGCTCCCGGGGCAATCGGGGATGAATCCACTCTGTGTAACAAAGTGTCGTGCCCGGGGGAAAGCTTTTGCGGTCCCGATGTGACGAACTCCATGCGGCTCCGCCGCTGGTCAGGGACGTACCAGCGGCGGAGCGCGAGGGGGCCGGGCGGCAGGGCCGGGCGTCGGGCGTCAGGCCGGGGCCCGGGGCCCGGGCCCCGGCTGCCGCTCGCTCAGGAGCGCCGGGCGGCCTTGCGGCGCACCGTCCCGAAGGACAGCAACGGCTTGCGCGGGGCCGGCTCCGCGGCCTTGGTCCGCTTGCCGGCCCGCGAGGTCCGCCCGCTCCCGCCGGTCTTCCCGGACGTCCCGTCCGCGCCGGCTCCGCGGCCCCGGAACCGCTTCGTGATCCTCGACGTCCTGCCGCCGCCCGCGGTCTTCGCCGCCGGGGCCCCGGCGGGGGCCGCCGGGCGGACGGCGTGCACGGCCCGGCCGAGACGCCGCCCGAAGAGCAGGTAGCCCAGCAGCGCTCCCGCGGTGTTCATGATCACGTCGTCGACGTCGAAGGCGCGGCCCTGCACCACCGCCCCCTGCGCCAGCTCCACGAGGATCATCACCAGGCCGGTCGTCACCACCACGCGCAGTGCCCCGCGCGCCTTCGGGGCCAGCACCGGCAGCAGCACGCCGAAGGGCATGCCCAGCAGCACGTTCCCGCCGACCTGCCGCACGGCACCCGCCACCGTGTACCGCTCGTAGTACTGCCGCAGCGAGGCACCCGGCTGCAGGTTCGCGTGCGCTAGCCCCTCGGAGGCGTACGACGGCGCCAGCGTCGCCCGGGCCAGCACCGCCCCGAACGCCACCATCGCCACGAACGCCAGCGCCATCGCCGCCCATCGGACGAGCGCGGCCAGTGGTGACCGCCGCACCTCTTCCGTTCGTTCCGGCGCACGCCCGCGCCCCGCCCATCGAGCCACCGACTTCCCCCTCCTGTGGTCATTCCGGTCGTGGTCTCCCCGTGTCACAGACCGGATACCCCGAGCGCCCCCCGGAATGCGGGTGACCGCCACCCCGTGTCGGTCAACTCGGCGGCGCCGCCTGCTGAGGAGGCGGCGGTGGCGCCGGGCGCGGGCCACCGCCCGCACGTCCCGTCGCCGGCACCAGGGTGGGCGCCCGGCTGATCGCCAGGACGGCCGCGTCGTCGCCGAGGCAGCCGCCCGCGTGGGCGAGGAGGTCGGCGCACAGGCTCTCCACCAGCGCCTCGGGATCACCGGGCGGCTGCCCCGCCAGGCGCCCGGTGAGGGGGTAGAACGTCCCGGACACGTCGCGCGCCTCGACGACCCCGTCGGTGTACAGCAGCAGGGTGTCGCCCGGCTGGAAGGCGAACGTGCGCACCGTGGGCTCCCCGCCGTCCCCGCCGGCGAACTGCGTGAGCCCCAGCGGTGGCGCCGGCGCCGGCATGTCCAGCGAGCTCACCCCGCCGTCGCGCAGCAGCAGCGGAGGGGGATGACCGCAGGTGACGACGTGGACCACCGGATCGTCGTCCGGGATGTCGGCGACGACCGCGGTCACGAACGACTCCGCCTCGTCCCCGGCGGGAGCGGCCTCCTCCGCGGGATCGGTGAGCTCCGAGGAGAGGGCCTGCTCCAGCCACAGCACGAGGGCCGGCAACTCCGCCTGCCGATGGGCCACGGCCCGGAAGGCGCCGAGGGTCAGCGCGGCCTCGTTCACCGCCTCCATGCCCTTGCCGCGGACGTCCCCCACGATCACCCGGGTCCCGGAGTCCGTCCGCACCGCCGCGTACAGGTCCCCGCCGATCTGCGCCTCCTCCTCCGCGGCCAGGTACACCGAGGCGATGCGCAGCGGTCCGATGCGCCCGGGGATGGGACGCAGCAGCACCCGCTGCGCGGTCTCGGCCACCGAGCGCAGCCGCGTCACCTGCCGTTCGTGCGTGACGCGCAGATGGGCGAAGAACGTCGCCAGCACCGACATCAGGGCGAGGACGGCGATCTGCGCCGAGTGGTTGAGGTCCAGCGGCGTCGTGCGCAACCCGGCCACGACGATCTGCGCGGCGACCGCGACCCCGCCGACGACCATGGTCGTACGGACCCCCGCGAACGACGCGGTGATCGCGGGGGCCGCCACCAGGAACGGGCCCAGATGGACCTCGGGCGGGGCCATGACGTCGACGACGGTGACCAGCAGGACCAGTACGAGCATGGCGGCCACCAGCAGGTGCCCGGGCCGCCACGATCGCCCCCACTGCTCGAGGCGTCGTGCAACGTCCATGACTCTTGGATACACCCGCGTCCGCGGCCCTGCCCGCCCGCGGCGTCCCGCGCTTTCAGGAACGCCACTTCTCCCGGACGACCACGGCGTGGACGCGCCAGCCCGAGGTGGTGCGGCGCAGGCCGAAGGTGTAACGGCCGCCGCACACGAAATCGGGGGCGGTCGACTCCGTCCCCGGGCCGGCGAGCCGCATGGGGTTGACGTAGTCCGCTTCCGCCTCGGCTTCCGCTTCCGCCTCGGCTTCCGCCTCCGCCTCCGTCCCGGCCGACGGCGGGGCCAGGGTGATCCGGCGGTTGACGATCAGGTGCTGGCGCATGGGGAACAGCCGCATCGTCGAGGCGAGCCAGTCCGCGACCTCGACGGCGGGACCGGCGATGCCGCCCGCGGAGGTGTAGTCGGCCCGGCCGTCCGCGGTGAACAGCGCGACGTACGCCGCCCAGTCGCCGTCGTCGACGGCCGCCGCGTAACCGCTGATCAGCTCGTCCACCGCCAGCCGGTCCAGCAGGGTCTCCCACCGCGCTCGCGTCGTCATCGGCACAGTGTCGGGCACCCGGCGCGAAGAGCCAAGACACGTGCGGCGGACGGAACGCGCCACGACGTGCCCCGCGTGGTCACCCCGGGAGCGGGATGCGCATGCTCACCGAGCCCCGCAGGTCCAGCCACGCGGCGGACGGCCCGCGGACCAGCCGCAGGACGACGGTGTCGCAGCCGGGACAGCGCGCCACCAGCCCCGGGGCGTGGTCGTAGACGCGCAGGCCCGCCACCGGCCCGGTGAGCCCGCAGCCCGTGCAGCGGCCCTCGGCGGCGGTCATGTCCACCGCGAAGATCTCCCGGAGCGGTCCGGCCAGTGCGTTGCCGTCCGTGTAGGTGTCCGTGCCCCGTGCGCTCATCCCAGCCTCCCGTCGGCCCGGCCGTCCCGGCGCCCCCCACCCTACGCACCCCGTGACCACCCCGCCCGCCGTACGGCCCGTGCCCGCGCCGCCCCGTCGGACCTCCCGCGAGCCGTCGCCCACCACGAGGCGGCCCGGTTCCCCGCGGGGAACCCCGTCAGCGCGGTTCGAGCGTGAGCAGCGGTTCTGCGAACACGGGCGACGGCGCGTCGGGATCCGCGGCGACGGCCTGCTCGAGGCGGCCGAAGCCGGCCTCCACCTCCTCGGGGGTGAGCTGGGCGAAGAACGAGAGGGTGCGCAGGCGCAGTCGTTCCAGCACGTCGCCGCGGGTGCCCGGGGACGGCTCGGTGACCGTGCCGTAGCCGACGACCTTCCAGCCGGCCGTGGTGAACATCGCGATGACCTCGTGCAGCGGCTGGAAGATCGCGGCGTCGGCCTCGTAGCCGCGGGGGAAGTGCTCCAGCCACCAGGGCCGGGGATGGTGGTCGCTGAAGTTCCCGCGCAGCAGCAGCCGACCGCCGGGCCTGAGCACCCTGGCCAGTTCCCGGACCGCCCGGGGCTTGTCCCGGACGTGGTGCCAGGAGAGGAACATCAGGGCGTAGTCGGCGCTCCCGGACGGGACGGGCATCTCCTCCGCGCTGCCGGCCAGATACCGCACGCCGGGATGCCCGGACCGGGCCCGCGCGACCTCGCGCATCCGGAAGGACGGCTCGACGCCGACGACCGGCCCGAACGTCCGTGCCAGCGCGGGGGTGAACCTGCCGGTCCCCGAGCCGACGTCCAGCCCTGCCAAGGGCCGCCGTTCGGGCAGCACGCCCTCGAAGGCGTCGATCCACACCCGCAGTTGGTGCGCGGACAGGGCGCGGCCGCGCGCGTAGTCCCGGTACTGCTCCTTGTCGTAGTCGATCGGCTTCATCGCTTCGGGACGGTACGGGCCACCCCGTCGCCGCCACAAGTGGGCCTGCCCGGCCGGGGCATGGGGTGGCCGGGGCCGTCCCGCCACCCACCAGGACGGGGCGACGACCCCGGCCCCCACGCCTCCGGGAAAACCCGTTGCCCCACCGCCCGCCCTTCGCCCATCATCTCCGGCATGGATCTGTGACCAGTGGCGCATGTGCGGAACGAGGACGGGTCGAGTCACTCCCCGTCCCGCTCCGCCATACCGCTCGAAGCCCGCACCGCGTGACCGACGCGGCCCGCGGGCTTCTTCACGCGACGTGATCCACGACGTCGCGCCGGCCGGCGTGCCGCGTTCCGCGGCGCCGGCCGTACGCCACTGATTCCGGAAGGCATCCCACGACGCCGCACGGCGAAGCGCGATGCCTCCCGCGCATGCCCTGGAGCCCGCCGAAGCCATGAGTCGATCCCGTATCCGCAGTACCCGTGTGCCCGCTGACGCCGGCGGCGTCGTCGACGTCGACATCGACCGGAAAGCCCTGTGGGTGGTCCGGGAACTCGGTCTGCCCGCCGTCGTCAAGGCGTGCGTCTCGTGCAGGTCCACGCGTCACCGTCCCACCGGGAAGATCCGCGTGAACGCCAACGGCAAACTCCTCGACGTCTGGTTGCTGATCTGCTGCGAGCTGTGCGGCCGTACGTCGAAGATCCCCGTCCACGAGCGCGTCCACGTGCAGGCGCTCGACAGCGAGCGGCTGCTGATGTTCGAGAACAACGACCCGGCCATGGTGCGCCGACTGGTGATGGACGGGGCGCCGGCCGGCAGGGCCTCGTACTGGCTCGACTGGAGCGGCACTTGGGAGCTGGAGACCGACATGCCGTTCCACGAGACCGACCCTGAACTCCCGGTGCCGCTCGAGGTCTTCGTCAGGTTCGAACTTCCCGCGCCCATCCGGGTCGAGAGGCTCCTCACGGCCGGCTTCGGCCTGAGCCGGTCCACCGTGCGGGGCATGGCCGCGTCGGGGCGGCTGCGCCTGCCGGGCGCCGTGGACGCCAGGGTCCGGGAGGACTTCACCTTCTGCGTCGTCCCGCCACACGGGCCGGACGCGCGTAGGTGAGCGACTGACCCGGGGTCCGCCGAACGGAGCCGCCTCTGCCGAGGGGGAGGAGGAAGAGGCGGCCTCCGGTCCGGTCCGTGGGAAGGCTGCCTGCCGTCGGTCTACAGTCCGGGCCGGACGATCCCCGCGTAGAGGCGGAGTTCGGAACGTCCGGTCGGCACCTTCCATCGGCGGAGCGCGTCCGTCGCACCGTCCGGCCACGCGCCCTCCTCCTGCTCGGCGACGAAGCGCACGACACGTTGCTGCGCCTCGTTCAGGTCGCCGAAGGACTGCGGCGGTTCGGCGGGATCGGCGGGGAAGACCAGGGTGAACAGCATCTGCGCCGTGTAGTACCTGTCGTGGAACCCGTCGCGGCCCGTGCAGCCGGCCAGGCCGGTCAGGATGGCATCGACCGCCCGGAGCGACGGGGCCTCGGACGTTCCGGACGCTTCGGCCAGGGCCATCGTCGCGAGACCGATGTAGGAGCCGCTCAGGAACGACATGGTCCCGGTCGTCTCGGGCGGCCGGGCGACGGCCTCCGTCAGTGCGTCGACCACGTCCGGGCCGGCGATGCCGAACCGGGTCAGCGCGAAGGCGGAGGCCCAGCGCAGCTCGGCGACCGGGCTGAGCAGGTGGCGCCCGATGAAGGGGACGGCCGCGGGCTCGCCGAGCAGTCCGAGGGCGACCAGGCCCGTCGCCGCCGCGCCCGGTGAGCGTTCATCGGAGACGAACGCCTTCAGGAGCGGTACCGACGTGGCGGCGGACTCCGGGAACCACGCCAGCAGGTTCGCCGTCCCGGCCCGTAGTTCGGGGCTGTCGGAGGCGAGCAGGACGGAGAGCGCGGGAAGCGCCTCCCGGACGGCGTCGTAGCAGCGCACCACCGATTCGGCGGAGCTGAGGATGTGCTCCCAGGTCTCCGCACGGTCCTGGCGCTGCTCATCGTCCGCCGCCTTGCCGATCCAACGGGCCCAGTTGTCGGCCTCGCCGCGCAGGTTCTCCAGTTCGGCGCGGTCCTCCGCGGGGTCGTACCCGTTCGGCAGGTGGTTGTTGTCCAGTCCGATCGCGATGGCGCCCAGTAGTTCGACCATCCGGTGCCTGTCGGTGATCCTCGGGTCGAGCGCCATCCGCACGAGGAACGGAACGGTGTGCACCGCGGCCTGCGAGCGTGTGCCCTGGTGCACGATGTGGTCGGCGAGCAGCACATGTGGTGGGTACGGGCCCTCCCACACCCCGGCCTGCATGGCCCGGAGGTGTCCGGGGACGTCGTCCGCCGCGCCGTAGGAGTGCCACAACCGGGCCCAGGGCACGTCGTCCAGGCCGGCGAGAGGATCGTCTTCCGTCACGGCAGCAGATCCTGGCACACCGGGATCTCCCCCCTGCGGTCCGGATGCCCGGCCGGGCCCGGTCGGTCGTTCCGACGCTGACGCCGACGCCGGCGCGGGCGGGGCGCGGCGGGGATAGCCTCGGGTCATGCCGGGCTTCGAGATCACACCGATAGGCACGGTCAGCAACGACCGGACGGACGTGCAGCACACCGACAACTGGGGTGCCGTCCGCAGCACCATCACCGTCGACGAGCGCTTCGGCGAGGCATGCCTCCAGGGCCTGGAGGGCTTCTCCCACGTGGACGTCCTCTTCGTCTTCGACCGCTTCCCGGAGGACGGCGACGACCACCGCGAACCCCGCCCCTACCGCGGCCGCTCCGACCTCCCGCCCGTCGGTGTGTTCGCCGGTCGCGGCCCCCGCAGACCGAACCGCATCGGGGTGACGTCCTGTGCCATCGAGTCCGTCCGCGGCCGCGAACTGACGGTGGTGGGCCTCGACGCGGTCTCGGGCACCCCGGTCATCGACCTGAAGCCGACGATCCGGGAGTTCCGCCCGGAGAACGTCGAGCAGCCCGAATGGGTCGGCCGCCTGATGTCGGAGTACTTCAAGCCCTGAGGTGTCCGGGGCCGCGTTCTCAACGTGCCGGGTAGGAGGGACATCCGGGGTCGCGGGAGCGCCACGCACCCGGCGGCCGGCTCAGGCCGTGCGTGAGAAGCCACGTCGTGGCCCCGGCAAGGCCGCGCGCCGAGTCGAGGGGGGAGTGGTGGGAGCGCGAGGTCTCGGCGACGGTGTGCCCGCCGCAGTCCGGCTCGCGCGCGCACGGCACCCCGACCTCCGCCTCGACCTCCCACGGCGGACCCTGGCGCCGATCCCAGAGGCAGCGCCGCGGGACGTACAGCCGCGCGTGGAAGGAGACCTCGGGTACCTCGACGGAGCCGAAGACCCCAGCGAGCGTGAAGCCGTCGACGCGGTGGAACTCCAGGCCGCCGCCGGTGCGACCGGCCTCGACGCCGAGGTGCCGGGCCAGTCGGCGGACGTGCTCATCGGCCTCGGCCAGTGCCGCGCGTACGGCGCCGGCGGCCTCCGGATCGGGGAACACCCAGTCCACATCGCCCCGGCCGAGCGGGATGGCTTCCTCCACGGGCACGAGTCTGACAGCCGCCCCGGAAAATGCGTGGCCCGTCCGTCGCCGTAGGTGCCATGATGGAGCCACCGAAGGGGCGTAGCTCAGCCCGGCCAGAGCAGCGGACTCCAAACCCGCACGCCGCAGGTTCAAATCCTGCCGCCCCTGCAGACGACGGCGCGGCCCCAGCCCTCGGACCCTGGAGGACCTGGCTCCTGCCGCTCCAGGAGTCCGGGGGCACCCCTTTCGAAGATCGTCTGCTCGCCCGATGCTCGCTCGAAGTGACGGCTCGCCAGGGAGTTGACGGGGCGGCCGACAAGCTCCTCAACGGTCGTCGGCATCCGGGCCGTGGTGGAGATCGCCCTCGTCCGCGCCGGGCAGGACCGCAGGTGATACCCGGCCCCGTGAGGACGCGAGACCCAGGGCTGGCCTGCCCCAACGACTCCTGGGCGGGAGTCAGTCGTCGATGACGAACGTGAGGGACCACAACTCGAATTCAAACCCGGTTTTACGGTTTTGGGCATAAGCCCTCACGTAAAGTTCCTCGTCTCCCATTTCGGTGCCAATTGCACCGTTGGTCACGAGAATTTTCTGCGTGATGCTGTGCGGCTGTGATCGCGCGGTGGGGAATGCCGGCTTTGATGCGGTGCTCGCGATGAAGTCGTCGTAGATGTTGTCGTTCTCCCACAGCTCTACCCAAGTCTTGTATGTGTTTTGCGCCGCAACATCCGACGCGGTGTAGCTGAGACTCCACTTGGCTGTCACCTCCCACCATTCGCCGGTCGATTTCCGTACGGCGAGCCCCACGGAGGTGAGCTTCGCAGCGGGGAGCGCCAAGTCGAGTGCAGCCCCAGAGTGTGCTGTTCCTTCAGTGGCAACCGGGCGCGTGGCTGCTGATGCCGCTGGGATGCCTCCCGTCAGCGTGGCAACGAGCGCCCCGGCTGCAAGCGTCTTCCGGCAGTGCATGGTGATCCACCTCGGCAAGCCCCGAGTACTGGAGAGATGCCCCGTGATTGCGATTTTGTGCCTGCACTCATGGCGACACTTGACGGCTCGGTGGATTGGGCGTGAGCCAATTCATGGCGCCAAGAAGTTGACGGGTGAAGTGGATTGTTGACAGCCGCAACGAGGAGTGCGTCCGCGATGGCGCGGTTCAATCTCAGGATATCCCTGGTCTCAGAAAACGCTAAGCGCTACCGACTCTGACCAAAGAGGAGTGCTCAGGGTCTACGGACTCGGGCCGGCCCGCCGGGCACCGCACCCTATGTCGTCCGGTGGCCCTGGGGCCGCGCTACGTCCGTCAGATGCGGGGGCCGCCACATGCCCTCTCTGAGGACGAATGGTCAGGCGGCCTGCGTCACCTGGGCTCGTGTCACCTCGGCTCACTAGCGTCGTTGGTACTCCGCAGTCCGCAGTCCGCAGTCCGCAGTCCGCAGTCCGCCGCTCGCCGGCGGGCTCGTCCCTCGGGCGCCCCGCTGGAGGGCGTCGCCCGGGGCGACGTCAGAGCCGGACCGTCATCTCCACGGTCACGTCGTCCCCGGCGGTGATGCCCTGGGGCCGGCGCACGGCGGCCTTGAGCGGCAGCAGGTAGCCGCCGTCCTTGGGGAAGAGCGAGGTCGTGAAGGCGGTGTCGCCGATGCGGGCCTCCACGGGGACGACGCCCCAGCCGTAGGTGGCCATTGCGGCGACCTCGCGGATGTGGGCGCACTCCTCGTCCGGCACGGCCGCGAAGTAGTACGGCGCGGGCCCGCGCCACTCGATCACGCGGCCGGCGAAGACGAGCTCCATGGGGTCGGTCCTCTTCCTGGAGGGCGGCGAGACCGCCCCAGCGTACCGACGGGTCCCGGAAGCGGGGCGGATTGGTCCGTTTCCGTGGTGACTGATGGTGTTTCAGGAGTCGGACGGAGTGGCGATCAATTCACTTCCCCTGGGTGAAAGCGCAGGGCAACAAGGTGACTTGAGCCTAGAATGGGGGCTCCGCGATCACCCCGCGTCCAGGGCGTGGGCAGGACTGTGAGGGACCGGATGAGCCAGGAGCGAGAGCCGCTGCCGACCGCGATCGACACCGGGATTCCCAGCGTCGCCCGGATGTACGACTTCCTGCTCGGCGGCAAGGACAACTACGCCGTCGACCGCGAGGCCTCCGAGGAGCTGCTCAAGGTCGTCCCGAGCACCAAGGAACTCGCGGTCAACAACCGCAGGTTCCTGCAGCGCGTCGTGGGCGTGCTCGCCCGCGAGTACGGGATACGCCAGTTCCTGGACCACGGGTCCGGCCTGCCGACGCAGGACAACGTCCACCAGGTCGCCCAGCGCGTCGACCCGGCCGCGCGCGTGGTCTACGTCGACAACGACCCGATCGTGCTGGCGCACGGCCGCGCGCTGCTGGAGGAGAACGAGAACACGGCCGTCATCCAGGCCGACTTCCGTGACACCGACGGCATCTTCGGCAACCCGGAGGTGGAGCGGCTGATCGACTTCGATCAGCCGGTGGCGGCCCTGTTCGTCTCGGTGATGCACTGCATCCCTGACGAGGACGACCCCGCGGCCCTGGTCAGGCGCGTCGCGGAGCGACTGGCGCCGGGCAGCTTCCTGGTGGTGTGCCAGCTGGTCAGCGAGGACAAGTCGGTGCGCGACTTCGTCACCGAGTTCATGGACGCCAGCACCCAGGGCAACTGGGGCCGGGTGCGTCAGGAGGCGGACGTCCACCGCTTCCTCGACGGCCTGGAGATCCTCGAGCCGGGACTCGCCGAGGTGTCCACGTGGCGCCCCGACACCGACCTGGCGCCTCGTCAGGCCACCCAGGAGTGGATCGAGTTCGGCGGGGTCGGCCGCAAGGCCTGAGTCACGCGACGGTCCCGGGCCGGCAGGGCCGGCCCGGGGCGCGTTCGCGTCGGCTCACGACAGCTGCTTGAGGAAGTCCCCGAGGAATTCCGGTGTGCGGACCGGCGGCTCGGCCTCGGCGCTGAGGCGGTCCATCACGGCCAGGTAGTTGTCGACGTCGTCCTGCTTGTCCAGGTACAGCGAGCTGGTGAGCTGCTCCAGGTAGACGATGTCGGGCAGGTCCGGTTCGAGGAAACGCAGGATCGTCACCGGCCCGCCCGCGGTGGCCAGACCGCCGACGCTGAACGGCGCGACCTGCAACGTCACGTTGGGCAGCGCGGCCGCCTCGATGAGCCGCTCCAGCTGGCGCGACATCACCTCCGCGCCACCCAGTGGGCGGCGCAGCGCCGCCTCGTCCACCACCGCCCACAGCCTCGGCGGGTTGGCCCCGTGCAGCAGGTGCTGGCGCTCCATGCGCAGCGCGACCCGGCGCTCGACCTCGACCCCGGAGGCCCTGGGGTGCCCGAGCCGGATGACGGCGCGGGCGTATTCCTCGGTCTGCAGCAGACCGGGGACGAACTGCACCTCGTACGTACGGATGACGGACGCGGCCTCCTCCAGGCCCACGAGCGTCTCGAACCAGCCGGGGAGCACATCGGCGTAGCGGTGCCACCAGCCGGGCGTGTTGGCGTTCCGGGCGAGCTTGAGGAAGTCCGCGCGCTCGGTCTCGTCGGTCACGTCGTACAGGGTCAGGAGGTCGGCGACGTCGCGCTCCTTGTAGCCGACGCGGCCCAGTTCGAGGCGGCTGATCTTGGCGTGGGAGCCGCGGATCGCGTCACCCGCCGCTTCGCGGGTGATGCCCCGGGACTCCCTCAGCCTCCGCAACTGGGTGCCGAGCACGATGCGCAGCACCGTCGGACCACCGCGCGGGTGCTCCAGGTACTGCCTTATCGACGGTTCGTTGCTCGGCCGCATCGCGGTCATGCCGGCTCCCGTGGTGACTGGGCGAACCGCCAGTGTCTCACCGAGTGGCGCCCGAATACAGCCGCATCCCATGGCATGCCGACGTTTTGTCAGTCCGTCATGTCGTCGAAGTCCCCGTCCTTGACGCCCCCGAGGAAGGCCTGGATCTCCGCGCGCGTGTAGATGAGCGCAGGTCCGCCCGGGTGGCGGGAGTTGCGCATCGCGAAGCCCCCGCCGGGCAGCGCCGCCAGTTCGACGCAGTTGCCGCTGGGGTTGCTCCGGCCGCTCTTCCTCCAGACCGCGCCCTCGATGTCGGTGGCCGGTACGCCGTTGTCGAACTCCCGCATGGCTACGCCTCCTTGACGGGCCATCTGCACGTGCAGATGCACGTGCAGATGTACTTACCCTTGCACTTACGACTGTAATTGCAGATGTGCTTGCACGGGTAGGGATCCGACGGGGATAGTGGTGGACGCAGACAGCACCGCGCCCCCCGCCCGACAGCTCTGCGGAGTTCCCGATGACCACGCATCCGGTGATCCCCCTCGACCTGGGTCTGACCGAGGACTCAGGGTCACGCTTTGCCGCGTGCGGCCTGAGCGGCGACCTCCATGCCGCAGGTTCCGCACGGCAGTTCACGCGTGCCACCCTGAGCAACTGGGGGATGCTCGCGATCGTCGACACCGCCTCGATCGTGGTGTCGGAGATGCTGACCAACGCCGTCCGCTACGGCCTCGACGACGCGGCGTACGAACCGCTGTCCAGCCGGCCGGTCTGGCTGGGGCTGCTCCGCCGCGACGAGTCCGTGCTCTGCACGGTCGCCGACCCGGGGTCGGGCATCCCGGTGGTGAAGGAGCCGGACTGGTTCGCCGAGACGGGGCGGGGACTGCACATCATCGACTCGCTCAGCGAGTCCTGGGGGTGGACACCGCCCGACGAGGCGGGCAAGTCCGTCTGGGCGCTGATCTCCGCGCCCATGTGACTTCCGCCCGGCGGCGTCGCGCAGTACGGACGCCGCGGGACGGGGGAACGGGGGAACGGGGGCGGGAAACGCCGCGGCGGGGCACCGGGGGGATGCCTCGCCGCGGCTGGACGGCCGCTCGCCCGGCGCGTCGCGGGGCCCGGCGCGCTCGCGCCCCTGCGGCTCTCCCCGATGAGGTCCGGCACCCCTTGCGGCCCCGCACCGGTGCGGGACGGAGCCCTGGGGCAGGACGGCCGGGATCATGTGTGACGCGTCCGACAGCGCGGCGTCCTCCCCGCGGGGGCGTGGGGGAGGCCCCCCCCGTGCACCCGGTTTCCGCGGTCGGTGAGGACCGGCCGAGCGGTGCCGCGACCTCGATTCCGGCTGCCGTGCCGTGACCCCGGCTTTGCCTTTCCCGGGAGAGGAATTCACCTCCCGTTGACGCACCGCCATTTCTGGCCGCCCTCCGCCCGATTGTGTTGCCGGGGCGTGTGCTAGCGTTTTTGTGGTTCACGTGTGACAACGATGTCAGACGCTCCGGGCCCACGGACGTGATCCGTCCGTGATGGAAAAGCCCCTGCTCGGCAGGGTGGTGCTCCCGGGGCGCGGCGTGGCACGCCCGTTCTCCGAGTTCCACAGAAAAGCACTGCGAATCATGCAAGAAAGCCACGCGGTCTGGCTCCCGTACCGGTCCGGTGAATTCCCCGGACCGCTGCCCGACGGCCTCTCGTACCATTTCTGGGACGGCCTTTCGGCCTTCCCCTCCGATCCCCGGGACGTGACGTTCGCCGTCGTCCCGCCCGTCCCCGCCAAGCAGCACGAGATCCTGGACCGGCTGCTGCGCGCCACCGAGCGGCTGGAGGTCCTGCAGCTCCTCAGCTCCGGGCACGACTACCTCGCCCCCTTCCTCGGGCTGCTGCCCCCCGGCACCCGTGTCGCCACCGCGAACGGCGTGCACGGCGAGGCCACGGCCGAGCTGGCGGTGACGCTGCTGCTCGCCTCCGAGCGCGGCCTCGACGACTTCACCCGCCGGCACGCGCAGGGCGAGTGGCGGCCCCGCGTCTTCCCCACGCTCTCCGGCAAGGAGGTCCTGGTCGTCGGCCAGGGCGCGGTCGGCAGGGCCGTGGCGGCCAGGCTCGCCCCGTTCGGCTGCCGGGTGGTCCGGCTGGCCCGCACCGCGCGCGACACCGCGGACGGCCACGTGCACGGGTTCGCCGAGCTGCCCGGGCTGCTCCCCTCCGCCGACGCCGTCGTGCTGTGCGCGCCCCTGACGGACGAGACCCGCGACCTGATGGACGCTCCCCGCCTCGCCCTGATGAAGGACCGGTCCGTCCTGGTCAACGTGGCCAGGGGGGAACTGGTCGACACGCAGGCGCTGGTGCGGGAGGCCGGACGGGGACGGCTGCGTGCCGCCCTGGACGTCACCGCGCCCGAGCCGCTGCCCAGCGGCCACCCGCTGTGGTACCTGCCGGGAATCCTGATCACCCCGCACGTCGGGGCCTTCACCGACGCCTTCACCCCCGCGTCCCTCGCCTTCATCACGCAGCAGCTGCACCGCTACGCGCAGGGCGAGCCCCTGGTGAACGTCCTGCCGCAACTGGCGGCCGCGCGCTGAGCCGCGGCGGGCCCCCGGGACGCCTCCTGGGAGCCCGCCGGCCCGGCGCGTCACCCCCAGGGGGCGGCGCGTTCGGCCATAAGGAACCCGTACGGCCTGTCGGGGCGCACCCGCCGCGCCGCGTTGGGTGAGATGACCGGATGGAACTGCGGGAGTTGCGGGTCTTCGTCGCCGTGGCGGAGGAGGGCGGCATGTCGGCCGCGGCACGGCGCCTGCACGTGAGCCAGTCGGCGCTGTCACAGACCGTCACCGCCCTGGAGCGGCAGCTCGGCGTCAAGCTCCTGGTGCGGTCCAGCTCCGGCGTGCGGACGACCGAGGCCGGGGCGGTGCTGCTCTCCGAGGCGCGGGCCGTGCTCGCCCGCCACGACCAGGCCGTACGGGCGATGGCGGCGATGACGGCGCACGGCGAGGGCACCCTCCGTCTGGGTGTCCCCCTGGAGCTGCCGCCCGACCTGCTGACCCCCGTGCTCACCGAACTGTCCCGGGCCTACCCGGACACCCGGGTGCAGGCCCGTCACCTGTCCACGGCGGCCCAGCTGGAGGCGCTGCACGCGGACGAGCTCGACGTCGGCCTGATGCGTGAGCGCCCGGCCGGGCCGGAGTTCGACGCGATGCTGGTGGTCAGGGAGAACCTGGGGGTGCTGCTGGCGGCCGAGCAGGCGGCCGAGCTCGCGGAACCATGCGGCGTACGCCTGGAGTCCCTGGCGGGACTGGAGTGGGTCGGCTTCCCCCGGGTCGGCAGCCCCGCCTGGTGGGACGAGCTGACGGCGGTACTGCGCAGCCACGGGCTGGACGTGGGTCCCGAGACGGGCGCGGGCGATCCGCTGATCGCGGAGGTCAAGCTGGCGGCCGTGGTGACGGGACGGGCCTTCGCGCTGGCGCCGCCGAACTGGGCGCAGCCGATCCCCGAGACCGTGACGTGGTGGCCGCTGATCGGGGATCCCCTGGTCCGCAGGACGTGGGCCGTGTGGCCGTCGAGTTGCCGCCGGCGCGACCTCGGCCACTTCATCGCCGCGTTCGAGCAGCCGGCGTCGCCGTAGCGGCCCGCTACCCGGGGGAGGCGGACGGGCCGGCCGGCGCGGAGGCGCGCCGCCGGTGCCGGGCGGCCTTCGCGTTGTTGCCGCAGCGCTCCATGGAGCACCACTTGCGGGGCCTGCCGTTGCCGGGGTCGAGGTAGACCATGCCGCAGATCCCGGCCGCGCAGACGCGCAGTCGGTCCCGCAGGCGCGGGTCGGTCACCAGCGCGATCAGGTCGCGGGCGACGACGGAGAGCAACTGGGCGGACGACAGCGGTTCCGTGCCGCCGTCCGGGCGCCCGTCGGGACCGAGGCGCAGGCGCGGCGCCGGTGGGTCGACGCGCGCCAGGTCGTTGAGCAGACCGACGGATCCCTGCCCTGGCGCGCGTGCCTCCACGGCCGCGGTGACGACGTCGGTGGCCGCGGAGCGCAGCTCGTGGAGGGCTCCGAGCAGGGCCGTCGCGTCCTCGCCGTCGCGCAGGCACAGGCCGACGCCGCTGCACCAGGCGCGGAGCCGCTCGCGATCGCCGAGCCGTTCCACGGGGGTGCTCGGGCGGCGGCCCACCGTGGCGACGAGGTCGAGCGACAACGAGCCCGCGTCGAAACGCAGTTCACGGACCCTGGCCGTGACGCGGGGGCGGGGGGTGGCCGCTGCGGGCTCGCTCATGTGACGATGGTAACCCTGAAGACGGTTATCAAGGCGGTCGGACCGGGAAGGGAGCACGCGATGCGCATCGCGGTCGTGGGAGCGGGCGGGGTCGGGGGCTACTTCGGCACGCGGCTCGCTGAGGCGGGCGAGGAGGTCACCTTCGTGGCCCGCGGCCGGCACCTGGAGGCGATCCGCGCCAACGGCGGCCTGGTCGTCCACAGCCCACTGGGGGAGTTCCGGGCGCCGGCCGACCGGTTCGTGCCGGACATCCGCGACCTCGGCCCCGTCGACGTCGTGCTGGTCGCGGTCAAGCTGTGGGACACCGAGGACGTCGCCGCCGGGCTGCGGGGGCTCGCCGAGGCGGGCGCACGGGTGATCTCCCTGCAGAACGGCGTCCGCAAGGACACCGTCCTGCGCCGGCACCTGCCGCACGAGGCCGTGTGGGGCGGGATCTGCTACATCTCCGCCGTCATCGAGGAGCCCGGCGTGGTCTCCCACCGCGGCACGATGCAGAAGCTGGTCTTCGGCCCCTACGACCAGGAGGGCACCGCCCGCGCGGAGGAATTCCGCGAGGCGTGCGAGAAGGCCGGCGTCGAGGCGGAGGTCAGCGGCGACATCGCGCGGGTGGTGTGGGAGAAGTTCGTGTTCCTCACGGCCCTGTCGGGTACCACCTCGGCCGTGCGCCAGCCGATCGGCGTCGTCCGCGCGGATCCCGCGACGCGTGGGCTGCTGCGCGACGTGATGGCGGAGGCCGTCGCCGTCGGCCGGGCCGCGGGCGTCCACCTCGACGAGTCCTTCGTCGAGGGGCAGATGGCCTTCTGCGACACGTTGCCCGCCACGATGACCTCCTCCATGCACAACGACCTGGAGCAGGGCAACCGCCTGGAACTGCCCTGGCTCAGCGGAGACGTCGCCGACCTCGGGCGCGAACTGGGCGTCCCCACCCCCCGCAACCGCACGCTGGCCGACGTACTCGCTCCCTACGTGCAGGGCCGGCCGCGCCGGCCGTGACGGTCACCGGGTACGGGTGGGGGTGGGGCCGCGCGGCCCGGCGCGCCGGTGCGGTCCTGCGCCGTCCGGCGGGGTAGACGTATCGGGCAGTCACCGCACCGGAGGGGAGAGGGACATGGCCGAGGACGTCGCCGGGATCGTGCGCAGGGTGGTCGCCGGATGCGCGGAGGTGGCACCGGAGGAGATCGGGCCGGACACGAGCTTCGCGCACCTGCGTCTGGGCGACCGGGCCAAGCAGCGGGCCGCCGACGCCGTCGAGCGCGAGGTCGGGGTGATGCTGCTGGCCGACGAGGTCGAGCGGATGGGCACGGTGGGGGACCTGGTCGAGCACGTGGCCGGCAAGCGCGCCGAGCAGGAGGCCGCGGAGGCCCCGTGACGGACGGCGGCCCCGTGACGGACGGCGGCCGCGTGCCCCGTCCGGCACGGCCGGGGCGCCGGGCCGTCACCCGGGCGGGGCGGATCCCGTGTGGACGCGGATCTTCGACTGCCCGTGGCCGCGCAGCTCCCCGTCGTCCATGAAGCGGGCCGTCAGCCGGTGCCGGGCGGCCAGTTCCACCGGCGTCTCGGTGCGGTAGTGGAAGTCCTCGTCGAACCATCCGCCGGGGGCCACGATGCGCGCCACGTTGGCCAGGCACTCGTCGACGACCTCCAGCGGCGAGTGGGAGAAGACGCTGTGCGCGTGGACCACGTCGAAGTGGCGGTCCGGGAGGAAGTCGAACGTCAGGTCGTGGGTGAGGGTGAGGTACGGCAGCTTGGACTGCAGGCCCCGCTCCGTCACGGTGCGCTTGGCGGCGATCAGGATGTCGGGGGAGATGTCGATGCCGTAGTGGTGGCCGGCGTCGAGGCAGTCGATGAGGAGCCGGCCCGCGCGAAGGTTGCCGCACCCGATGTCCAGCAGCCGGTGCCGCGGCGACAGGCCGGGCTCGCGCGGGTGGTCGAACTGCATCGCGCCCAGCGCCGGCCGGCGCTCGTGGCTGCCGCTGCCGACGGCCGCCTCCGGGTCGCGCGCGGGCTCGGTGCCATGACGGCCCGGTAGTACGCCACGTGGTCGCGGTGCCGGTGGGCCGGCCGGCGGTCCCGCGCGGCCCGGCGCACGTGGGCGGCGACCCGCGTGGGGTGCCGCAGGGCGTAGCCGACCTTGTGGGTGAGGCTCGTCCGGTCGGCCCGGAGGTTCTTCCTGGTGGCCATGGCGGGTGCTCCCTCGGAGGGTCGCGGGGCGGATGTGCTTCCGTCCCCTCCCGGAGGCTGCCACGCGGCGCCCTCGTCGTTCCCCCGCCGAACGGGTGGTGCGGATACGCGTGCGGGGCGCCCCCGGCCGGGGGCGCCCCGCACACGACGAACCCCGGGTCAGCCGGTGAGGCGGTTGATCTGGCGGAGCTTGTTGGTGGCGTCGAGGGCGGCCACCTTGTACGACTCGGCGAGGGTCGGGTAGTTGAACACCGCGTCGACCAGGTAGTCGACCGTGCCGCCGCAGCCCATCACCGCCTGGCCGATGTGCAGCAGCTCCGTGGCACCGGAACCGAAGCAGTGGACGCCCAGCAGGGTGCGGTCCTCGGTCGACACCAGGAGCTTCAGCATGCCGTGCGAGTCGCCGATGATCTGGCCGCGGGCCAGCTCGCGGTAGCGCGAGACACCCACCTCGAAGGGCACGTTGTCGTCGGTGAGCTGGTCCTCCGTACGGCCGACGAAGCTGATCTCCGGGATCGTGTAGATGCCGATCGGCTGCAGGCCGTTCATCGCGTTCACCGGTTCGCCGCAGGCGTGGTAGGCCGCGAGCCTGCCCTGCTCCATGGAGGTGGCCGCCAGCGCCGGGAAGCCGATGACGTCGCCCACGGCGTAGATGTGCGGCACGGAGGTGCGGTAGTGCTCGTCGACGGATATCCGGCCCCGCTTGTCGGCGGCGAGGCCCGCCTTGCCGAGGTCGAGGGCGTCGGTGAGGCCCTGCCGTCCGGCCGAGTACATGACGGCGTCCGCGGGGATCTTCTTCCCGCTCTGCAGGACGGTGAGGGTGCCCGTCGGATGCCGTTCCACGGCCGCCACGGTCTCGCCGAAGCGGAAGGTGACGGCGAGGTCCCGCAGGTGGTACTTGAGCGCCTCGACCACCTCGACGTCGCAGAAGTCCAGCATCCCCTCGCGCTGTTCGACCACCGTCACCTTGCTGCCCAGCGCGGCGAACATCGAGGCGTACTCGATGCCGATGACGCCGGCGCCGACGATGACCATGGAGCGCGGCACCCGGTCCAGGTTGAGCACGCTGTCGGAGTCCATCACCGTGCGGTCGTCGAACTCCACGGTCGACGGGCGGGCCGGGCGGGTCCCGGTGGCGATGACGATGTTCTCGGCGGTCACCAGCACCTCACGGCCGGACGGGTCCTCCACGGCGACCGTGTGGTCGTCGGTGAAGCGGCCGGTCCCGGTGAGCATGGTGACGCGGTTGCGGGAGAGCTGGCTGCGGATCACGTCCACCTCGCGGCTCACCACGTGCTGGGTGCGCGCGGTGAGGTCCGCGATGGTGATGTCCTCCTTGAGGCGGTAGCTCTGGCCGTACAGGTCCCGCTGGGTGAGCCCGGTCAGGTAGAGCACGGCCTCGCGGAGCGTCTTGGACGGGATGGTGCCGGTGTGGATGGAGACCCCGCCGACCATGTCGGGGCGGTCGACGACGGCGACCCGGCGGCCCAGCTTGGCCGCGGCGATGGCGGCCTTCTGGCCACCCGGGCCGGATCCGATGACGAGCAGGTCGAATTCGGTCACCGGACGAGTCTGTCAGGCCACCGCGTCCCCGGGAAAGGGCTGTCGGCGATGAGCCCGGGGAGCGTCCCCGAGCCCCCCGGCACGGGTACGGGACCCGTGCCCGGGGGCCCGCCGGGGGACGGGGCACACGGGGGTCCGGCCGTCCGGGCGCCCGGCGGTACGGGCGTTTGACGGTCCGGAGGTTCAGCGGACCTGGGCGGGCGTGACGACCTCGGTGATGCCGCGGGCGGCCAGGTGCGCCGCGTCCGCGGCCCGGTCGGCGAGCACCAGGGCGGGCCGTACGCCCTGGGCGGTCAGCTCCGCCCACGCCTCGAACACCTCGCCGCCGGGGGCGCAGCCGGCCCGCCGGGGGGCCGTGAGGCTGTCGCCCACGTCCACCACGAGCGCGGTCGTCCGGGGCGGCGGCGCGTAGCCGCGCTCGCGCAGCTCCGCCACGGCGCGGGCCACCGCGGTCCCGGCCGGCTTGACCTCGCGGTCGTTGGTGAGCAGGCCGAGGGTGTACTCGAGTTCGGGGAAGTCGGCGAGCGAGCGGGCGACGTCGTGCGAGCACCACCAGGTCACCCCCCACACGTCGGCGCAGTCCAGGGCGCCCGCGATCGTGGCGGTGGCGAACGCCGCCGCGTGCTCGGGGGGCACCACCGGCGCGGGGGCGCCGACCTCCTGCAGCCAGACCGGCCGGTGCGGGTCGGTGGCCCAGGCCTTGGACAGCTCGATCATGTACGCCGCGTGGTGCTCGGTGGCGACGCCCGCGTGGCCGTGGCGCTGCGCGGTGCCGTTGAAGACCCAGGAGTGGACCGCCGTCGCGAAGCCGAGCCGGGCGGCCTGCGCGGGCGTGAAGGCGTGGTCGTCCTGGTACCAGGCGGCGTCGTACTCGGCGTGCAGGTGGAGCCTGCCGGGGGCGCCGCGCTCGCACGCGTCGAGCATCAGGCGCAGCCAGGCCTCCGCCTCGGCGGGACCGATGGGGTCGGGGTCCGGGTGCGGCGGGCCGGAGAACTGGTTGATCTCGTTGCCGACGGTCATGCCCAGGAAGTTGGGCCGGTCGGCGAGCGCGGCGGCGAGGGTCCGCAGGTACTCCGCCTCGGCGGCGACGACGTCCGGGTCGGTGAAGATGTTCCTGCGGTGCCAGGTGGCCGTCCAGGAGGGCAGGAAGTCGAAGCTCGACAGGTGGCCCTGCAGGCCGTCCACGTTGACGTCCAGGCCGTGTTCGGCCGCGGCGTCGACCAGCGCGACCAGCTGCTCCACGGCGCGCGGCCGGATCAGGGTGCGGTTGGGCTGGAAGAGCGGCCACAGGGGGAAGACGCGTACGTGGTCCAGGCCGAGGCGGGCGATGCCGTCCAGGTCGGCGCGGACGGCGTCGAGGTCGAAGTCGAGCCAGTGGTGGAACCAGCCCTGGCTGGGCGTGTAGTTGACGCCGAAGCGCGGTGTCATGGCGGTTCCCGTGTTCGTACGAGCTGGGGCGGGCGCGCGGCGGCGGAACCGGTGGTCGCGGGGCGGTCGGGGGTGTCCGTCCCGTGATCGGCGCGGCTGGGGGAGTCGCCGCCGGCGCCCACGACAAGGTGACATCGCGCCCCGGGAAAGTCAACTCGCCCCCGGCATACGCCCCTTGGGGTGGAGAAGACGCAGGTCAGCCGCGTGCGAACGGAATTCGGCCAACAGCACTAATGCGCTTTAGGGGCCTTCCGCTCAAGCGCTTTAGCGCTCCGCCCTCGTGGCCGGGGGATACTGGTCTGCGTGCCGCGCCCGCCCGGGGCCCGGCGCGTACGACGTCAGGCGGACGATCCGAGGGGGCCCACGATCGCGGCGCACGAGCCACCGGTGGAGCCGCCGCCCGCTGCCCGGACCGGGCGGCGGGCCCTCGCCCGGCGCCCCACGATGAAGGACATCGCCCGGCGGGCCGGCGTCTCCGAGAGCGCCGTCTCCTTCGCCCTCAACGACCGCCCGGGCGTGTCCGAGACCACCCGCCGGCGCGTGCGCCGGGTCGCCGACCAGCTCGGCTGGCGGGCCAGCACCGCCGCGCGGGCCCTGTCGGGCGAGGGCGCCGCGACCGTGGGTCTGGTGCTCGCCCGTCCGGCCAGCTCACTGGGCATCGAGTCGTTCCTCCTCCAACTCGTCTCGGGCATCCAGGAGGTGCTGTCCGAACGCCACCTCGGCCTGCTCTTCCGGGTGGTGGCGGGCGCCGAGGAGGAGTGCGCGGTCTACCGCAGCTGGTGGGCCGAGCAGCGGGTCGACGGGGTCATCGTGGTGGACCCGCGGATCGGCGACCCCCGGACCGTACTGCTGGACTCCCTGGGCCTGCCCGCGGTGGTGGTCGGCGGCCGGGACGTGGACCGCGAGCCGCAGGTGCCCGTTCCGTACCCGGTGATCTCCAGCGTCCGGGTGGACGACGCGGCCGCCATGGGCGCGATCGTCGAGCACCTAGCGGGGCTGGGCCACCGCCGTGTGGTGCACGTCGCGGGCCTGGCCGGGCTGGCGCACACCACGCGCCGCATCGCCTCCCTGCGGGCGGGGGCCGCGCGGCTGGGGCTGCCCGGTGTCCGCTCGGTCACCACCGACTACTCCGAGGGCCAGGGCGCCGAGGCCACCCGCCTCGCGCTCGGCGGGCCCGAACCGCCCACGGCGATCATCTACGACAACGACGTGATGGCGGTCGCCGGCGCCGGCGTGGCCCTCGGCCTGGGCCTGTCCGTACCGCGCGACCTGTCGGTCGTCGCCTGGGAGGACTCGGTGCTCTGCCGGGCCACGCACCCGCGCCTGACCGCCCTGGACCGCGACGCGACGGCCTTCGGCCGGCGCTCGGCGGAGGAACTGGTCCGCCTGCTCGGCGGGCGCCCGGCTCGTGACGTGGCCCAGCCGACCCCGCGACTCGTCGTCCGCGGCAGCACGGCGCCGCCGCGCGGCTGAGCCCCCGGCCGGGCACGTCGAGCGGTCAGTCTCCGGATATCCCGAAGAAGCCGACGTGCGTGGGTTCTCCGTGCGAGTGGAGGAGCACGTAGTGCCCGGTCCAGCGCAGCTCCTGCTCGTCGAGCAGGGTCACGTCCTCGGCTCCGCGCGACCTGCGCGGCCCGGGGGAGGAGGGGGCCTTGGCGCGCGCCATGGCGTCCTCGAACTGCTGTGGGGTCGGCTCCGCCGTCCCGAAGTGGTGCACCAGCCTTTCGGGACGCAGCGGACGCAGTGTGCAGTAGTCCCAGTCGCCCCTGCCGGGACCCGCGGGTGTGCCGACGACGCGGCGGACGTCCAGTATCGAGTGGGTGCCCGACTCCTCGACGGACTCGTCGGCGTGGAGCGCCGCTCGATCCCTGTACTGCTCGTCGTCGCCGTAGAGCTCCTGGAAGACCTGCTCGTGCAGGGCTTCGAGCGTGGCCTCGATGCTCCCTCGGTACGAAGTGACGTAGTCCCGGCCGGTGGCGCCCATCGCCTGTCTCCGATCGTCGGCGATCATCCCGCCTCACGGTAGGGCGACGGTCTGACAGCGGGCCTGGTCCCCACACGCCCGGAGCGGCCGCTCGAGAGCCGTGGTCCTCGCGGCTCACCCCGGTCCGCGCCATGGCGGCCGGGCCGCCACGGGCCGGTGTGCCCCGTGTGGCGCGGGCGCGCTCAGGCCGTCGCGTTCGCGGTGGGGCGGGGCCGGGCGCTCGGGCCCGGGGTGCGGTCGACCTCTTCCGGGGCCTGGATCACATGGCCCTCGTCGCAGACCAGGCGGGCGCGTACGGGTGCGCCGCAGTCGTGGTGGGTGGCCAGCAGCGCGGGGCCCTCGGGGTCGGCGAGGTACTTGTCGCCCCACTGCCGCAGCGACGTGAGCAGCGGGTAGAGGTCGCGGCCCTTGTCCGTGAGCACGTACTCCGACCGGCGCCGCGCGCCGGGCTCCTGGTACGTGCGCAGTTCGAGGAGCCCCTGGCCGACCAGCCCGCCGAGCCGGTCCGCGAGCACCGAACGGGAGACGCCGAGGTGGTCCTGCAGGTCGCTGAAGCGCCTGATCCCGCGGGTGACGTCGCGGAGGATCAGCAGCACCCAGGACTGGCCGACGAGCCCCACGGCCCGGCCGACGGAGCAGTTCGAGGGGTCCTGGTCGAGGTATTCCATGGTCCGGATCCTACCTGAGTTCTTCGATAGAACTCAGGCGTGGTAGCGTCACCCCCAGAGCTAGGTTCGAAAGTCGAACTCAGTGGGAAAGGGAACAGCTGATGACGAGCCCGAGCGCCGCCACGCACCAGGCCGTGAGCGTGGGAGCGACCGACGCCACGAGCACCCCGAGGACGCCGGATCCGGAAGAGGGGAGGAGGCGCTGGATCGGCTTCGTCGTCGCGAGCCTCGGCCAGATGGCGATGTTCGTGAACATCACCCAGACCACCGCCGTCCTCGCCCCCCTCCAGCAGGACCTGCGGGTGTCCGGCGCCCAGCTGGTCTGGATCGCCGGGATCTACTCGATGATGGTCGCCAGCTTCGTGCTGTCCGCCGGGACCGTCGGCGACCGCCTCGGCCGGCGGCGCGTCTTCGCCCTCGGCGTGCTGCTGCTCGGCGGCGGCAGCCTCGTCACCTCGCTGGCCTCGGGCGCCACCGGCGTCATCGTGGGCCAGGCCCTGATGGGCCTCGGCGGCGCCGCCATCCTGCCGAACAGCCTGTCCCTGGTGACCCACATGTTCGCCGAGCCGCACGCCCGGACCCGGGCCGTCGGCATCTGGGTCGCCGTCTCGGGCATAGGCCTGGCCTTCGGCCCGGTGGCCGCGGGCCTGATCCTCGAGCGCTGGTCCTGGCACGCGGTGTTCCTGGTCAACGTCGTGCTGGCGGTGCTGGTCCTGGTGCTGACCCCCCGCTTCGTCACCGAGAGCAGGCAGCCCGGACGCCACCTCGACCCGCCCGGCCTCGTGCTCGCGGTCCTCGCCATCGGCGCGCTGAACTACGGCCTCGTCGAGGGCGGCCACACCGGCTTCGGCACCGGTCGCGCGATCACCGCCTTCGCGGTCGCCGCCGCCTCGCTCGTCGCCTTCGTCGTCCACGAGGCGCGGACCCGTACGCCCATGCTCAAGCTGCGGCTCTTCCGCGACCGCTCCTTCGCCACGGCCAACGTCGTCGCGATGATCGCCCAGTACGCCTTCGTGGCCACCGCCTTCGCCCAGGTGCTGTACTTCGAGCGGATCCGGCACGAGTCGATCCTCGACGCGGGCCTGCTGCTCCTGCCGCTGATGGGCTCCTACGTGCTGGTCAGCTACGTGGCCGCGGGGATCGCACGCCGCATCGGCTTCAAGACGACCCTGGGCATCGGCGCCCTGCTCGCCGCTGCGGGTACCCTGCTGATGACGGCCCAGACGCCCACCTCGTCGACGGAGGTGATCGTGCTGCTGATGGCGCTGTTCGGTGCCGGCGCAGGTTTGGTCCTGCCGCCGAGCACGGCCGTGGCCGTCATCAGCGTTCCGCACACCGACGGCGGCATGGCCAGCGGCACCGTCAACCTCTTCCGGCAGCTCGGCGGAACGCTCGGCGCGACCGTCACGGGCACCGTGCTGACCAGCGGCCTCGCGTCCCGTCTGCCCGGCGAACTCGCCGACCGCGGTGTCCCCTCCGGCGTCGCCGGCCAGGTGACCGAGGCCGTCGGCACCGGCGCGCAGGGTTCCGCGCTGCCGGCCGCGCTCCGCGACACCGTCACCGCCGCCGTCGGCGACGCCTTCACCGGGGCCCTGCACCTCGCGGTGCTCATCCCCGGAGTGGGCCTGGCGGCCGCCGCCGTCGCGGCCCTCGTCCTCGTCGGCAGCCGACCGGCTCCCCAGGCCCACTGACCCCGCCCACGGCACCGGACGACAGGAAGGAAGCACGATGACGGAGAGGAAGGACCCCGACCTCGATCCGGAAGCCGCCGGAGCCTTCCTGCGCGCCGTCGGGCTGCGGTTCGACACGATCAGCGCCCAGGAGGTCACCGCCCACCTGGAGGCCACGGAGGAGCACCACACCCCGTGGGGGATCACCCACGGCGGCCTCTACTCCACCGTCATCGAGAGCGTGGCCAGCGTCGGCGCCTCCTACGCGGTGCGGTCCGAGGAACGGTTCGCCGTCTGCGTCGGCAACCAGACGGACTTCCTGCTCCCGTACGTCAGGGGCCGCCTCGACGTCCGCGGCACCCCCCTGCAGCAGGGCCGGAGCCTGCAACTGTGGCTGGTGGTGATCACCGACGCCGCGGGCCGCCCGATCGCCCGCGGCCAGGTACGCCTGTTCAACCGGTCCCTGCCCGCGTGACCCCGGCCGGGGGCCGCGGGCAGGGACCGTGCACGGAGCCGCGGGCGGCGGTCCCGCGGCTCACACCGCCGGGCGGAGCTCCTGCGTACAGCACTTGATGCCCCCGCCGGCCTTGTGGAACTCCGTGAGGTCGACGGGGACGGGCACGTAGCCCCGCCCGGCGAGCTGCTCGACCAGCCCCGTCGCGGCGGGCGCCACGAACACGTGCCGCCCGTCCGACACCGAGTTGAGGCCGAACGCCAGCGCGTCGTCCGCGGTGGCGACGACCGCGTCCGGGAACATCCGGCGCAGCACCTCACGGCTCCCGGGGGAGAACGCCCCCGGGTGGTACGCGATGTTCGCCGGGCCGCCGCCCGCGCCGTCGTCGAGGACGAACAGCGCGGTGTCCAGGTGGTAGAAGCGGGGGTCCACCAACTGCAGGCCGATCGTCGGCACGCCGAAGAACTCCTGCACCTCGACGTGCGCCGCCCGCACGGTGCGGAAGCCCGTACCGGCGAGCACGACCCCGCCGACCGGCACCAGGTCGCCCTCCCCCTCGCAGACCGGCACCGGCCGGTGCACCTGGTAACCGGCCGCCTTGAACCAGGCCGCGTACTCGTCGGCCTCCGGGCGGCGTTCGGGCGCGTGGAAGGACGAGCCGAACACCCGCCCCTCGACCACGAGCGCGGAGTTGGCGGCGAACACCATGTCGGGCAGCCCCGGGACGGGCTCGACGGACTCCACCGTGTGACCGTGCTCCCGGTAGGCCCGCACCAGCGCGGCCCACTGCTCCCGGGCCAGCGCGGTGTCGACCCGCACGCCCTCCCGCATCCACGGGTTGATCGCGTACCGCACGTCGAAGTGCTCCGGCGGGCAGACCAGATAACGCCGGGGGCGGGCCACACGGTAATCGGGCACGGCGAACTCCTCCGCTTCCTGCGGGACGGCCGGGGGGAACGGCTCAACGGTAGGAATCGCGGGCCGCGCACGACAAGATCCGGGCGCTGCGCGCAGGCGCAGCGATGCTGCGTCGAGCGGCCCTTCAGCGCAGCTCCGCTGCGCCCTCCGCGGCGGACCGCCCCGCCCCCGCCTCCGGGCTCTCCGGCAGCAGGTGCGACAGCACCATGTAGCTGATCGTCTTCCGGATGAAGGGCTCGGTCCTGATCCGCTCCAGGACCTCCTCGAAGTGCCCGACGTCGGTGGCCCGGACGTGCAGCAGCGCGTCCGCGCCGCCCGTCACCGTCATCGCCGCCGTGATCTCCGGGTGGTTCCTGACGACCTCGGCCAGCCGCCGGGGCGGCGCCGCGCCCTCGCAGTACACCTCCACGTACGCCTCCGTGCGCCAGCCCAGCGCGGCGGGCCGGACCGTGGCGGTGAAGCCGGTGATGACGCCGGACTCGCGCAGCCGGTCCACGCGCCGCTTGACGGCGGTGGCCGACAGGCCGATGTCCGCGCCGATCTCGGCGAAGCTCGTCCTGGCGTTCGCGATCAGGGCCGCGACGATCTTGCGGTCGAGCTCGTCGAACGGCACGGGTCTGTGGACCATGCCCGGTGCTCCTTCCCTCAGCCGTCCCGCGCGGCCGTTCAGCCGTCCCGCCGGGGTACTCAGCCGTCCCGCTGGGCCGCGACCAGGGCGTCGCCGGTCTCCGTCCGGTAGTAGAGCACGGAACGGCCCGCTCGCCGCCGCCGCACCAGACGGGCGTCCAGCAGCACCTTCAGATGACGCCCCACCGAGCCCAGCCCCTGGCCCGTCAGGGCGACCAGCTGCGTGGTGCTCAGCGGTGTCGCCAGCAGCACGAGGACCGCCGCACGCGCCGGGCCGAGCAGCGCGCCCAGCGCCTCGGGGACCGGCTGCCGGCCCGCCTCCGCCAGTGCCCCCGAGCACGGGTACACCACCGCGTACCGCACCGCGTCGTCCCAGGACACCCAGCCGGTCCGCGGGGTGACGGGCACGAACATCAGCCGGGCGCCGGACAGGTCGCGCGGCGGGTAGTCCCGCGTGTTGATCTGCAGGCGGCCCTCGCCGAGCCAGCGCATCCCCCGCCGCAGGTCGTCCAGCGCCTCCGCCCAGCCGCCGCGGCCCAACTGGGCGGTGCGCGCCACGATGTCGGCCTCGATGACCCGCCGGCGCCGCGGCCACTCCGGCAGCACCGTGTGCGTCCACACCCAGGCAACGACGTCCGCCGCGCGCTCCGGCAGGTCCGCGCGGCGCAGCAGATCGGGGAGCGGTCCGCCGAGCGACACGGTCAGATGCTCCCGGGCGGCGTCCGGCGGGGTCCGCCGGATCCGCTCCAGCTCCTCCTCGAAGCCCGCACCCCCCTCTCCGGTGGGCGTGGGCGTGAGGAAGTCCGCGTTCCAGGTGCGCCCCAGGGCGGCGCGCACCAGCAGCCCGGTCACCGGGTCGGCGGCCAGCCGCTCCCGGTACGCGGGCAGGTGCGCGGCGAGCCAGCCGCGTTCCCCGGGGTGTGCGGCCGTGCCCCGGTCGAGCAGCTTCAGGGCCGCGATCGCCTCGGCCAGCGGGGAGACGACGAACCGGCTGCCCACCAGCGTCTCCGCGTCGACCAGCCACCAGCCCATGCCCCGCCCTCCTCAGCTTTCGCGCCTCAGGTCTCGCGCCTCGCGTGTGGCGCCTCGGGTTTCGCGCCTGTGCGAAACATTAACCGCCCGATCCGGCGGCCCCGAGACTCGGGCCATGCGCACCTACCAAGAGCTCTTCCGCACACGGGAGTTCACCCCGCTCTTCCTGGTCTCCACCGGACAGGTCGCCGCGCAGACGGTGAGCGGACTGGCCCTGAGCACCCTGGTCTACGACGCCACAGGATCGCCGCTGCTGTCCGCCGTCGCCATGTTCGGCCCGTCCCTCGCCCAGGTGGTGGGTGCGACGACCCTGCTCTCGGCGGCCGACCGGCTGCCGCCGCGCGCCGCACTCACCGCGGTCGCCCTGCTCTTCGCCCTCGGCACCGCCGTACTGGCCGTCCCCGGGCTGCCGATCTGGGCCGTCTTCGTCATCCTGCCCGCCGAGGGCCTGGTGGCGTCCCTGGGCGGCGGCGTGCGCTACGGACTGCTCCACGAGGTCCTCCCCAAGGGCGGCTTCCTGCTGGGCCGTTCCGTGCTGAACATGGCGACCGGCACCATGCAGGTCTGCGGCTTCGCCGCCGGCGGCCTGCTGCTGGCCGCCCTGTCCCCGCGCGGCATCCTGCTCGCCGGCGCGGCCCTCTACCTCGCGGCCGCGGCTGCCGCCCTGACCGGACTGCGCGCCAGGCCCCCGCGGGCGGGCGGCCGCCCCTCCGCGGCCGAGACCTGGCGGACCAACGCCCTGCTCTGGTCCGCCCGGCCGCGCCGCTACGTGTACCTCGCGCTCTGGGTTCCCAACGGCCTGATCGTCGGCTGCGAATCGCTGTTCGTGCCGTACGCGCCCGACCACGCCGGACTCCTCCTGGCGGCCGCCGCGTGCGGCATGCTCGCCGGCGACACCCTGGCCGGCCGGTTCGTCCCGCCGTGGTGGCGGGAGCGCGCGGGGGCAGCGCTGCGACTGCTGCTCGCCGCCCCCTACCTCGTCTTCGCCCTGCACCCGGCGCTGCCGCTCGCGGCCGCCGTCGTCGCCCTGGCCTCCGTCGGCTACGCGGCGAGCCTGCTGCTGCAGGAACGGCTGATGGCCCTCACCCCGGACGAACTCAGCGGCCACGCCCTCGGGCTGCACTCCTCGGGCATGCTCGCCTGCCAGGGACTGGGCGCCGCCCTGGCCGGGGCCGTCGCCCAGCACACCTCCCCGGCGACCGCGATGACGGTCATGGCCGCCGTCTCCGTCGCCGTCACCCTGGTGCTCGCCCCCGGCCTGCGCCCGGGCACCGCGGACGCCGTCAAGGACGCCGCCCCGGCCCCAGGGGCGTCCCGTCGTCCAGTCCCGTGACCCGCATCGTGATGTTGAGCCGGCCGGAGGCGAGACCGGTGTCCGGGTCGCCCGTGCCCGGGTGCACCTTCGGCACCGCGTGGTAGGCGAAGCGGGACGGGCCGCCGAAGACGAACAGGTCGCCCGAGGCCAGTTCCAGGTCCGTGTACGGGCGGTTGCGGTTCTCGGTGTTGCCGAAGCGGAAGACGCAGGAGTCGCCGATGGTGAGCGACACGACGGGGGCGTCGCTGCGTTCGTCCTTGTCCTGGTGCATGCCGAGCCTGGCGTCGCCGTCGTAGAAGTTGATCAGCGCGGTGTCCGGGGTGTAGCCGTCGCCCGCCGCCGGGTCCTCGTACGCCGCGACCAGGGCCCGGCGGCCCAGCGCCACCATCCAGCCGGGGAACGGGGCCACCCGGGCGCCGTTCACGTCGTCCGCGGTCCGGGTGTACCGGTACGGCTGCCAGTGCCATCCGACGCAGACCGTGCGGACGGACATCACCCCGCCGCGGGGCAGCCGGGTGTGCCGGATCGGCACCGGGCCCATCGCCCAGGCGCGGCACGCGACGACCAGTTCCCGCTGCTCGTCCAGGGTGAGCCAGCCCGGCACGTGCACCGCGCCCGGCGCCACCCGCAGACGGGGACGGGGGATGAGCGCGCTCACCGGGCACCACCCGTCCACGGCGTGGCCGTCACCCAGCCCCGGTCCACGCGCCACGTCCCGCCGTCGGCGGCCGCGCCGCGCAGGCCCTGCAGCGTCCCCGCCCCCGCTGCGGCCACCACGCGCGCGTCGGCGAGGGAGGCGAAGCCGTACGTACGGGCCGGGTCCCACGGCGTGCTGTGCCGCAGCCGGCGGGCCAGTTGCGCCCAACCGGCCGGTGCGGCCGCCACCACCCAGGCGTCCGGGGCGGGCGCGGTGAGCCGCCGAGCGGCCCGCAGCCAGGACGCCGCCCGTTCCGGCCAGTCCACGACGGCCACGACGGTGCCGCCCGACGCGCGCCACTGCGCGGCGAACGCGCCGGCGGCGGCACACGAGGCGGCATCCCGGCTGTGGCCGACGGCGACGACCCGCACGCGGGGGCGGGCGTCACCGAGCAGGCCGAGCAGGACGGTGAGTTCGGCCCCGGTGTGCGGGCGCGGCCCCGGCACGCCGTCGAGCACGGCCAGGTCGTCGGGCGGTAGCAGCGGCGAGGGCGCTGCCGCGGCGGGTGCGTCGGGGTGGGTCATGGCGTTCCGCTCCGTCGGTGTCGCCTTCCATTGTCGGTACCGCTCCGGCAGGCAGCGGGCGCAGGGCCGGTAGCCGGCGGCGAGCGCCGCCGCCTCGTCCGCGAAGAACACCCGCTCCCGCACGTAACCGCCGCGCGCGATGGCCCGCAGGGCGGCCGGGCAGTCCAGGCGGCCGTACAGCCGGCCGCGCCGGTGTCCGCCCAGCGTCCCCGGGACCGCGCTGCGGAACGGCAGTCCGTCCGGGCCGGTCAGCACGTACCGCGTCACGCCGCGTCGTGGAAGACCAGGCCCAGGGTGTGGCGGCGGCCCTCGCGCACGGTGCTCACCCCGTGCCGCATCGGGCCGGCGGACCAGCCGCGGGCCGAGCGTACGGGCCGGTCGCGGGTGGTGAAGACCAACGCGTGGCCCTGGGGCAGGGTGGTGGACGAGCCCCGGGTCTGTGCCCGCGGCCGCTGCTCCGTCATCAGGAACTCGCCGCCGGTGTAGTGCTCGCGGGGGACGTCGAGCCCGATCACCACCTGGAGCGGGAAGACGAGGTCCCCGTACAGGTCGCGGTGGAGGGCGTTCCAGTCGCCCGCGCCGTAGCGCAGCAGGATCGGTGTCGGGCGGGTCTGCCCCGCCGCGTGGCACGCCGCCAGCCACTCGTCGAGGGTGTCCGGCCAGGGCGCGGGCTGCCGCAGCCGGGCCGCCCAGTCGCGGGCGACCGGCAGCAGCCGCGGGTAGAACGCCGCCCGCAGGGCCCGCACGGGCTCGGGGACGGGGTACGCGAAGTAGCGGTACTGCCCCGAGCCGAAGCGGTGCCGTGCCATGTCGACGGTCGAGCGGAACCGCCCGGGCTCGTCGTAGAGCGCGGCGACTGCCCGGCACTCGGCGGGGGAGAGGACGGGGCGGGCGGTCAGGGCGCTGCCGTGGGCGTCGAGTCCGGCGGTCAGCGCGGCCCAGTCCTCGGCGTCGACCCGCTCGTGGAAGGGCGGTGCGGGATGCGTGGCGGCGGTGGTCACGGCCGTCGTCCTCATGCCGTCCCGCGCCCGGCCTCGAGGTCCAGCAGCAGTCGTTTGCGTTCCACCCCGCCCGCGTAGCCGGTGATCGCGCCCTTGGCGCCGACCACGCGGTGGCAGGGACGGACGACCAGCAGCGGGTTGCGGCCGATCGCGGTGCCGACCGCGCGCGACGAGGTCCGCGGGATGCCCATCGCCTCGGCGACGTCCGCGTAGGTGAGCGTCGTGCCGTAGCCGATGGTCTCCAGGGTCTTCCACACCTGCTGCTGGAAGGCGGAGCCCGCGGCGGTGAACTCGATCTCGAAGTGAGTCAGTTCACCGACGAAGTACGCCCGCAGCTGGCGGGTGATCTCGGTGAAGGCGGCGTCGTCGGCGCGCGCTCCGTCCGCGAGGTCCGCGGCGACGAGGCCGCCCTTCTGGTCCGGCACCGACAGCGAGGAGAGCGCGGTGCCGCCCTTCGCGGTCGGTGACTCCTCGCCGACCAGCAGCAGTTCGCCCAGCGGGCTGTCGAGCGTCGTGTAGACCGTCATCGGTCCTTCCCTTTCCTCACACCTTCAGTGACATCTACGATTCTGTGGCGGTTCGTCACCGATGTCCGGCGGGATTCGGACGTCGCCTTCCCACTGGTCCCTTCCCACCGGCCCTGTCCTGCCGGATCCCGGCCGCCCCGGTCAACCGGCGCTCCACAGCAGGTGCATCGCGTAGCTGCGCCACGGCCGCCAGCTCTCGGCGTCCTCCAGCGGGACACCGGCACGCGCGGCCCCCGCGCGCACCGCGACGTCGCCCTCCAGCAGCACGTCGGGATCGCCCAGGGCGCGCATCCGGATGTAGCCGGCCGTCCACGGCCCGATGCCGCGCAGCGCGAGCAGGTCCTTCTCGGCGTCGTCGCGGTCCGTGCCGGGGTCGAGGACGACGTCGCCGTCGGCGAGCGCGCGGGCCAGCCCCCGCAGCGTCTCCCGCCGGGCCCGCGGCATGCCGACCGCCTCCAGGGACGCCCCGGCGAGCGCGTCGGCGTCGGGGAACAGGTGGGTCAGGCCGCCGCTCGGAGTCGTCAGCGGTTCGCCGTGGGTGGTGACCAGCGCCGCACCGAGCCGCCGCCCCGCCGCCACGGTGACCTGCTGTCCCAGCACCGCGCGCACCGCGAGTTCGTGCGGGTCGGTGGCCCCGGGGGCGCGCAGACCCGGGCGGTTCCGGGCCAGGGCCCCCATCGACGGGTGCGCGGAGAGCCGTTCGGCGACCGCGTACGGATCGGCGTCGAGGTCGAACAGGCGCCGCACGCGTTCCGTTCCGGTGGTCAGGTCGCGCAGTGCGGCCAGGTGCAGCCGGCATTCGAGCCAGTCGCCGCCCCGTTCGGGCGCCGCCTCCTCGACCTCGGCGACCGCCGGTCCGTGCGGCAGCCGGAGGGTGCGCCGGTAGACCCTCCCGCCCGGAGGGCCGGTGATCTCCTCGACGCCGGCGATCGCCCGCGCCGCCAGGTAGTCGAAGACCCGCCCGGTGTCGTACGGCCCCCGGTACGCCAGCCGCAGCGGAACCCCGGCCGCGGCGTCGGCGGGGGCGTGGGCGTGGCGGGCGGGGCGCGCCTGCCGCAGCGCGGTCGGCGTGAGCGCGTACACCTCGCGGACCGTGTCGTTGAACTGCCGTACACTCGCGAAACCGGCCGCGAAGGCGATCTCCGCGGCCTGCATGTCGGTGGTCTGCAGCAGGATCCGCGCGGTGTGCGCACGTTGCGCCCGCGCCAGGGCGATCGGGCCGGCCCCCACTTCGGCGTTGAGCTGCCGCTGCACCTGCCGCGCGCTGTAGCCGAGTCGCGCGGCCAGCCCTGCGACGCCCTCCCGGTCGACGACGCCGTCCCCGATCAGCCGCATCGCGCGTCCCACCACGTCGGCCCGCGCGTTCCACGCCGCGGAGCCCGGCACCGCGTCCGGGCGGCACCTGCGGCAGGCCCGGAAGCCCGACCCCTGGGCGGCCGCGGCGGTGCGGAAGAACCGGACGTTGCGCCGTTTGGGCGTCACCGCCGGGCAGCTGGGACGGCAGTAGATCCCCGTCGTCGTCACCGCGAAGAAGAACTCGCCGTCGAAGCGGGCGTCGCGGCTGCACACCGCCTCGTACCTGCTGTCCTCGCCGGTCGTCTCGCTCGTCACCCCTCCACTGTGCGGCATCGCGGGGGCGGGCCGCTGGCGGGTTTCGGACGTCGCGTTCCTCGGGATCCGCGACGGCGTGCCGCGCGCGCCCCGGCCGCCCCGCCGATCCTTGAGGGGTGACAGCCGGCTCCTCCCCCCAGGAGGCCACGGCCCCGGAGGCGCCCGCGACCGGCCGCGCCAACTACACGGGCGCCGTCTACGGATCGCTGCTGGCCGCCTCGGTGGTGGCCGGTGCCGGCTCGGCGGGCCCGTACCCGCGGCTGCAGCTGGTGCTCCTGCTGATCTGCACCGGCCTGGTGTTCTGGGTCGCGCACGTCTACGCGGGCTTCGTCGGCGACCGGCTGCGCGGGGGCGGGGTCACCCGGCGCGAGATCCGCCGTGTGTGCGTCCGCGAGTGGCCGATCGTGCAGGCGGCGCTGCTGCCGGCGGCGGCCGTCGCGGTGAGCCCGCTGCTGGGGCTCGGACTGGAGGGCACGGCCTGGCTGGCCCTGTCCGTCGCCGTCGCCCAGCAGGTCGGATGGGCCGGTGCCGCCGTCGTCCGCGTGGGTGCGTCCCGCTGGGAGGTCGTGTCGGCGGGGTTCGTGAACCTGGTGCTGGGACTGGTCATCGTGGCGGCGAAGGTCGCGCTCCAGCACTGAGCGGCGGCGCCGGACGTGCGCCGTGGCCTGTTGCCGTATGGAGTGGTTTGTCCGTGTTTCCAGTGGGGCAGGTGTGCCCAGAGGCGGTGAACGCGCATGGCTCGCCACACGCAGGGCGGTGCCCGCAAGCCCACCGAGCTCCCCCAGGAGTCCTGGCGCGTGGTGCTCCGGCGCACGGTGAAGGAGTTCTGGGCGGACCACCTGACCGACTGGGCCGCGGCGCTGACCTACTACGCCGTGCTGTCGGTCTTCCCCGTCCTCCTCGTCCTGGTGTCGGTCGTCGGCCTGCTCGGCGGTCCCAGCGTCGAACCCCTGATCGCGAACGCCGGCGACCTCGCGCCGGGACCGGTCCGCGACACGCTGACCGGAGTGCTCGGCCAGCTGCAGCACGGCGTCGGCCGGGGAGGGCTCGCCCTGGCCGTCGGCGTCGTGGTCGCCGTGTGGTCGTCCTCAGGCTACGTGGCGACCTTCATACGGGCCGCCAACGCCCTCTACGACATCGACGAGGGCAGGCCCCTGTGGAAGACCCTGGCCGGCAGGTTCGTCATCCCCGTGGTGCTGCTGGCCGTCACGGCGCTCATCGCGATCGGCGTGGTGTTCACCGGGGCCCTCGCCCGCAGGGCGGGCCAGGTGCTGGGCGTCGGCGACGCCGCGCTCGCGGTCTGGGGCGTGGTCAAGTGGCCGGTGATGCTGGTGCTGTTCGGCCTGGTGCTCGCGCTGCTGTACTGGGTGGCCCCCAACGTGAAGCACGGCGGCTTCCGCTGGGTGAGCGCCGGCAGCGCCCTGGCCGTGGCCATCTGGGCGGCGGCCTCGGCGCTCTTCAGCCTGTACGTGTCCAACTTCGCCCACTACAACCGGCTCTACGGGAGCCTGGCGGCGATCATCGTCTTCCTCGTCTGGCTGTGGATCTCGAACATCGCCGTCCTGCTCGGCCTGGAGTTCAACGCGGAACTCGAAAGGGCCCGGACCATGCCGGACGGCGGCCCCGACGACGACGGCCCGGACGATCGGGTGCCCAAGGCGGAGCCGCAGGACACCGAACGCCTCCACGCCGACGACGGGCCGTGACGGGAGACCGCGGCGCGGTGACGGGAGACCGTGGTGTCGTGCCGGGAGGCCGTGGTGTCGTGCCCGTCCCCGCCCTCACGGCCGCGCGCCGACACCGGTCGCCACCTCGTGGAGCCGGCCGCCCGCCCCGCCCGGCGCCAGCGGGGCGGTCGAGGTGTCACCCGCGCCCTCACGCAGCCCCGCCAGGAACTCCCCGATCGCCTCGGTGGCGGTGCGACGGGGCTCCCAGCCCAGCTCGCGACGGGCCCGGCCGGTGTCCAGCAGGGGCAGCCTGACCACGGCGTCGAACAGACCCGGCGACGCCGGCACCAGGTGCAGCCGCCACGCCCCGGCCAGCGCCGCCCGCACCGCCCCGCGCGGCACGCGGACGACCTGAGCCCCGAGCAGCGCCGCGAGTTCACCCGCGTCCAGGGGCGGATCGGCCGCCAGGTTGAAGGCGCCGCGTACGGGACGGTGCAGCGCGAGCCGGTAGGCCTCGGCCGCGTCGTCGGAGTGCAGCGCCTGGAAACGCAGACCCGGCAGGTCAGGGACGACCGGCACCAGGTGCGGCCGTACGAGCCGGTTCGGCAGGAACGGCCCCGCGAACAAACGGCGTTGCTGGGCGGCCGACTCCCGCTTGAAGATGAAGCCCGGCCGCATGCGCACCACGCGCACCCGCGGGTGCTCCCGCTCGAAGGTGTCGAGGCAGCGCTCCACGTACGCCTTCTCCCGGCAGTACGCGGCCCCCGGCCAGCCGTGCGTGGGCCAGGACTCGTCGACCGGGTGCCGCTTGGGCCCGGGGGAGTACGCCGCCACCGACGAGGCGTGCACCAGGGTCGGCACCCCGGCCTCCGCGGCCGCCTCGAAGACGCGGATGCCGCCCAGGACGTTGGTGCGCCACGTGATCGACGGGTCGTGGGTGGGCTGCAGCAGCCAGGCGAGGTGCACGACGGCGTCCGCGCCGCGCAGGTGCTCGGCCAGGCGCGTCCTGTCGTCGGCGATGTCCGCCCGCACCCACGTCGTGCGGGCGGGCCGCCAGTCCCGGGGGATCCTGCGGGCGATGCCGACGACGTGGGACACCGCCGGGTCGTCGCCGAGGGCCCGCACCAGGCTCGTCCCGACGTTTCCGGTCGCCCCGACCACGACGACGCGCAGGGCGCCGCCGTTGCCGGGCGCGGGGTCGTACGTCACCGTCCTCGCCTCCCTGGGTCGCCGCCGGGAGCGTCCGGGCACTCGCCGACTGCCGGGCGCCCGGTCGCGGTGCCGGGTCCGGTCGGCCCGGGGTCCCGACGGCCTCGTCCGGTGTGTGCACCGGTCCGTCGAGGCGGCTACCCGGCGAGGGAGGTTTCAGACCTCGGCCCCGGGTGTCACCCGGCCGTCAGCCGACCGCCTTGGCCATCCGGCGCACCGCCTCCGTGAGCACCTCGGGGGTCGTGGCGAGGTTCAGCCGCGCGTGCCCGTCGCCGCCCGTGCCGAAGGCGGGGCCCGCGCTGAGCGCGACCCGGCCGCGGTCGAGGAAGGCGGCGGCCGGGTCGTCGCCCAGGCCCAGCTCCCGGCAGTCCAGCCAGGCCAGATAGGTGCCGGGCGCCGGGGCGTAGCCGACCGCCGGCAGGTGCTCGGCCAGCAGCCCGGCGAGCAGCCGCCGGTTGCCGGCGAGGTCGTCCAACAGGGCGTCCAGCCAGGGCCCGCCCTCGCGCAGCGCCACCGTGTGCGCGATGACGCCCAGGTGGCTCGGCCCGTGGCCGACCTCCTCCGGCATGTGGGCCAGGTCGTCCGCCGCGGCAGGCCCGGCCAGGGCGAGCGCCGCCTTCAGCCCGGCCAGGTTCCACGCCTTCGACGCGGACATCAGCGACAGCCCGTCCTCGCCGCCGGGCACGCTCAGGTAGGGCACGAACACCGCCTCCGCCGTCACCAGGGGCGCGTGGATCTCGTCCACCACGACCCGCACCCCGTACGAGCCGGCCAGCGCCGCCACCGCGGCCAGTTCCCCGGCGGTGTGCACCGTGCCAGTGGGGTTGTGCGGGCTGCACAGCAGGTAGGCGGCCCGGCGCCCGTTGCCGGTGGACCGGGCGAAGGCCGCCTCCAGCGCCGCGAGGTCCAGCCGCAGGCCGGGGCCGAGCGGGGCCTCGACCACCTGACGGTCCATGTGCGCCACGAACTGGTAGAACGGCGGGTACACCGGGCAGTTGACGATCACCGGGTCCCCGGGACCCGTGACCAGCCGCAGCATCTCGACGACGCCCAGCATCACGTCGGGCACGATCGACGCGCGCTCCACGGCCAGGCCGTCCCAGCCCCACCGCTCACGCGCGAAGTCCGCCAGCGCCTCCGCGTACGCGGTGCCCACCGGATACCCGGTGTCGCCCTCCGCGACGGCCTCCGTGAGCGCCCGGGCCACGGGCCCGGCCAGCGGCACGTCCATCTCGGCGACCCACAGCGGCAGCACGTCCTCCGGGTGGGTACGCCACTTCATGCTCGTCCGGCGCCGCAGCTGGTCGAGCGTGAGGCTGCGCAGCGGGTGCTCGTCACGCGACGTGATGTCCATGACACCCAACATAAGCGCGGACCCGCCGCCGGGGCAGAGGGCGGCGTGCGGACGTGTTGCCGAACCGGCAACAGGGCTTGCCCGGCGGGCGCGCCGGACCGCATCGTCGGGGGCAGGTCCACACCCGCGGCACAGAGGAGACGACATCCATGACCGACGGCACCACCGGCGCGACCGGCGCCGGGACCGAGGCGGAGTTCTGGGACGCCCGGTACGCCGGGAGCGACCGCGTCTGGAGCGGCAACCCGAACGACGTCCTGGTCCGTGAGACCGGGGGCCTCAAGCCCGGCACGGCGCTCGACCTGGGCTGCGGCGAGGGCGCCGACGCGGTCTGGCTGGCCCGGCAGGGGTGGCGGGTCACCGCCGTCGACATCTCGCGCGTCGCGCTGGAGCGGGCCGCCCGCCACGCGGAGGCGGAGGGCATCCCCGACGGCCTCATCGACTGGCAGCGCCACGACCTGGGCGAGACCTTCCCCGGGGGCACCTACGACCTCGTCTCCGCGCAGTTCCTGCACTCGCCGCACGACATGCCCCGCGAGCGCATCCTGCGCGCCGCCGCGGCGGCCGTGGCGCCCGGCGGAGTGCTGCTCGTCGTCGGGCACGCCGGATTCCCCGCCTGGGAGACCGATCCGCACCCGGAAGTGCACTTCCCGACGCCGCAGGAGGTGCTGGAGAGCCTCGGCCTCCCGGAGGGGGAGTGGGAGGTGGTGCTGACCGACGAGCACGAGCGCATCCAGAACGACCCCGACGGGCGGCCGACGACCCGCGTGGACAACACCCTGGAGATCCGCCGCCTGGCCCGCTGACACGCGACGCGGCGGGCCGTGGCGACCACGGTCCGCCGGCGCGCGGGGGCCCGGGGGAGTGACGGGGCGTCATCGACGCGCGCCCTCGTACTCCTCCTCGTCCTCGTACTCCTCGTCCTCCTCGTCCTCGTACTCCGGTTCCTCTTCGTCCTCCGGGTACTCCTCGTCCTCGCCCTCCTCCTCCTCGTCCTCTTCTTCTGCGTCCTCTGCGTCCTCTTCGTCCTCTTCCTCGTCCTCGGGGTAGTCCTCGTCCTCCGGCTCTTCCTCGTCCTCGGCGTACTCCTCGTCCTCCGCGCCCTCTTCGCCCTCTTCGGCCTCCTCCGCTTCGAGGGCCTCCTCGTGCGTGCGCACGACCTCGCCGTCGCGGATCTCGCCGCGCCAGCCCTCGGGCTCCTCGTTGGTGAGCGAGACGTAGCGCTGGAAGTGCTTGAAGTCGAGCCGCAGCCGCCGGCCCTGGGCGCGCCATATGTTGCCGGTCTTCTCGAACAGCCCGGAGGGGTAGTACTCGACGACGAGGACGATGCGGGTCAGGGTGGGCGTGAGCTCGTGGAAACTGACGCTGCCGCGTGTGGTGCCCTTGGCGCCGTCGGAGTGCCAGATGATGCGCTCGTCCGGGACCTGCTCGACGACCGTGGCCTTCCAGCCGCGGGTCGAGGGGCCCACCTTGACCTTCCAGTCGCTCGACGTGTCGTCGCCCTTGGAGACGCTGCGCACGCCCTTGGTGAAGGCGCTGAACTTCTCGAACTGCGTCCAGTGGTCGTAGGCGAACCGGATCGGGACGCCGACGTCCTGGACCTCGACGATGTTCGTCACCTTCTGCGTCCCGGACTTGCGGCCCTTCCCCTTCTTGCCGCCGCCGAGCGCCTGCTTCGCCTTGTCGAGCACGCTGCCTCCGATGGCCTTGAGCGGTGACTCGCCCTGAAGGATCTTCAGGCCCGCCTTGGGGAGCACCCCGCCGTTCTCGGCCACACCCACCAACTGGTCGGTGAGACCGGCGACCTTGTCGCCCGCCTTGTCGGCCAGGTTGCCCACCTGGGCGCCGACGAAGTTCGCGAGTTCGTCGCGCAGCTGGTCCAGGCCGGAGGCCTGGCCGTTACCGGTGTCCTGTGCCGTCCTGGCCATCGGGCTACCTCCGCCGTGTGGACGTCTTCTTGGCCGCCGCCTTCTTCGCCGGTGCCTTGCGCGCCGCGGTCTTGCCGGCGGGCGCGGACGTCTTCTGCGCCGTGCGCTTCGCCGGTGCCGCGGTCTTCTTGGCCGTGGTCTTCTTGGCGGCGGCGGACTTCTTCGCCGCCGGCTGCGCCTTCTTGGCGGGCGCCTTCTTCGCGGCCGGCTTGCGCTCGGGCTCACGCCGCGGCCTGGGCTGCCGGCGCTGCGCGGCCCGGCGGCGGCTCGGCGGTTCCTCGTCGCCTTCGTCCGCTTCCTCGTCCTCGGCTTCCTCCTCCTCGTCCCCGGCTTCCGCTTCCTCGGGTTCCTCCTCCGCCCGGGAGCGGCGGCGCCGCCGGGACCTCGGCTTCTTCGGGGCCTCCTCTTCTTCCCCTTCTTCCGGTTCGTATTCCTCCTCCGTCCCCTCCTCCTCGTCGCGGTCCTTCTTGGCGCCGATGCGGGCCGTGCGGTCGTGCAACACGCCCGCCAGATCTGCCAGCTTGCGGTCCGCGGCCGCGGCGACGGCCTTGCGGCCGGCGTCCATCAGCTCGCCGCGCAGCTGCTCGTTGAGGTCGGCGATCTGCGGTACGTCCTGCAGCTTGCGAATACCCTCGGTGACCAGCTGTTGCGGATCGAGTCCGGCGCGGCGACCAGCGAGGAAGGTCGCCATCGCGAAGGCGAGCCGCCCCTTCTTGGCGCGACCGAGCACGTAGCCACCGGCGACTGCGGCGGCAAGAGCGATCTTGGTCGTGTCCTTCATCAGTCGTTCCCTTCGGAAAGCGACCCGGCGCCGCACACACGTTGTGGGGTGTATATGCTGAAATAGTACGTTTCTTAGTGGGGGTGGCGCTCCTCCGGAACCGGAGAAGGGGATGGCCGCAAGCGACAGGAACGCCCGGGGCAAGGGCACCAGGCGCGGCCGGGACGACGAACGTGCGGAGCGGCCGCGCAAGCGCTCCGCCGCATGGGCGATGCGTTCCGCGGCCGATCAGCTCTTCGAACTCCTCGGCCGCAGGCCGGAGTCCGTGTCGGCGGTCAGACCCGTCGACGAGGGCTGGGAAGCGGACGTCGAGGTGCTGGAGTTGGAACGGGTGCCCGAGACCACCAGCGTGATGGCCACCTATCACGTGAAGCTCGACGAGGAGGGCGACCTGGTGGCGTACGAACGCACCCGCCGTTACACGCGGGGGCAGATCGACCGGCGCTTCTGAGACGACGAGGCGCTGAAGGGAGGCGCCATGACCGTGGTGCCGCAGGGTGGCGGCAACATCTCCAGGGGCGGTACGGGAAGCCTCTACGACGTCCTGGAGCTCATCCTGGACCGAGGGCTCGTCATCGACGTCTTCGTCCGCGTGTCGCTGGTGGGCATCGAGATCCTGAAGATCGACGCCCGCATCGTCGTGGCCAGCGTCGACACGTACCTGCGTTTCGCCGAGGCGTGCAACCGCCTCGACCTGGAGTCCGGCCGCAAACAGCCCACCCAGCTCACGGACATCGTGGGCGAGATCACCGAGGGCGGCGCGAAGGGCAAGTCCAAGGGCGCGCTCTCCGGTGCCGTGGAAGCCGTCACCGGAGCCCTGAAGGGCGACGACCAGGACGACGAGGACGAGTACGAGGAGGAGCCGGAAGAGGAGGAGGAAGCGGAGTACGAGGAGGAGCCCCGGCCACAGCGCAGGAGCACCAGGCGCGCCTCCCGGCGGGAGAGGGAATGACCATGGCCGTCTACGTCTACTCCATCACCTCGAAGGACCACCCGGTGCGGCTGGAGGGACTCAAGCCCGTCGGCGGGTCGGCCGAGCCGTTGCGGACGGTGACGAACGGCGACCTCTCCGCCGTCGTGAGCGAGGCCCCTCCCGACCTGCGCCCCCGGCGCAGGGACGTGCTCGCCCACCAGGAGGTCCAGGAACGGCTGATGGCCGACGGAGCGGTGCTGCCGCTGCGGTTCGGCTTCACGGCCCCCGACGAGGACGCCGTGCGCGGCGTGCTGGAGGACCGCGCGGAGGAGTTCCGGGAACAGCTGAAGAACCTGGAGGGCTGCGCCGAGTACCACCTGAAGGTCTCGTGGGACGAGGACTCCCTGCTGCGCCGGATCCTCGACGAGAACGACGAGGCACGGCGCCTGAACGAGGAGATCCGGGGTGGTTCCGGCTCCCCCGACATGCCGCTGATGCTGGGCGAGCTCATCTCCAACGAGGTGCAGGCCCGCCAGCAGGCGCTCGGCGCGGGCATCGTCGAGGCGCTGCGCCCCTTCGTCCGCGACGACGTGGCCACCGCGGCCGGCGGACAGGACTTCCTCAGCGTGTCGTTCCTCGTGGACGACAGCAAGGAGGAGATGTTCCTCGCCACCCAGCTGAGCCTGGCCAACCAGGTGGGCGAGGAGTGCGACTTCCGGCTGCTCGGACCGCTGCCGCCGTACAGCTTCGTGTGACGGGGCGAGGAGGCCTCATGGGACTGTTCACACAGATCGTCACCCTCCCCCTGGCGCCGGTGCGCGGGGTCGGCTGGGTCGTCGAGCGTGTGCTGGAGGCCGCCGAGCAGGAGTACTACGACCCCGAGCCCGTGGAACGCGAACTCGCCGCCCTGGAGAAGGAACTCCTCGCCGGCCGGATCGACGAGGAGACCTTCGAGGAGCGCGAGGAGGTACTGCTCGACCGCCTCGAGGAGATCGCGGCCTTCCGGCGCGGTGAGGCCGCGCCCTGAGACGAGGTGACGCTGTGACGGATTCCCCGGCCGGCCGGCTCGGTTCGTACCCCACGAGGGCCGCTCCCCAGCCGTCCGCCTACGGACAGGGGTCGTCGGCCAACCTGGCGGACATCCTGGAACGCGTCCTGGACAAGGGCATCGTCATCGCCGGCGACATCCAGATCAACCTGCTCGACATCGAACTGCTCACCATCAAGCTGCGGCTGCTGGTGGCCTCCGTCGACAAGGCCAAGGAGATGGGCATCGACTGGTGGGAGCACGACCCGTCGCTCTCCTCGCGCGCCCACGGCGAGAGTTCGCTCGCCGCGGAGAACCGGCGGCTGCGCGAGGAGGTCGAGGCGTTGAGGGAAGGCCGCGAGCTGTCGGAGGAACGGGAGCTGACGGACACCCCGAGCGGCAGCGTGGCCTCCCGCCACCGCACGCGCTCCTCCTCGGCGACGCACCGCCGCCGCGGCGGCACCGGGGCGGACGACGATGGATGACCGGGTCAGCTACGCGTACGCCGTGCTCCGTGACGGGGGTGTGCCGGCGGGCGCGATGGAGGCGCTGACGGGTGTCGCAGCCGCCCCCGTACGGCTGGTGACGTCCGGTCCGCTGGCCGCCGCCGTCAGCCCGGTACCCGCCGCGGACTTCCACGAGGACGCCCTGCGGCGGCACCTGGAGGACCTGGACTGGCTGGAGGCCGTCGCCCGCGCCCACCACACCGTCATCGAGGAGCTCTCGGCGCACACCACCGTGCTGCCGCTGCGGCTCGCCACGGTCTACCTCGACGACGAACGCGTCCGCCAGGTGCTGCGGGACGACGACGCGGCGTTCACCGGCGTCCTGGAGCGGCTGACCGGACACCTCGAATGGGGCGTCAAGGTCTACGTGGACGCCCCGGCGGCGGCCGCCGGGGCCACCGGCGCCGCCGACGACCTCAGCCCGGGCCGCGCCTACCTGAGGGCCCGCCACGCCCAGCGGCACTCCCGCGACGAGGCCTACCGCGCGGCGGAGGAAGCCGCCGCACGCGTCGAGGCGATCGGCCGCGAACTGGCCGCGGGGCACGCCCGGCACCGTGTGCAGCAGGGCCGGCTCGCCGCCGGCGCGGGGGAGAACGTGCTCAACGACGCCTTCCTCGTCGCGCACGCACGGGCCGAGGCCTTCCGCAGCCGCGCCCTCGCCGCCGGCGAAGGACTGCCCGGGGTGCGGGTCGACGTCACCGGCCCCTGGGCCCCGTACTCCTTCGCCGCCCTCCCCGGCACCCCGGGGCCCGCGGCGGATCGGGCGGACGATGCCGACCCGGCGGACGCGGCGGACGCGGCGCCATGACCGCGGCCGGCCAGGCCCGCGAACCGCTGGCGGAACGTCAGGTGGCCCTCGTCGACCTGCTCGACCGCCTCCTCAGCGGCGGAGTGGTCCTCACCGGCGACGTGGTGCTGTCCATCGCCGACATCGACCTCGTCCGCATCTCCCTGCGTGCGCTCATCGTCTCCATCAGCGAACGCAACCCCTCGCCGTGGGCCCCGGGGCCGGGCCCGTGACACCCCCCGCACGCCCCGGGGACGACCTTCCCCCGGACCGCCTCGGCGAGGTCGCGGACGCCGCCGCCCGCGCCTTCCGCCTGCTGCCCGCCGTCCCCCGCGACACCCCCTCGGCCCGCCCCGCGCGCCGGATCAGCACCGACCCGGACACCGTCGAACGCGACCTGATGAAGCTGGTCCTGACCCTCGTCGAGCTGCTGCGTCAGCTCATGGAGCGGCAGGCGCTGCACCGCGTCGACGCGGGCGACCTCACCGAGGAAGAGGAGGAACGCCTCGGCGCCACCCTGATGATCCTCCACGACCGCATGACGGGCCTCTGCGCGCAGTACGGCCTGTCCATGTCCGACCTCAACCTCGACCTCGGCCCGCTGGGCACGCTCCTCCCGCCCGACTGAGCGGGCCCGCGGGGTCAGGGCATGGGGTGGTCAGGGCGTGGGGATGCCGCCCGGCCGGGAGGGGCGGCCGAAGCGGACCGGGACGCCGGGCGAGTACAGGACGCTCACCGGCGGCCCCACGGGGGCGGGGAGTCCGGCGGCCGTGACCAGGGTCTCGTCGCAGTGGAGCAGCTCGGCGCGGTGGAGGGGCCAGCGGGGGTGCGAGTTCGGCAGGTAGACCGGCCGCTCGAAGAAGGTGTTGTGCAGCCCCCAGCGCGCCGTGAGGAAGTGCTCCAGTCCGGTGGGCTCCGCGACGGGCTCGCCGACCCGGACGCTGATGCGGGAGTGCGCCCCGCGCGGGCCCGGCCAGCGGCGGGTGCTGGTGTACGTGAGGGTGTCGCCGTCGCGGCGGACGGCCATGCGCGACCACAGGTACGGCAGGCGGAACGCGGCGCGCGCGACCGCCACGGGTATCAGCCGGGAGGCGTCGAGCGAGCGGAAGACGACACCGCGTCGCCCGTGGGCGTCGACGGAGTACAGCCGTACGTTCGTCTCGGGGAAGGTCCCCAGGTAGGGGACACCGGGGAGGCGGAACCAGCCGACGCGGTGCATGCGGAAGGCGACGAGCCCCACGTAGGTGACGCCGTCGAGGGTGTCGGGAACGGTGCCCGCCGGCAGCAGCGGCGCGATGGCCGCCGGGTCGGCCGCCCAGTGGAGGAAGGCCAGGTCCAGCCAGGACTGGGTGAGCAGCGGGGAGGTGTCGACGTCGGGCGGATCCGCCGTGATCGGTTCCGGGGTGGTCTGCGGGGGCGGCACCCGCCCAGGATCGCAGACGGGTCCGGGGCGCGGGTGACCGCGGGGGCCGCGCCGCAAGGGTCCCGACGCGCGTGACGACGAGGACGCGTTCCTTCCCCTCGCCGGCCGTTACGTGACGTACCGTCACATGGCTGTGAGGCGCGAGCCGAAGGCGTCAGGCCCGCCCGCCGGTGCGGCCGGCCGCTCGCTCCCGGCGGTGCGACACCGCTCCCGGCCGTTCGCTCCTCGACGAGGCACCGCGCAGTCCGTGCGCCGCGGGCCGCCCGGCCTCCGCCGCCCCGCCGGTACGGGCCCCGGAGGGGCGCCGGACCACTCCTGTGACACGTGGGGTTCAGGAGGTCACGGCGGGGTACACCATGGAGGCGGGTCCCGGGGCCCCGCATCCGTTGGGGACGGACAGGGGGCCCTTCCCCATACCGGTGACGCTGCGGAGCAGCCCTTCGGCGTGGGGAGCGATGGAGATGACGCACTGGTACGCCACCTCGTCACCTGCCGCCCGTACCGAGCTGTACGTGTACGTGTGCGAGCTGGAGCACCGGGCCGTGGCCGTCGCCGTCGCGCGACGCAGCGCCCGCACCGTGCTGACCGGCTGGTCCGTGCCGGAGGACGCGGTCCACGACGCCGTCCTGGTCGTGTCGGAACTGGTCACCAACGCCGTCGAGCACGCGCTGCCACCGGTCGCCCTGCGCCTGCGGCTGCGCCGCGGCGAGGTGGACGGCACGGCGGTCATCCGCGTCGAGGTCTCGGACGGCGGGCCCGCGCCGCGGCACGGCGCCTGGGCAGCCAGCTGCGGCCCGGGCGAGCACGGCCGCGGGGCCGCCATCGTCGACGGCCTCGGAATCGGTTCCGGCATCGGTTCCGGCGTTGGCGCGCGCAGCCGCGGGAGCGCCCGCTGGGCCGAGCTGCCGGCCGCCTGACCTGGACGTACGTCTCCCCGGGCCGGCCGTCCCTGCCGCCGGATATGCGGGAGTGAATTTGCTTACGCGAATTTTGTCCGGAAGAAAACGAAATACCCTTATGTTGAGATCGCCCAGAGGCAGGGCTGTCGTGGTCGCACCCGGCCCGGGTGCGGGAAGGGAGGCACCCGCATGGAGTTCGGGTCCCGTCTCTCGGCGATGCAGGATCCCATCGGATCGGGTTGCAGGGTCTTCCTCGCCGTGATGCTCGCGATCGTCGCGGCCGTGCCCGTCGCCGACGCCTTCCTGCCGGAGGACATCCACCTCGCCCACGTGCTCGTCATCCCCGTGGCCCTGGCCTCCGCCTTCGCCGGAGCCGTTCGCGGTGCCATGATCGGTCTCGCGGCCGTCCTGGCGCTCATCGCGGCCGGGGCGGAGCGGCACACCCTGTCCACGGAGAACGTCCTCGTCCAGCTCGGCTCGCTCGTGCTGCTCTCCGTGCTGCTCGTCCTCATCAGCGCCCTGCGCGAGCGCCACAGGCACGAGCTCGCGGAGTTGCGCGAGGTGTCGCAGGCGACCCAGGGCGTGCTGCTGCGGCCGCTGCCCAGACACGCCGGCCCGGTGACCATCGCCACGGCGTACCGCAGCGCCGGCGACGGCGACCGCATCGGGGGCGACCTCTACGCCGTCGCCCGCACGGCGCGGGCCACCCGGCTCCTCATCGGCGACGTGCGCGGCAAGGGCCTGGGCTCCATCGGCGACACCGAGACCGTCCTCGGGGCGTTCCGCGCCGCCGCGCACCGGCAGGCACCGCTGGACGAGCTGATGGCGTCACTGGAGGCCGGCGTCCGCTGGGAACTCACCCAGGAATGGGACGGACCGGAGGAGAACGACATCGGGGAGCGCTTCGTCACCGCGGCCGTCGTCGAGATCCCCGACGAAGAGCCCTACGTGCGGGTGGTCAGCTGCGGCCACCTGCCGCCCCTGCTCCTCCACGACGGCACCGTCTCCACCCTCGACGTCCCGGAACCGGCGCCGCCGCTCGGCCTCGGGGGACTGACCGGGAGCAGCTACGCCCCCACCACCTTCCCCTTCGCCCCGGGCGACCGCCTGCTGCTCTACACCGACGGCGTGACCGAGGCCCGCAACGGCGCGGGGGAGTTCTACCCGCTCATGAGCCGGGTCGCGGAGTGGGGGGACCGGCGCCCCGACCAGCTCGTACGGAAGATGACCGACGACCTGCTGGCCCATGTGGCCGCCCCGCTGGAGGACGACATGGCCGTGGTCGCGATCGTGCGCGACACCCTGGGAGGACCGCCACCGCACGCACGGGCCCACACCGCGGCCGACACGGCCGCCGACGCCGATGCGCCGGGCGTTCGACCGGCCGGCCGCGGAGTGTGACGACGACCACCACGACGCCGTCGCCGCGGCCCTGATCCACCTCGCGGCCCCCTCGCCCGCGGACCCGGCGGTGCTCGCGGTCGACGTCTCCGCCGGCACGGTCGCCGCTGGACGTGCCCGTGCCCGGCGTGCGGCACCCTCCGGGGCGATCGACTGGCGGTGAGCGGGGTGAGCGGGGTGAGCGGGGTGAGCGGGGTGAGCGGGGTGCGCGGGAGGGCGGTGGTCCGGGAGGCGGAGCCGGACCACCGTCCGCGGGGCGGGGGTCAGTTGGGGGAGGGGGAGCCGGTCGCCATGGGGTCGGGGCCCGGGGCGGCCATCGCCGCCGGGGTGCCGAGACCGAGCGCGGTCGGAGCGTCGGGCAGCCCGGCACCGACACGGAGCGGCTCGGTGACGGGCAGCGGGCGGCAGGCGGCGCGGATCAGGGCCGTCAGCTGGTCGGCGCGGTTCGCGCCGCCCGGGTACGGCGTGGCGCGCAGGTGCTCGTGGTGCGCGAGCAGCAGTGCGGCCAGACCGGTCAGGTGGGCCGCCGCCATCGCGGTGCCCTCGGCGACCGCGTAGCCGGCGCCGGGCGCCGTGGTGACGACGGCCGCGCCGGGCGCGGTGAGGTCCACGCCGGGCCCGGTGGGGGTGAAGGGCGCCGGGTAGGGGCCGGGCCACGGCGGCTGGGTGGCCGCCGCCGGGCTGTCCGGCGGATAGGTGCCGGTGTGCGCCAGGGCGCCCGCGGCCAGCACGGTCGGCAGCGCGGCGAGCGGGCTGAGCGCGCCCCCGGTGTCGCCCGCCGGGGCGATCACGGCGATGCCGGCCGCGTGCGCGTCCATCAGCTTCCACGCCGCCAGTTGCGAGGGCTGCTCGTAGGTGACGTTGATCTGCGCGACGTCGATGTCGTGGGCGATGCAGTGGTCCACCGCGCGCAGCAGATCGGCGACACGGCCACCGGGGAAGAGCTTGAGCGCGTGCACCGTGGCGTCCGCGGCGATGCCGGTGACCCCGGTGCGGTTGTCCGCGGCGGCGACGACGCCGGCGCAGCGCGTGCCGTGACCCGTCGCGTCCGTCCGCCAGCCCGCGTCGTCGGCCGCGGGGGTGAAGTCGGCCCCGGAACGGACGGTGTCCTTCAGGTCCGGGTGCGCGGTGTCGACCCCGGAGTCCAGCAGGGCGACGGACACCCCGTGGCCGCGGTGGGTCGGGGGGATCTCGTCCAGGCGCATCGCCTGCCGGCCCCAGCCGGTGAGCGGCCGGTCCGGGAAGCCCTCGAAGGTCTCCGCCAGGGAGCGGACCACCACCTCCACCTCGGCCCCGGTCAGGGTCACGTCGTCCGGGAACGGACGGCCGGTGCGCACCGGCCAGTGGTCGCGCGCCGGACGCACGTACAGGGAACGGACGGTCGCCGGGGTGTCGGCCGGGAGCACGAGCTCCGCCCGGCCGTCGGCGCCGGTGACGGCGTAGGCCGTCGAACCGGTGCCGGTCGCCCACACCTGCGCGTCCGCCACACCCCGACCGCGGCTGGTCACCCGCACGGTGACGCGGGACGGTTCCTGGAGGGTGACCTCCGTCGCGGGGTCCGGCACCGGCACGGCCGGCCGCGCCGAGGAAGCCGGCGGGTGGACGAGCGGCTGGTCGGCCTCGACCACCAGCTGGGGGTTGGCGGCCAGCGCCCGGGCGCGCTCGTGGGGCATCGTCACCACGACCACCGGGGGGCACACCGGGTGGGGCTCGGCGATCGCCTCCGGCCCGTGGGAGCGGGGCGAGGGGTGCACCTGGGCGACCACCTCCACCTCCGGGTCCTCCTCGAGCAGCGCGAACAGCGCCGAGGCCTCGACGGGCGGCACGCCCGCGGTCAGCCAGGGTGTCGGCCGGGGGGCCACCAGGTAACGGCCCCGGCCGCCGTGGCCCGGCCGTCCCGGCTGCCCGGGGTACGTCCCGGCGGCGCCCGCGTACGGTTGCGCGCGGTCCCGCTGCGTCCCGCCCGGTCCGGTGCCCGCTCCGTAAGCCGCGCCGGATTCCGCTCCGGCACCGGGCCTGCGGCCGCCCTTGGCGCCGCCCTGGCCCTTCGCCGTACCGCCGTTGCCCTGCTGCTCACTCATCACGCTTCCGCCTTCACCGATCACCTTGCGCTGGACCACACCGCGCCGCTGCCGCGGCTGGACGCCCCGGCCGGCCGGGGCAGCCCACGAGGGCCGCCCCGGCCGACCGGGAGACCGGTCACATGCCGAGCGGCATCTGACCGACGTGCTGGAAGTACGGCGACTGCCCGTACGGCGCCTGCCCGTACGGCGCCTGGCCGTTCTGGAACTGGCCGTACTGCTGCTGGCCGTACTGCTGGCCCTGGGCGATCTGGCAGAGGGCGCTGTGCACGACCGGCGCGATGCGGCGGGCGCACTCGGTGAGCACGCTGCTCCACGCGTGCGGCGGGATTTGGCCCTGCGACTGGATGCCCATCATGATCTGCGGGTCGACGCGGACCTGCTCGACCATGGCGTTGACCGCCGTGGCCGCACAGCGCAGCGACAACTCGGTCACCATCAGCGGCAGTTGCTGCTGGCCCTGCCCCATGCCGGGCTGGCCGAAGTGCTGCTGGCCGTAGCCCTGCGGGCCCATGAACTGCTGGGCGATGCCCTGCTGCCCGTAGCCCTGCTGGCCTGCCCACGGCTGCCACTGCTGCTGGCCGTACTGCTGCTGCGGCTGCTGACCGTACTGCTGGGGGGTGTAGACCGACATCAAGCTCCTCCTTGAGCTGTGACGGAAAAGGGGGGATGGGACGGCGGCTCCATGGAGGGGGCTCTCAGAACAGGTCCGCCGCCAAGCGCAGCAAACCACCACCGGACAAAAACCGCTTGCCGGGGCATACCGCCACCAGGGGATGCGAGGCGCCCGAGCTGCGCCGACCCCCTCGGGGGCGCCTCACCCGGACGGCCCACGGCGGGGGAGCGCCGGGGCCCGGTCCGCTCCCGCTGTGCGGCTGCAGGGCGGACCGGCACCGTCCACGGGTCACCGTTCCTGTCGGCCGGCTCGTCGAACGGGGCGCGGCGGCGCTCGAACCGACGGCGCTCGAACCAGCGGTCCGGGAACGGATGCTCGACGACGGCGAGGCGCGCGCGGCGACGGGACTCCGCGTGGTGGCCGTGGTCGAGGTGAGCGGCGAGCCCCGCCCGAACCGGCGCCCCGTCCACGGCACTTGCCACGTACGAGGGGCGGGGTCCCCGGCCGCCGTATGCGGCCGGGGACCCCGCCCCTCGTGCTGTGGTGACGCCGTCAGGTCACCATCGGTACCAGCGGCGTCGTCCGCCGCCCTCGGCTGCCCGGAACACGAAGCCGAGCAGCCACACCACCAGCACGATCAGCGCGATCCACCACAGGGCCTTGAGCGCGAAACCCGCCCCGAAGAGGATCAGGGCCAGCAGCAGGACAACCAGCAAGGGAACCATGTCGTCAACCTCCTGACCCCGCGTGTGCCCCGCCCCGCCGCCACCATGCGCGCCCTTTTCCGGCACATGGCGGCACGGGAGGTGCGGAGGACCGGGGGCTCCGCCCGCCTCGGTCGCAACGCGGCGGCGGGCAGGGGAGGATGGGGCGCGACAGTACGACCGAGACGGAGGAGGACCCCGTGCCACTGGTGGGCGAGTACGAACCGAGTCCGCAGACGTGGGTGCGCGAGCAGGTCGAGCGGTACGAGAGCTCCGGGGGCACCGAGGGGACGACGATGCGGGAGCTGCCCGTGGTCATCCTGACGACCCGTGGCGCGAAGAGCGGGAAGATCCGCAAGACCCCCCTCATGCGGGTGGAGCACGACGGACGGTACGCCGTGGTCGCCTCCCTGGGCGGCGCCCCCAAGAACCCCGTCTGGTACCACAACGTGCTCGCCGACCCCAGGGTGGAGCTCCAGGACGGCCCGGCGCGAGGGGACATGACGGCGCGTGAGCTGAGCGGCGAGGAGAAGTCCCTGTGGTGGGACCGCGCCGTCGAGGCGTTCCCCGACTACGCGGACTACCAGAAGAAGACCGACCGTGAGATCCCGGTCTTCGTCCTGGAACCGGCCGGCCGGCCGCACTGAGTGCCGGGCGGGCCCCGCGGACCGGCCGTGCCCGGCGCGCATGAACGGCGCCATCGCGGTCAGGTGCGTGGTGCGGTGCCGGACCGCGTTTCCCCCGTCGCGGTCCGGCACCCCGCCCCGCCGGTCAGGGCGCCGGGGACCGCAACTCGACGTCGTCGGGGCCGAGCGGCCGGCCGTCGGCGTCGCGCATCTCCAGCGGGGCCACCGGCCGGCCGGTCGCCCGGTCCACGACGGTGGTGCGCTCCTCGCCGGGTTCGAAGAGGTTGGTCTCGCCCCACTGGCGCAGGGCGAGCAGCACGAGGCGCAGGCCCTTGCCCTCCTCGGTGAGTTCGTACTCCCGGTAGGGGCTCCCGTCCGCGGCGGGCACCGTGCGCAGCACCCCGTGCTCCACCAGCTTGCCGAGGCGGCTGCTCAGGATGTTCTTGGCGCAGCCGAGGCCGCGGTGGAAGTCGTTGAACCTGCGCACCCCGTTGAGCGCGTCCCTGACGATCAGCAGCGACCACCAGTCGCCCACGACGCCCAGGGTCCGTGCGACCGGGCACGGTCCGTCACTGAAGTCCTTCTTCTGCATCGCCCGCCTCTCCCGGTTTCGACATTAAACCGGCGGGCCGGGGTGGGGCAACCGGCCCACGGCCCACCGGCCCACGGCCCACCGGCCCACGGCCCACCGGCCGGCGGGCCTACTCGGGCCGTGCCGGGACGTAGAAGCCGGTCGTGGCGGTGACCGCCGCGGCCGCCGTGTCCTCGGCGGCACCCGATGCGGCGTACGCCGTGCCCCAGGCCCGGCTGCTGCGGGTCATGAACTCCCGTGCCTCGTCGGAGGACTGCCACTCCTCGGCCTTCTCGGGCCCGACGGCGGCACCGGCCAGGTACAGACCGAGGCCCAGCAGTGCCAGGTCCCAGCCGACGCCGACCGCCCCGGGCCCGAACTGGTCCCACATGCCGGGCGGCACGACGGCGACGTGCTCCAGTTCCAGGAGCGTCCGCTCCTCGTCGTGCGCGGTCAGCCGCACCTCCACCTCGCTGAAGCCGGGCGCCCCGCCCATGACCCAGCTGACGCGGAGCAGCTTCGGGGGCTCACAGCGCAGGACCTCGCCTCCGGCGTTGCCCTGCAACTGGTAACGGCCGCCGAGCCGCAGCTCCCCGGTGACGGGCAGGAACCAGCGCCCGATCCGCTCCGCGGTGGTGCAGGCGTCCCACACGTCCTCCACGGGCGCGTCGTAGGTGCGGCTCAGGAGCACGGTGCGTGCCTCCTCGCCGGAGACCTCCCGGCTGCCGGTCGCGCGGTGGATGGCGTTGATCTCGTCGACGATGTTCATGCGGTGTCTTCCCGTTCCCTTCCGGGGTCCCGGGCCTGTCCCGTCCCCGGCTGTCGCTGTTCCTGTGCCAGGCGCCGCTCCCGGCGCCCCCGGGCGAGCTCGGTGCCGAGCGCGTCGAGCCGCTGCTCCCAGAAGCCGCGGAAGCGCTCCAGCCACGCGTCGACCTCGCGCAGCGGCGCGGCCTGGACGGCGTAGAGCCTGCGGGTGCCCTCCGCCCGCACCACGGCGAAGCCGTTCTCCCGCAGGACCCTCAGGTGCTGGGACACCGCGGGCTGCGAGATGCCGAATTCCCCTCTGATGACCTCGGTGATCGCGCCGGACGGCTGCTCCCCGGAGGCGAGGAGCTCCAGGATGCGGCGCCGCACCGGATCCCCGAGTACGTCGAATGCGTGCACGTCCGTCACTATGTCAGTGGCGGCTTATATAAGCAAGGACTTGGTAAAGCGCCGCTGGTCCCCTCCCGGGAAAGATGCCCGCCCGTTTCCCCGCAGGCTCCTGAACAGCGACTTCGCGCCCCGGCGCCACGCCTCACCCCAAGGGAGGAGGGACGAACCGGGCATAGGGGTGGCTTCAAGGACGTTCTCTGACGCGGGCCCCAGGGTCCACGGCGTAGGACTGAAGAGGTCCGGCCTGCACGGGCCGCGTTCCCGAAGGAGTGATGACCATGCGCCGCATCCGCGTCCAGCGACCGAAGAAGCCGGCGCCGTCGCGCCCTCCGATCGACCTGCGGACACCGTCCGGAAAGCCCCTCCCGTACTGACGACCGTCCCGACGCACACCGTGCACGTCCAGAAGGGCCGCCCGAGATGAGCGACACCTCCCACCGCCCCGGCGCCACCGCCCCGGCCTTCCGCCCGGTCTTCGCCTACGCGGCCAGGCGGCTGCGCCGGCTCGCCGAGGGCTTCCGCCGCGCGGTCCTGGCCTGGTGACGGAGCGGGCGGCTCCCGGCGACCCGGCCGGCGAGCCGCCGCCGGGTCCCCGAAGACCCCGGGCGGTCGCCGCCGGTCCTCCCGGCGGCGGCCGCCCCCGTCCGTGCGCGGCCCCGCGGCGTCCCCCGGACGGCCCACGCGGAGCGCTGTTGCGCGTCGGCGCCGACCGGGTGACCCTTGACGTGATTCGGGTGCACCGGGACGCGAGGTGGGCCATGGTCGAGCCAGCGGTGACGATCCAGCAGGACGGCGACGGTTATGTGGTCAGCTGTCCCGGGACCGACGCGGTCGGGCGCGGGCCGACGGAGACCCAGGCGTGGACCGATTTCTGGGCCGCCCTGCACGCCGACTGGAAACCCCCGCAGGAGCTGAAGGCGGGTCCCGGCGAGGACCACGTACGAGGTCTGCGGGTCCTGCGGCTCTTCCTCTGAGCCGGTCGCCCGCCCCGGCCGGGTCACGGCGTCCGGCCCGACCACAGCGGTTCCACGCGCTCCCACTCCCGTTCCCACGTCCGCAGCCGCGCGCGCAGCGCGAGGGCGGCCACGCAGTGGTGGACCCCCCACGCCACCGCGGACCACAGCAGCAGACTCGTGACGCCCAGCACCAGGCCCGCTCCCCGGGCCGCGGCCGTGCTGTGGGGCTCCGGCGCCGGCGAGCCGCGGTCGTCCACCCAGATCCGTATCCGGTCACCCGCCTCGACGGGCCGCCCCACCGGGACCCGCCCGGAGCGCGCGCGGCCGCGCGGGTACTCCCAGCCGGCGCGGGCCGGCGGTACCGAGCGCATGCCGTGCTCGTGGAAGACCGGCCCCGTCGCCTCCAAGACGATGCCCGCCACCAGGTGCCGGTGGCCCCGCTCGGCCAGCGCCTGCGCGCGCTCCGCCCGGTGCACGGCGAAGCCCAGACCGGCCGAGACGAGCACGACCGGCGCCATCAGCACGGAGGCGGCCAGCCGCGGAAGGGTGTGCGCGCAGGGGCGGCACCGGGACGGCAGCACGGCGGGACAGGCGCAGTGCGACATGGGACCCCCCAGGACGAGCCGCGCGGCCCGGCCACGACCGGACTGCGGACATGCTGCACCCACCGGGCGGTCGCGCGCCGGGGATCGGCCCTCGTCCCCGGCTAGTCGGCGACCGCGGGCGACGCCGTCCGCGGGCCCGGCACCCGTTGCGCGCGGCCCGCCGTCGGCGTCGGCCGGGACAGCACCACCACCCCCCGCCCCGCGGCCAGCGCCCCCGCCAGCGCCACCGCCAGGCCGACCGAGCCGCCCCGGAAGCCCTCACCGAGCAGCAGGACACCGACGCACCCCGCCACCAGGGGGTTCGCCAGCGTGACCGTCGCCAGTGCGACGCCCAGCCCGCCGCGGTACGCCTCCTGCGACCACACCATCCCCGCGATCGCCAGGACGCCGGTGCAGCCGCCCGCGACCAGCAGCATGGGGTCGGCGACGGCGGCCCCGAGCCCCTGGGCGGCCAGGCGCACCGCGAGGCCCTGGGTCAGGCACGAGGCGATCCCGAACGCCGCACCCGCCGCCGCCGCGAAGCGCAGCGCGCGCGGCACCGAGCGGTCGGCCCCCCAGGGCAGCCGGGTCAGCGCCAGGGCCGCGGCCGCGGTGATCGCGGCCAGCAGGGCCAACTCGGCGCCGCCCAGCGCCCGTTCCGTTCCGGGTGGCGCCGTGGAGAGCAGCAGCGCCACCAGCCCCAGCACGGTCAGCGCCGCCCCGTGCCACTCCCGCGGGCGCACCCGGTGCCGCCCGACGGCCGCGTGCAGCGGCAGCGCCAGGACGAGGGTCAGCGCGCCGAGCGCCTGCACCACGGTCAGCGACCCGTACCGCAGGGCGACCGCGTGCAGCCCCGCCCCGGCGGCCTGGAGGACCAGCGCCAGCGTCCACAGCCGGCCCGTCGGCCGCTTCCCGGCGGCGGCGGTGCGCTCCTGGGTGACGGCCGCCGTCGCGTAGCAGACGGCCGACAGCAGGGCCGCCGCCAGGGACAGCAGGCCGCCGTTCATGCGAGCGCCCTCGGAACGGGCATGGGGCTCCTCCTGGGATGCGGGGGCGGTGGCGCGGGCCCCCAGCACATCGCGTGTGCCGTCCCCGGGACATCAGGGTCGACCCCGAGGCGCCCCCCAACCTCGTTGGGGACCTCAGGTGCAGACCGTGCCCGGCGGGGGCAACCGCCCGCCGGTCAGGTAGCGGTCGACCGCGTCGTCGACGCATCCGACCGACCTGAGGTAGGCGGTGTGGCCGTCTCCGTCGTAGGTGAGCAGCCGGCCCGACGAGAGCAGCCGGGCCAGGGCCCGGGCCTCGGAGTAGGGGGTCGCCGGGTCGCGCGTGGTGCCGAGGACCAGGATCGGCGCCGCCCCGTGCGCGGTGACGGGACCGGTCGGCTGGTCCGCGGGGACCGGCCAGTGGGCACAGGTCGACAGCTGCTCGGCGAAGTACCTGCCGAAGCGGGGCGAGACGCGCACGAATCCGGGGAGCGCGGCCCTCGCCTGCGCGGGAGTGGCGCGCGGCCCCAGGCTGCCGCTGAGGCAGGTGATCGCGAGGTACGCGTCACCGCTGAAGCCGGAGTCCTCGAAGGCCCCGCTGAGTTCCTGTACGGCGGTGGTGCCACCGGTGCGCACCTCGCGGAGCGCGGTGCGCAGCTTCTCCCACGCGGGTGCCAGGAGTCCGGTGGTGACCGCGTTGACGAGGGTGTCGCCGTCGACGACGACGTCCTTGCCCTGCCGCAACGGCGCGCGGTCGAGGGACTCCACCAGCGCGTCCAGCGCGCGGCCCGCCTCGGCGGCCGAGTGGCCGACGGGGCAGGCCGGTCGGGCGGCGCAGTCGGCGACGAAGGAGTCCCAGGCGATCTGGTAGCCCCGGGCCTGGCCCAGCAGGCTGTGGACGCCGTCGAGCGTGGGGTCGACGGCGCCGTCGAGCACCATGTGCCCGACGTGCGACGGGTAGAGGCCGGCGTAGCTCGCACCGAGGTAGGAGCCGTAGGAGAAGCCGAGGTAGTGCAACCGCTCGTCGTCGAGGAGGACCCGCAGGAGTTCCATGTCGCGGGCCGAGTCGAGCGTGCCGACGTGGGGGAGCAGGGACCCCGCGCCGCGTTCGCACGCGTCGGCGGTCTCCCGGGCCGACGCGTCGGCCGCGGCGAAGTCCGGTTCCGCCGCGCCGGCTCCGGCGGCGTCCGGACCGGCCGCGCGCGGCGCGCCCCGCACGCCGGGAAGGGCGCCGGCCGTACCCGTGGCGCATCGGACCGGGGTGCTGGAGCCGACCCCGCGCGGGTCGACGGCGACCAGGTCGTAGGCGGCCCGTACGGCCGGTGAGAAGGACCCGGCGTACGACCACAGCGAGGTGATCGCGGGTTCCCCGGGGCCGCCCGGGTTGAACAGCAGCGAGCCGATGCGCCGGCCGGTCCCGGTCGCCTTCCTGCGGGTCGCCGCCAGACGGATGTCGCCCGCCTGCGGGTGGGCGTAGTCCAGCGGGGCCCGCAGGGTGGTGCACTGGAACGACGGCTGCTCCGGGCAGGGCCTCCAGTCGAGCTCCTGCCGGTAGTAGCCGGTCAGCCCGGGGGGAACGGCCGCCGTGGCGCCGGTGCCCGTGGGCCCCGCCGGGCCGTGGCCCGCGCGTCGCCCCGGCGGGTCCGCCGCGCAGGCGGTCACCAGGAGTGCGCAGGTCCAGAGCACGGCGAGCGCCGCGTGGTGGCGCCCGCGCCGGGGTCCGCGGGATATGGGGCCGGTGGTCCGGGCTTCCGTCATCGCCACGTCTCTCCTTCACCTTCCGGTGCGTGATCAGTGCACCACGCACCGTGTCCGGCGGGAGCGTTCGCCTGGGCCGGTGGAGTGAACGGCGCCGGGCCCGCCGGCCGGTCGCCGGGCCGCGTCCGTGCGGCCGACAGGCGGTGGACGGCAGCCCGCCCCGGGCCCGTGTGCGGGCCCGGGGCGGAGTGCCGTGCGGAGGGGTGCGGGATGTCAGGCCTCGCCGCCCTGGGTGCGACGGCGGCGCAGCAGGAACACCCCGCCCGCCGCCGCGGCGGCCAGGAGGGAGGCGCCGACGAGGCTCTCGGCGGTGTTCATGCCGGTCGAGCCGCCGCCGAAGCCGGTGTCGGGAGCGCCGTAGTCGTTGTCGTTGTCGTTGCCGTTCCCGTTGTTGTTGTCGCGGTCGTTGTCACGGCCGCCGTGGCCGTAGTGGCGCTTGTGGCACTTGCGGTCCCGGTCCCCGTGGCCGCCGCGGTCGCCGTACCCGCCCCGGTCGCCGTAGCCGCCGCGGCCGTTGTCGTCGCCGTTGTCGTCACCGCGGCCTCCGTGGCCGCCCCGGCCGTGCCCGCCCCAGGAGCACTTGTCGCGCCCGTGGCCGCGGCCGTAGTTGCCGTAGTCGTCCTCGTAGTCGTCGCCGTACTCGTCGTCGTGGTTGTTGTCGCCGTAGTCGTTGTCGTTGTCGTTGTCGTTGTTGCTGTTGTGGTTGTTGCTGTTGTTGTTGGTGTTGTTGTTCGTGTTCGTGTTGGTGCCGCCGTCGCGGTCGCCGCTGGTGCTGGTCGTGCCGGGAACGGTGAGGGTGCCGACGCTGCCCTGGTCGGCCTTCGGGCCGATCATGCAGCTGACGGTGATCGTGTAGGTGTTCGCCGGCGCGTCCTCCGGGATCGTGAAGGTGCCGGTCAGCGGGCCGCCCGGGGTGGACGCGCTCAGGGCGAGCGCGTTGCGCAGCAGGCCGGACGGGAAGGCGTTGGCGTTCACCATCGCGCCGGGCGCCTGGCAAACCTCCGAGCTGGCGGTGACGGTGACGGAGCGTCCGCTCTGGGCGACGTTGACGTCGACCACGGCGAAGGCCTGCGAGTTCGGAAGGACGACCGCCGCGGCCGTCATGGTCGCCATCGCCAGGATACGAGCACCACGCATGGAGCTGAACCTCCTTGTGGACGGGGCAGGCGGGATGTGGCCCCCGGCACGACTGCCAGCGCGTCCTCGAGACCTATATGGCGATCATCCGCAGCCGCTCCGCACCCCGAGACCGGCGGAGGTGTACGGCCGAATGGGGTGGGGCCGTGCCGTCACGTGGAGAGTTCTCGCAGGTGAGAGGGGGTATGACGGGCCGGATAAGAAAAATGTGAAGAGATGTCCAACCGGGTGACGGACCATCAGCTAATCTTGCGTCAGCAGGGCGGCGGAGGATCGCTCCTTCCGGCGCCGAAGCTGCTGACGGATCGTCAGCGTGCTTCGCCGTGCCCGCTGATGACTTCAGCGTGACATCCGGCCCGTCACTGATGGATCGTCACGAACGGTCCGTCGTCGCGGGATTCACCCGGCCGGCCTCAGAAGCGGATGCGGGCGGCGACGGGCAGGTGGTCGCTCCCGGTCGCGGGCAGGGTCCGTACGTCCGAGACCGTCGCGGAACGTGTCAGGACCTGGTCGATCCGCGCCAGTGGGAACCGCCCCGGCCAGCTGAACGCGAGCCCCGACTCCGGGGCGCGCAGCCGCGAGGTGAGGGGTGCGAGTCCCCGGTCGTCGACGGTGCCGTTGAGGTCCCCCAGCAGGATCACCCGCTCCAGCGGCTCCGCCGCGATCTCGGCGCCGAGGAGGGCGGCGCTCTCGTCCCGCCTGGCGGAGCCGAACCCGCTCGCGCCGAGGCGGAGCGAGGGCAGGTGGGCCACGTACACGGCGACGTCCCCATGCGGCGTCCGGGCGGTCGCGCGCAGGCCGCGGTCCCAGTCCTCGCCCAGGCCCGCGGGCCGGATGTCGGTCCTGCGCCCGTCCACCAGGGGATACCTGGACCACAACCCGACCGTGCCGAAGGTGACGTGGTGCGGGTAGGGCCCGTCCAGGACGGCGCGGAACTGCGGCAGGAGGGACGGCGTCAGCTCCTGCACGGCGATCATGTCGCCACCGGCCGACAGGAGTTGACGTGCCGTGCCCCTCGGATCGGCGTTCTCGTCACTGACGTTGTGCTGCACCGCGACGAGGTCGTACGCGGAACCGCCGTGCGGGACCAGCAGCCCCCCGAAGACCACCGACCAGGCGGCGACCGGCACCAGCAGCGCGCACAGGGCGACGCCCGAACGCCGCAGCAGGGCGACGCACAGCAGGACGGGGACGCCCGCGCCCAGCCACGGCAGGAACGTCTCCAGCAGGCTCCCCGGCCGGCCGGGACCGTTCGGCACCGCCCCATGGCACACGATCAACAGCGCCAGCAGGAGCGCGAGCGCCGCCGGCACCCCGTCCCAGCGGCGGCGGCCGCGCCATCCACGGCCGTCCGGCACCGTACCCGCCCGCCCGTGATCCGTTCGCCCCAGTGATCGCACGCAGCAACGACGCCGGACCGGGCCGTCCGGTTCCCGCCCCGCGGCGTGACGGGTTCCACGCGCCTGCGTTACGGCGCCTCCCGCGGGTCCTCCACGACCCGGAACTCAGCGGGGCCCAGGGTGAGCACCCCGTCGCTCAGCGGCGTGCAGCGCACCCCGCCCCTGCCCCGCAGCGCGCGCTGCGCCCCCGGGCCGATGACGGCGTCCATCCAGGCGCAGGGCCGGGCGGGGCGCCGCACCGCGAACCGGACCGGCCCCGCCCCGGTGTCCAGTTCCACGGTCGTGCCCACGTACGCGTCGATGTCGACACCGCGGAGCAGCACATTGCGGCGGGTGTGCCGCAGGTCCGTCCCCGGCGCGATGTCCAGCGGGAGGCCCTCGGCCGCCATCATGGTGACGGCCGCGTTGCGGTGGGCCGGCCGCGCGTAGTAGCGGTCGCCCACGAGCCCGAGCCCGCTCCGCACCTCGGCGCTGCGCACCAGCTCCCCGTCCGCCGCCGCCGACGGCCCGTCCGAGGGCCGCCCCATGTACCGGTGCGCGGGCGACACCAGCAGTTGCACGACTTCGACCTGCTGAGACATGCGGCCAGCCTAAGTCGCTGCCCTCGGTGCCGGGCGTGGGCTTCGTCTCAGGCCGTCACAGGTGCCGCCGGTCCCACGCGTCGCGGGACGTCGCCATGGGGCGGCGGAGCGGCACGCCGTCCACGTACAGGTCGACGTGCTCGTTGTAGAACGCGACCATGCCCGCGACCGGGGCGCACGCCGCGGTGGGGAAGTCGTACGCCCAGGCGATGTCCTCGTGCGTGGCGCCCGCGCCGTCGAACGACCAGTAGCCGCTGGTCGTGCCCTTGTAGGGGCAGCGCGTGACGGTGTCCGAGGGGCGCAGCCGGCTCCAGTCGACGTGGACGCGCTCGACGTAGTACCGGGTGGGCAGGCCCGTCTCGAACAGGGTGACCGCGTGCGGGGCGTCGGCGAGGACGGTGCCCTCGACCTCCACGCGGACGCCGCTGGAGGAGCGCAGGGCGTCCACCCTGGTGTACGGGCTCCGCGGGTGGACGAAGACCTGCTCGTCCTCCTCGTACCAGGCGTCGAGGGCGTCCCAGCGGAAGCGCGCGGTGCCCAGGAGCCGGTCCGGAGCGCCCTCGTCCCACACCCAGGCGGCGCCCTCGCGGACCTCGGTGCCGACGCGCAGCGAATGGCGGCGCGCCGGGCCCGGGCCGAGCCGGCCGGCCCGGCCGTCGTCGGTGAGCTCCGCCCCGGTGAGGTCCTTCATGGGGATGCTGTACTGCGGGTAGCCGGGCCACTCCCACACGTACAGGGCATGCCGGGTGTCGAGGACGGTACGGCCCCCGAGCTGCGCCCGGATGCGCCGCGGTACGGGCTCCACGTGGCCGACCGGGACGATCAGACCCGGGTGGTTCACGCTCTCGTCCGACATCGGTGATCACCTCGGTCCGTTCACGGGCTTTCCGAACGCCCGGTACGCCCAGCTTCTCCGGCGCCCGCGCGATCGGCCACCCCGGGCCGTGGCCCCGGCCTCCCCGGCGTCGCGGGTGTCCCGGCTCCGCCGCGGGCGGTCAGGCGCCCACGGTGCCGTCGACGCCCTCGCGGAGGAAGTCCGCGTGCCCGTTGTGGCGGCCGTACTCGAGGAGGACGTGCACCATCACCATCCGCAGGGAGACGTCCTCGTCCCAGCGGGGCTGGTGCCCGGTCACCGCCAGGGACGCGGCCGCCTCCTCGATCCGCCGGGAGTTCGCCACCTCGGCCTCCCAGGCAGTGAAGGCCTCGGCCCGGGTGGACGCGCTCGCGTCGTAGGCGGCCTGGAAGTCGATCCTGTCGGACCACACCATGGGCGCGTCGTTGTCCTCGAACACCCTGCGGAACCAGGCGCGTTCCACCTCCGCCATGTGCCGCACGAGCCCGAGCAGCGACAGGGTGGAGGGAGGCATCGACTGCTGCCGGAGTTCCTCGTCCGAGAGCCCCCGGCACTTCATGGCCAGCGTGGCGCGGTGGTAGTCGAGGAACGCCCGGAGCGTCTCGCGCTCCCCGCCCAGCAGCGGCGGGCCCACGCGGTCGTCGTCGGTCACTGGATGCTCACTTCCTCCGTTGCGGATTCCGGGTCAGCCTTTCACCCCTGCCGCCCGGACGGCCCGGGAATTATGCCGGGCCAGGCCGTCTCCCGGACGGCCGGGCGGCGCGGGTCGGTCTCCCGCGCCCTCGTCGGCGCGGTATTATAGCGGGCGTTACAGATCGACGGGTCGGGAGGTCACGATGGCGGGAGGACGGCCGCGCGCCTTCGACGTGGACGAGGTGCTGGACCGGGCGCTCGAGGTGTTCTGGCGCCAGGGCTACGAGGGCACCGGCATCTCGGACCTCACGCGGGCCATGGGCATCAACCCGCCGAGCCTCTACGGCGCCTTCGGCAACAAGGAGGAGCTGTTCAAGCGGGTCCTCGACCACTACGCCGACGGCCCCGCCCGGTACATCCGCGAGGCCTTCGCCGAGCCCGGCGCGCGCCGGGTCGTGGAGCGGCTGCTGCACGGCGCCGCGGACGCCACGACCCGGCCCGACTGCCCCCCTGGCTGCCTCACCGTGCAGGGAGGGCTCGCCGCGTCGCCCGGATCGCAGACCGTGCGCGACGAACTCACCGCACGCCGGGCCGCCGGCGAGACGGCGCTCCGTCTGCGGCTGGACAAGGCGAGGGCCGACGGAGAGCTGCCCTCCGAGGCCGATCCGGCCGATCTGGCGCGCTACTTCATCACGGTGTACCAGGGCCTCGCCGTTCAGGCCGCGGGCGGTGCGACCCGCGAGGAACTCCACCGGGTCGTCGAGCTCGCGCTGGGCGCCTGGCCCGCGGAGCCGGTGGCCGGCTGACATCGGCCAGGAGGCGGTCCGCGGGCGTGGCGTGAGCGCCGACAGCAGGCCGGCCGTCGCTGTCCACAGGCTCGCGCGGATGGCGCCGGACCGACGCGATGACGGCCCGGCGGCCGCGTCGGAGCGCATCGCGGGCAGCGTCGACCCCGAACCCGTGGTCATCGGGTGCGGCCTGGGCGAACCTCAAGGGCGGTCGGGACGGCACGCCCTTCCGGCTCCCCCCTGCGGCAGGTGTACGACGGCCCGCACGGTGGCATCGAGCGGCAGCTCGCCCCGACGACCGTCGCCGACGCGCTCCCCGAAGCGCTCGTCCGGCGGCGGTGACCCGCGGCCCCGTGCAACCAGGTGTCCGGGAAGCGCGCACCGCGGGCCGCCCGCCGGTTCAGCCGGCGAGCGCCGCGAGTTCCCGCCACTGGGCCAGTGGGACGGCGGAGTCCGTCCCGACGACGTGCAGGCAGACGTGATCGGCCCCGGCCTGGTGGTGGTCGCGGACGCGCGCGCCGATGGCCTCGGTGTCGCCCCAGGCCACGACGCTGTCGATGAGCCGGTCGCTGCCGCCGGCGGCCAGGTCCTCCTCGGTGAAGCCCTGGCGCAGCAGGCTGCGGGCGTAGTGGTCCATGGCCAGGAACGTCCCCAGGAAGCCGCGGGCGGTGGCGCGGGCCCTGGACGGATCGCGCTCCGGAACGACCGCCTGATAGGGCGCCAGAAGGGGGCCGGGACCGAGCAGTTCCCTGGTGGCCGCCGAATGCCCGGGGGTGACCATGAACGGGTGCACACCCGCTGTGCGGCGTCCCGCGAGCCCGGTCATCTTCGGCCCCAGCGCCGCCATGACGCGCTCTTCGGCCGGTACGGGGGCCGGGGCCCCGTCGAGCTCGTCCAGGTAGGCGCCCATGTCCGACAGGGGCCGGTAGGGGCGTCCCGCGCCCTGCGCGGCGGCCGCGTCGCTGACGCCCAGGCCGAGCAGGAACCGGCGGCCGTACCGCTGCCGCAGGCGCGCGTGGCCCGCCGCCGTCTCCGTGGCACGGTGGCGCCAGATGCTGAGCACGCCGACCGCGATGCGCGCCGTCCGCGTGGCGGCGAGCAGGCGCTCGGAGTCGCCCAGGACGTCGCCGCCGCCGAGCCCCGGGATCCACAGGGTGCCCCAGCCCATCGCGTCGAGTTCGGCCGCGGCGTCCTCGATCGCGCCGGGGTCGGCCGTGCGCAGCTCGATGCTCCAGATTCCTGTCCGTCCCAAGTCCATCGTGTGTCCCGTCTGTGCTGGTGGTGGTGCCGGTGGTGGCGGTGCGTGCGGTTGTCGCCCGACGCGGGGCGGGGCGGGGCCGGAGACGGCCGTCCCCGGCCCCGCCCGGGGGAGGGAGGCCCCGGTGGTGCTCAGACCTGGTTGGCCCCGCCGTCGACGAAGAGTTCGACGCCGGTGACGAACGTGCTCTCGTCCGAGGCGAGGAAGACGGCCGCGGCGGCGACCTCCTCGGGCCGGCCCATCCGGCCGAGCGGCACCTGGCCGGCGAGGAAGCCCTTGAGCTGCGCCCTCCCCTCGGCGTCGGCCGCGAGGCCGTCGATGCCGGGTGTGTCGATCGGGCCGGGGCTGATGGAGTTGACCCGGATCGAGCGGCCGCTGAGTTCGTTGGCCCAGGTCCTGGCGAAGGAGCGCACCGCCGCCTTCGACGCGCCGTAGACGCCGAAGGCCTCGCTGCCGACGGAGCCCGCGGTGGAGCCGGTGAGGATGACCGAGGCTCCGTCGTTGAGGTGCGGCAGCGCCTTCTGGACCGTGAACAGCAGGCCCTTGACGTTGCTCCCGAAGATCTCGTCGAAGTGCTGCTCGGTGACCTGCTCCAGGGTGGAGAAGCTGCCGCCGCCCGCGTTGGCGAACAGCACGTCGACACGGCGCCCCGCCTGGGCGACGGCGTCGTAGAGCCGGTCGAGGGCCGCCGGGTCGGCGACGTCGCTGTGGACACCGGTGGCGCGGGGTCCGATCTCCGCCACGGCGGCGTCGAGTGCGTCCTTGCGGCGGCCGGTGACGAACACGTATGCGCCCTCGGCGGCGAACCGCCGCGCGGTGGCCAGGCCGATGCCGCTGGTGCCGCCCGTGACGATGGCGGTCCTGCCGTCAAGCTGTCCCATGGAATTGCTCCGTATCGCGATCGATGATCGCCCGCCGCGTTGTAACCGTTGTTGTTACATTTCGCCGCAGGAGATGCCTGTGGCGCCTTTCGCGTCGCGTTCGCATGCGTCGCGTCGGGGGTGGGGGCGAGTTATGTAGTGGTCGATATGAAACTAGGTCGGCCTGCGGCGGGTGTCAAGCAGGGCCGTCCGCGGCCGTCTCTCCAGTGGGGCGCGGCGGGGCGGGGGAGGGGCGGGGTCACACCTGTCGCTGGCCGCCGTCGACGAAGAGCTCCACCCCGGTGACGAAGCTGCTCTCGTCGGACGCGAGGAAGGCGACCACGTCGGCGACCTCCTCGGGCCGGCCCATGCGGCCGAGCGGCACCGTGGCGACCAGGCCCTCCAGCAGGCGGCGGTTCTCCTCGGGGCCGGGGGCCAGGGTGTGGACCCCCGGGGTCTCGACGGGCCCCGGGCTCAGGGTGTTCACCCGGATGGCGCGCCCCTTGAGCTCGTTGGCCCACGTCCGGGCGAAGGAGCGCACCGCGGCCTTCGAGGCGTTGTAGACCGTGAACGCCTCCGCCCCGCCGCTGCCCGCCGTCGAGCCGGTGAGGATGACCGAGGCGCCGTCGTTGAGGAGCGGCAGTGCCTTCTGGACGGTGAAGAGCACGCCCTTGACGTTCGCCCCGAAGGTGTCGTCGAAGTCCCGCTCCGTCACGTCCTCCAGGCGGGCCATCCGTCCCCCGCCGGCGTTGGCGAAGAGGATGTCGATCCGCCGTCCTGCGGCCCCGACCCGGGCGTACAGCCGGTCCAGGTCGGCGGGGACGGCGACGTCGCCGTGCACCGCGGTGGCCCTGTCCGGGCCGATCGCCGCGACCGCGTCACGCAGTTCCGGCTGACTGCGGCCGGTGACGAAGACGTGCGCGCCCTCGGCGGCGAGGCGTTCGGCGGCGGCCAGCCCGATGCCCCTGGTCCCCCCGGTGACCACCGCGGTCTTCCCGTCGAAACGCCCCATCGCCGACCTCCAGCGTCGCTCGTGAGCAGTATCCGGTGGCCCGGCCGCCGCCGCACCGCGAGTGCCGGCCGTCCGCGGCCGCGGGGGACACCGGGAGCGCGGGGGGCGTACGCGACGAGGGCGGCACGGCCGTACGAAGCGGCCCTTCCGCCGGAACCGGGACCACGTCGGGCACTTCGGTGCCCTCCGCACGTACTTCGGCTTCCCATCTGTGCAACTGCGCGTACTCCCCCCGGCTTTCGTCTTGTCACCCGGGTGTGATCGCCAGCAGGGTGCAGGGCGAGCCGCGGGCGCGAAGGTGCGCCGTGCATCCGATGTCCCACTACCGAGCCCGGGTCGTACCGGGCTGCCGGAGGCCTTCGTCCATGTCAACACGCATACGGCCCAGACCGGTTCACCGATCCGGCCGCACCGGTCTGTCCGTCCTGCTGGCCGCCGCCGTCGCCCTGGGCGTCACCGGCCTGACCGCCCCCGCCCACGCCGCCGACCCCACCCCCGGAACCGGCACGGCCCCGGCGCCCCAGCCGCC